>CACHCR010000014.1 GCA_902578385.1 uncultured Fidelibacterota bacterium | reverse complement strand
CCAACTGAGCTACTCCGCCATAAACGGCTTAAGTTATATCACATAGAATTAAATGTCTAAATTATTTTATTTTTCAAAATAAATTTTTTTAAAAAATACTTTGCTTTTTTTTAATGTTTTGTAATTTCATTCATTGACGAAATAAATAGGAGATAACTAACTCAATGAAGTATAAATCAAAAAAAGAATTTTTAGATTCAGTTGTAGATAATTATTCAGATCAAAAAGAATTCCATCAAGCTGTTGAAGAAGTAATACATTCAATTTGGGATACTGCTACTAGTAATGAAGAGTATTGTAAGTTCAATATTCTTGATAGAATAGTTGTTCCAGATAGAACAATTATTTTTAGAGTTCCATGGATGGATGACAAGAATAATGTTCATGTAAATTTAGGATACAGAATCCAATTTAATTCTGCTATTGGACCCTATAAAGGTGGTTTAAGATTTCATCCTAACGTTAATCTGGGAGTATTAAAATTTTTGGCCTTTGAACAAGTTTTTAAAAATAGTTTAACCGGCTTAAACCTTGGTGGAGGTAAAGGTGGTTCAAATTTTGATCCAAAAGGAAAATCCGATAAAGAAATAATGAGTTTTTGTTATGCATTTATGAATGAGCTTTACAGACATATTGGTAGAAGAACTGATATTCCTGCAGGAGATATTGGAGTAGGTGGTAGAGAAATTGGGTATATGTTTGGTCAATACAAAAAAATTAGAAATGCATTTACTGGCGTTCTAACTGGAAAAGGTACTAATTGGGGCGGAAGTTTAATTCGTCCTGAAGCAACTGGATATGGTTTAGTTTATTTTGTTCTAGAAATGTTGAATGTTAGAAAAGATTCTTTAAAAGGAAAGACTGTTACATTATCAGGTTCAGGCAATGTTGCTCAATTTGCTTGTGAAAAATTAATTGAGCTTGGTGCTAAGCCAGTTACGCTTTCTGATTCAAGCGGATTTATTCATGATCCTGATGGAATAACGCAAGAAAAAATTGAATATGTTAAAAAGTTGAAAAGCGTCAGATCAGCTAGAATTTCGGAATATGCTAAAAAATTCAACGTAGAATATGTTGAAGGTAAGCGTCCATGGTCAATAAAATGTGATATTGCTTTACCTTGTGCTACGGAAAATGAACTAAATCTTGATGATGCAAAACAGCTAACTGATAATGGTTGTTATGTAGTTGCGGAAGGTGCAAATATGCCTTCAACAACAAATGCTGTTCACCATTTTATCAACCAAAAAATATTATATGGACCTGGTAAAGCAGCGAATGCTGGTGGAGTAGCTATTTCAGGCATAGAAATGAGTCAAAATAGTACAAGAATTCCATTATCTAGAGATAAGGTTGATGGTTTGCTTAAAGAAATTATGCAACGTATCCATACCACCTGTGTAAAATATGGTAAAAAAGATGACTTTATAAACTATGTTGACGGAGCAAACATTGGTGGATTTGTTAGAGTTGCTGATTCCATGATTGACCAAGGAATTGTTTAAATTAATTTGTATCTTATGCCGTCATGCTGCGTAAGATTTCTACAATAGATTTCAAGTCGTCAAATACGACATCTGGAAAGACTGTTCTCATTAGAGTAGACTATAATGTACCTGTCGAAAATGAAGTAGTTGTTGACGACTATAGAATACTTAAATCAATACCGACCATAAAATATTGCCTAGATCAAGGTGCCAAGGTTGTATTAATGTCTCATATGGGAAGACCAAAAGGTAAAATTGATGATAAATTATCACTTATTCCTGCTGGAGAAAAATTAGCAGAATTACTAGAAATGCCAATAAAATTTTCAGAAGACTGTATTTCAGAAGACTCCATAGATGTTTCTAGAAATCTTAAAGATGGAGAAATTCATCTACTTGAAAATTTAAGATTTTATAACGAGGAAACCGAAAATAGTTCTGATTTTTCTTCACAGCTTGCAAAGCATGGTTCTATTTATATAAATGATGCTTTTGGAACTGCTCATAGAAATCATGCTTCAAATTCAGGTATTACAAAACATTTTGCTACTAAAGGAATGGGTCTTTTAATTGAACAGGAAATGAAGTTTCTTTCTGATAAGCTTTCAAATCCATCTAAACCATTAACTTTAATTATTGGAGGTTCAAAAATTGACACTAAAATTGGAGTGATTGAGAATTTTTTAGGGCTTGCAGATAATATCATAATAGGTGGAGCAATGGCAAATACTTTTTTACTAGCTATGAATCATAGGATTGGTATTTCCTTAGCTGAAAAAGAAAAAAAGAATGTTGCAAAAAATCTTTTAAAAAAAGCATCAAAAAGAGGGACTAAAATTATTCTTCCAATAGATTTTTCAGGAGAATTAGAGTCATTTGGATCTGGTGATATATGTGTTGCTGATGCAAAAGATATTCCTAATAATATGGTTTGTGAGGATATAGGAGAAAAATCTATTAAGCTTTTTTCAGATATAATTTCTTTATCAAAAACAATATTGTGGAATGGAACAGTAGGTGTTGCTGAAAATCCAAATTTTGCTGTTGGAACAAATAGAATTGTTGATGCTATCATTGAAAACCAGTTAACTTCAATTGTTGGTGGTGGAGATACAGTTGCTGCTATCAGGAATTATAATGAAGAATATATTAATGATTTCTCACATGTTTCTACAGGTGGTGGATCATGTTTAGAAATGTTGTCTGGTAAAAAGTTAACAGCTTTGGAGATGTTGAAGAAATGAGTGAAAAAATATTTGCAGCAAATTGGAAAATGTATTTGAATGATAAAGAATCTAAAGAATTTATTTCTAGAATAACTTCAAATAAGGAATTTTTTTCAGAATTTAATATTATGATTTTTCCCAATCATCTCTCTATTGCAGCTGTACAGGATCTTGCTAAAGATTTA
>CACHCR010000013.1 GCA_902578385.1 uncultured Fidelibacterota bacterium | reverse complement strand
AGCACTATCACTTTTTACACTTTTATTCTTAATTAACTGCGGTGGCGGTGGTGGCGGCGGAGATGATTCCGGTGGCACTGGCCCAAGCAATGATCCGCCAGTAGCAAGCTTTTCAGCAAACCCATTAAGTGGTGGAGCTCCGCTTGCTGTCAATTTTACTTCAACATCAACCAATGCAACTTCACATGATTGGGATTTTAATGGTGATGGAGTTCTAGATGCATCTGGAGTGTTGGTCCAATATACTTATACAGAAGCTGGGACATATACTGTATCATTGACCGCAACTGGTCCTGCTGGTACTGATGTGCTAACAAGAACTAATTATGTGACTGTCAATGCAACTCCTCCTGCTGCTCTATTTACTGGAGATCCAACTTCTGGAAAAAAAGATTTAAGAGTTGAATTTTCAAATAGTTCTTTAAGATATAATACTTCATTGTGGGATTTTGGCGATGGAAATACAAGCACAGATGAAAATCCTATGCATACATATACAACAGCAGGAACTTTTGATGTTACTTTATCAGTTGTCGGAGATGGTGGAACTGATACAAAAGTACTTTCTGGATATATTACTGTTGATGATGTCCAAACGCCTGCAATAGTTCTTGATCCAAAATATATCGAAACAACTTCTGGATCATCCGTGCCAATTGATGTGAAGGTTCTTGGTGTTTCTGGTATGGCAGCTGCACAAGTTACTTTATTTTATGATAATAGCGTAATGACTTACGATAGCGTTACTGCTGGAGATTTTTTAAAAGGTGATACAGATCCACTACTTGTTGTTACAAGTAATCCAGGTATTAATAGATTAATATTTTATACTTCTTCTCTTTCAAGTGACTTACCATCAAATGATGGAGATGGGGTGATTGCTACTGTGAATTTCACACTTAATGGTTCTACAGATACTAGTGTTGATTTTGGTTCAGATACTTCAAACAACATAATGTTAGATGTTAATGGTGGAAATATTACTGTAAATGATGTAGTGGGGGCATCAATATTAATTAATGAATAAAAAAATGAAAAAAATTACTTACATACTACTTCCTATTTTAATTGTATTTATGGCTTACCAGCCTTTAAATAATTGGTATTCCGAACATAAAAGAACTCAAGAAGAAAAATATATTAATTCATTAATTGGGGAAAACTTCAATTATGATGAAATGAAAGCTTCGACCAGAAAAGATCAGAGACCTGACTTGAGAGGTTTAAGAGAATATCTGATGACATACGATTTATCAACAAAACGTGTTCCTAAAGAAAGATTGATTAATGGTATTGATGAAGTTGAAAGAAAAATAAATAGTTTTGAATATGAAAGAAGGCTTACTGAGGTTGATTGGGAAGAAAGAGGTCCAAACAATGTAGGTGGAAGAACTAGAGCTTTAATGATTGATCCCAATAATGGAAGTAAACTTTGGGCTGCTGGAGTGTCAGGTGGTCTTTGGTACAATAATAGTATTGCTTCAGAAACTGTAAATTGGAATCTTGTAGATGCAACCTGGGCAAGTTTAGCTGTTTCCTCAATAACCTATGATCCAAATGATACAAATATCATGTATGTTGGTACCGGAGAAAGAATGGGTAATTATACTGCAGATGGTTCAAACTGGTACAGCCCTGGAGTTTCAAGAGGGTTAGGTTTATGGAAAACAACGGACGGTGGTGCTACTTGGAGTCATTTATCTTCAACTGAAAATTTTGCATTTATTAATGATATACTGGTCAAAAATGAATCTGGTTCTAGTGTGATATATATGGGTGTAGGTGGAAATGAATTTGAAGGCACCTATGTTGGAAGAGATAATACAGGTCTTTGGAAATCTACAGATGGTGGAGCTAGCTGGAATAGAACTTTTACGGAGCAAGAAACTACTGGATATAAAGAAGTTGGAAGTATAGATATGGATTCAAATGGTAGAATTTGGATTGGTACTAGAATGAATTCATTTTGGTCAGGTGGTGGAGAAATTTATTACTCAGATGATGGTTCTACATGGACACAATCGAACTGGAGATCTGGAGGATTAGGTACTCCTAATCGAGTATTACTAGACGTTGCTGATTCCGATCCAAATTATATTTATGCTTTAATTTCAAATAATTCCGGAAATGTTGCTCAATGGATTGCTAAGTCCACTGATGGAGGTGCAACTTGGTCTGAATTAACTGTTCCTGTAGATGCTAATGGTAATCCGTTAGGAGATGGAAATGGACAAGCTGGGTATAGTATGAGCTTTGCTGTAGATCCGACAAATCCTCAAGTTTTATATGCCGGTGAAATAGACATGTTCAAATCTTCAGATGGTGGTTCTTCTTGGACTCAATTAAGTGGTGGAGGATCTGGAACATCTAATATGCATGTTGATCAACACAATGTTCAATTTATTGATGGAAATAAAGTAATTTTTTCAAATGATGGTGGGGTCTACTATTCTTCAAATGCTGGACTTCAAATTCCTAACAGAAATGAAGGGTATAACGTAAGTCAATTTTACAGTGTAGCGCTTCATCCAAACGCTGGAAGTAAGTATGTTTTAGGAGGTACTCAAGACAATGGATCTTGGAAAGTAGATGGAACCACTCTTTCTAATGGAACATATCTTACTGGAGGAGATGGTGGATTTGCACATATCGATCAACAAGATTCTAATTATCAATTCTTAGGTTCTAATTATAATACGATTTATAGATCCACAAATGGTGGAAATAGTTGGTCACTTTATTCTGATTATACAGTTAATGGTGCTGATACTGGTACCTTAATAAATCCAACAGGAATTGATGATGGGAATAAAACTATTTATGCAAATGTTGATGGAAATACTATTTTAAGATTAACAAATTACGAACAATTGGCAACGACAAGTACAATGTCTATAAACCTAGGCTCTCAATCTACATTCTTTGTAGCCTCGCCTTATACAGATGATGTAATGTATGTTGGAACACAAGCAGGAAGAGTATTTAAAATAGTTAAAGCTTCTACTGCAAGTTTTTCTGCTGAGGATATCAGCGGCTCAAATATATCAGGTTACATTTCTTCAATAGATATCGGTGCAAGTGATGAACAAATTCTAGTAACAGTTTCAAACTATGGCGCAGAATCTGTTTTTGAAACGTATTCTGGAGGCGGAAGTAATGGCTGGAGAA
>CACHCR010000012.1 GCA_902578385.1 uncultured Fidelibacterota bacterium | reverse complement strand
GCTATCCTTGGAACATCGTATTTAGTTGCTTGTCTCCAAACTGTTTCACTTTGAGGTTCTACACCAGCAACAGCACAAAATACTGCAACTGCACCATCTAAAACCCTTAATGATCTTTCAACTTCCATTGTAAAATCAACGTGGCCAGGAGTATCTATTAAATTAACCCTGTTTTTATCCCAATAAAAAGTTGTAGCAGCAGAAGTAATAGTAATACCTCTTTCTTGTTCCTGCTCCATCCAATCCATTGTTGCAGCTCCATCATGGACCTCGCCAATTTTGTGAGTTTTTCCAGCATAGTATAACATTCTTTCCGTTAATGTAGTTTTACCTGCATCAACATGGGCCATAATTCCGATATTTCTTACAATTCTTAAATCAGTAGACATTATCTACCTCTCCCAAAATGAGCAAAAGCTTTATTTGCTTCAGCCATACGATGAGTATCTTCTTTCTTTTTAATAGCAGAGCCTTCATTATTTGATGCGGATAAAATTTCTCCAGCCAACCTATTAGACATTGAAGAACCAGATCTTTTTTTAGCACTATCTATAATCCATTGAGCTGCAAGATAGAACTGTCTTCTAGAAGGAACTTCAATTGGTACTTGATATGTAGCACCACCAATTCTTTTTGATTTAACTTCTACATGAGGAGAAGCGTTATTTAAAGCTTTTTTAAAGATATCAATAGGATCATTTTTGCTTTTTTCTTTAACTATATCAAATGCATCATATAGAATTTTTTCAGCAATTCCCTTTTTGCCATCTTCAAGAAGATAATTCATAAATTTAGAAATTTGTAAATCATTAAATTTTGGATCTGGATTAATTGTTCTGCGTTCTGGTCTTCTTCTTCTCATTTATTAACTCTTTGGTTTTTTAGCTCCGTAACGAGATCGACTAGTTTTTCTATCATTAACACCTGCAGTATCTAATGATCCACGAACAATGTGAAACCTTACACCTGGAAGGTCTTTAACTCTACCACCTTCAATAAGTACTATTGAGTGCTCTTGAAGATTATGACCTTCACCAGGAATATATGCATTAACCTCAATACCATTAGTTAATCTAACTCTTGCTACTTTTCGAAGAGCAGAATTAGGTTTTTTAGGAGTAGTAGTATATACACGAGTACAAACACCCCTCTTTTGAGGGCTTTTTTCAAGCGCTCTACTAGCCGATTTATTGACTATTTTCTTTCTACTCTTTCTAATTAACTGATTTACAGTTGGCATATATATTTCCTTTTATATTTATAAAGTCCGGGCGAATATATCGTTATAACACGGAAGAATCAAACTTTTTCTTCTACGCGTAGGATTATTCAATTTGGACTAAAAATCATAATTATAATAATCTAGCTTTGTTCTTCAGCTATATCTGATTCTTCTTCCTTTGTAAGCCTAACTTTGTCAAGCTCAGGGAAACCAGTTCCGGCAGGAATTAACCTTCCTAAGGCAACATTTTCCTTCAATCCTAATAGATGATCTGTCTTAGATGCTGTAGCAGCATCAGTTAACACTCTTGTTGTCTCTTGGAATGAAGCAGCTGATATGAAACTATTAGTATTTAATGAAGACTGAGTAATGCCCATTAAAATAGGTTCAAAAGTAGCTTGTTTGGCTTTATGAAATTTAATCACATTTTTATCTTGAGATTTTAATTCTTTATTCATCTCCTTGACTTCATTTTGTGAAATCATTGTACCGACATCGAGATTTGAATCTCCAGACTCGTCAATAACTACCATTCCTTTCATATTACCATTTTCAGCGAATAAGTCTTGCTTATCTAATCTTTCACCAGGAAGATATTTGCTGTCACCAGGATCATTAATTACAACTTTTTTCATCATTTGATTAACGATAACTTCAATATGCTTATCATTAATACCTACACCTTGAAGTCTATAAACTTCTTGAATCTCATCTACTAGATATTCTCTAACAGCATTTGGACCAAGGATAGTTAAGATGTCAGAAGGTGAAATGGCACCTTCACATAATGCAGTTCCTGCAGTAATGAAATCCCCTTCATGAACAACAACATGTTTACCATAAGGAATTTTGTATGTTATCGATTTACCGTTCGATGGGATTACGGATACTTTCCTAACACCTCTTTTAATTTCTCCAAACTCAACAGTACCATTAATTTCAGTTACAACTGCTGGATTTGCTGGTTTTCTAGCTTCAAATAACTCAGCAACTCTTGGAAGACCACCAGTAATATCTCTTGATTTTCCAACATCTTTTTGAATTTTAACTAATGTTTGGCCCTTAGTAACATCTTGTCCATCATTAACGACCAAAGTAGCTTTAACTGGCAATATAGTTCCTCCAGATAAAATGTCACCTTTTTTGCTATAAATTTCAATTTGTGGACTTAATCTTCTATCCTTTGACTCAGTAACAACTTTCTGTTTTTTACCTCCGTCTACAGCTTCTTCTTGATAAGTATCTCCCTCTATAAAGTCTTTCATTTTTATAACACCTGATTGCCTAGCAAGAATTAAGTCAGTGTAAGGATCCCAAGAAAATAGTGTCATACCTTTCTTTACCTTAGCACCCTCTTTTACATTAACATTAGCGCCATAAGGAACATTTAATTCGTCTAAAACATTATTTTTAGTATCAACAATTGAGAGTTTTGAACTCCTAGATAAACATCTAACAACATTAAATCCATCTTCATCTAAAGTTTCAGCTGGTTCATAATCACTACTAAATTTAGCTGTTCCATTAAATCTAGATTTTTTGTCAGATTCTTCCGCAATACGAGTAGCGGTACCACCAATGTGGAATGTTCTTAATGTTAACTGTGTTCCAGGCTCACCAATACTTTGAGCAGCTATAATACCTACAGCTGTACCTTTAGTAACAAGCTTTCTTCTTGTCAAATCCCAACCATAACACTTGGCACAAACACCCCTTCTTGATTCGCAAGTCAGAATAGATCTTATTTTTACGCTATTAAAATTATTTTCAACTATTAGATCAGCTAACTTTTCATCGAAAATATCTCCAGGCTTTACAATAACTTCTCCATCAATAACAATTTTTTCAGAAGAGGTTCTTCCTAAAATACGTTCACCAAGAGATTCAACAATTTCTTCACCTTCTTTTAGGTCTGAAACTGTAATACCATTAATAGTTTTACAATCATCTTCATAAATAGTTACATCTTGAGCAACATCAACTAATCTTCTAGTCAAGTATCCAGCATCAGCAGTTTTTAAAGCTGTATCAGCTAAACCCTTTCTAGCACCGTGAGTAGAAATAAAGTACTCCATCACAGAAAGACCTTCTTTAAAGTTTGATTGAATAGGGCTTTCAATAATTTCCCCTCCACCAATCATTGATTTTCTGGGCTTAGCCATTAATCCTCTCATACCTGCTAACTGCTTTATTTGGTCGCCACTTCCTCTAGCTCCAGAGTCTGAAGATATATAAAGTGCATTAAAACCTTGATCGTCGGTTCTTAATCCATCCATCATAACATCAGCCACATCACTAGTAGCTTTTGTCCAAACATCTATAACCTTATTGTATCTTTCACCTTCTGTTAAAACATGTCTATCAAAACGTTGTTGAATTTTATCAACTTCCTTTTCAGCTCTGTCAATTATTTCATGCTTTGCATCAGGAATAATTACATCACTTATAGAAATTGATACACCGCTCATTGTTGCTGTTTTAAAACCAATATCTTTAAGATCATCTAACAACTGAACAGTACGTTGATTTCCTGCTTTCACAAATGATTCGCCAATGATAAAACTAAGTTTTTTCTTTGAAATAATTTCATCATAATAGCCCAGTTCGTCTGGAATAATTGAATTAAATATTGCTCTACCAGCAGTTGTATTTTTATGCCATTCACCTTTGTGTCTTACATTAATTACTGCATGCATTGCAACCCTACCGTTATCATGAGCTATTTTTACTTCATCTATTGAACCAAAAGACATTCCTTCACCAACTTGACCTTTTTTATCTCTGGTTAAATAGTAACAACCTAAAATCATATCTTGTGATGGTAATGTGATCGGTTTTCCACTAGCTGGGTGTAAAACATTTTGACTAGCCATCATCAACACTCTAGCTTCTAACTGAGAAGGTATTGAAAGTGGAACATGAACAGCCATTTGGTCACCATCAAAGTCAGCATTAAACGCCGAACAAACAAGAGGATGAACACGAATAGCTTTACCATCAATAAGGACTGGCTGAAAGGCAATAATACCTAACCTATGAAGCGTAGGAGCACGATTTAATAATACTGGGTGATCTTTTACAACATTTTCCAAAATTTCATAAACAAATGATTCTTTATTTTCAATCATTAGTTTGGCACTTCTTGGAGTAGCAGCTAAATCTCTCCTAATTAATTCTCTTATTAAGTGAGGTTTAAATAATTCTAATGCCATATTTTTAGGAATACCACACTCTGTCATTCTAAGTTCAGGACCGACAACAATTACTGATCTTCCTGAATAATCAACTCTCTTTCCTAGAAGATTCTGTCTAAATCTACCTTGCTTTCCTCTAAGCATATCTGAAATAGATTTTAAAGGTCTTTTAGATCCACTTCTAATTGCTGTTTTACGCTTTGTGTTATCAAAAAGTGCATCAACAGACTCTTGTAACATTCTTTTTTCATTTCTAAGAATAACTTCTGGAGCTTGTATGTCCATTAGCTGCTTTAATCTGTTATTTCTAATAATAATTCTTCGATATAAATCGTTTAAATCACTGGCTGCAAACCTTCCACCCTCAAGTGGAACTAAAGGTCTCAGCTCAGGTGGCATGACTGGTAAGATTGAAACAATCATCCATTCAGGTTTATTATTTCTATCTTGAGCAAAATCTTTAACTACTTTTAATCTTTTTAAAGCATCTTCTCTTTTCTGCTTTGACTTAGTTGTTGAACTGATTAGTTCAAGCTCTTGTTTAAGTTCTAATAAATCCATTTCTGCAAGGGCATCTTTAATTGCTTCTCCGCCCATTGCTGCATAAAAATATGACTCTTCTTCTCTTTCTTCTTGTGAAACAGCTTCATAGCCAAACTCTTGCTCCAGCTCTAAATAAGCCTCTTCATCAATTAACTCGAATCTTTTATATCCACTCTTTCCAGGATTAATGACTAAATAGTTTTCATAATAAATTACACTCTCTAACTGTTTAGCGCTTTTACCAAGAATATAACTAAGCTTACTTGGAATGGACTTTAAAAACCAAATATGAACGACAGGAACTGCTAAAGTAATATGGCCCATACGATTTCTTCTAACTTTCTTAGTGGTAACTTCAACTCCACACCTATCGCAAATAATACCTCTATACCTAATACCTTTATACTTTCCACAGTGACATTCAAAGTCCTTTACTGGACCAAAGATTTTTTCACAAAATAAACCATCTTTTTCGGGTTTATATGATCTGTAATTAATTGTTTCTGGTTTTAATACTTCACCAAAAGAACCTTCAAGAATCTTTTCTGGAGAAGCCAGCTTTATTGAAATACTATTTTTTGCTTTATACATCTATAATTTCCTTTAGTCTAAAGTTATATCAAGACCTAAGCCTTGAATTTCCTTCATGAATACGTTAAATGCCTCTGGAGTTGTCGGATCAGGTAAATCTTCACCTTTAACTAATGCACTATATACTTTTGACCTACCTTCAATATCATCTGATTTGATAGTTAAGATTTCTCTTAGAATATGAGCAGCTCCATATGCTTGAAGTGCCCATACTTCCATTTCACCAAATCTTTGACCTCCAAATTGAGCTTTACCCCCAAGAGGTTGTTGTGTAACTAATGAATATGGTCCTGTAGAACGTGCATGCATTTTATCATCAACCATATGATATAATTTCATCATATACTGATATCCAACGAGTACTGGGTTATCAATTTTTTCACCAGTTATGCCATCAAATAAAGTTACTTTTCCAGAGTCAGGTAAACCTGCCTCTTTCATTTTAGCTGCAACCTCTTCAGGAGTAGCACCGTTGAAAACTGGAGTAGCATATTTTTCTCCAAGAATTTTTCCAGCCCAACCAAGCATAGTTTCATACAACTGACCTAAATTCATTCTTGAAGGAACACCCATTGGATTTAGACAAATATCAACTGGAGTACCATCTTCAAGATATGGCATATTTTCTTCAGGTACAATCGTAGCAATAACTCCTTTATTACCATGTCTTCCAGCCATTTTATCGCCAATTGAAACCTTTCTCTTGTTTGCAACATATACTTTTGCAAGCTTTAAAATTCCAGGTTGTAACTGGTCACCTTCTTTTAATTTAAAGATATCATTTTCTAACTTATCTTCAAGCTCATTTAAATGTTTATTAAATGATTGAAAAATTAAATTTATTTTTTCCCATGATTTTGG
>CACHCR010000011.1 GCA_902578385.1 uncultured Fidelibacterota bacterium | reverse complement strand
TAATTCTTTAACAGTCCCCGCTACTGTAATTACTGAGATTTAATAAAATCCATTCAACTTTGTTGGAGAAGGAATTAAATCATTTTAGGTATAAGTCAGGAGACCTTATTTACAAATTATAATAACTAACTTCGGAGGAAAGTATGATGAAAAAATCATATTTATTACTTTTAGCACTTGTCGCAAATGTCTATGGGCAAACTTACACTGGTTTTGTTAAGGATGTGTCTGGAACTGAAATTTCATATGTTATAATTGAAGAGCTAGATTCTGAGTCAGAAGAAAAAAACTGGACAATCTCTGATGAAAGAGGTGGCTTTTCTATTAACACCAAAAGCAATTCAAATCTTTTATTTCAAAGAATTGGATTTAAAGACGTTTTAATTAAACCTGAAGACAGATTAAGTAAGTCCATTGTCATGGTTAAAGAAAGCGTATCTCTTGAAAAAGTTGATGTGTATGGAGCAAAAAAAGAAGAATATCTTAAAAATAAGACTTTATTAAACAATCTAGGCATTTACTCCCAAGGGGGATCTTTGAATCAAATTCCATCATTAGAAATGAGAACATATGGTGGATATGCCGGAGTAACATCAGCATCTTTTGATGGTGGATATGCTAGACATACAAAAGTACTTTACAATGGAATTGATTTAACCGATGCAATGAATGGACAAGTTGATCTTTCCACACTTCCATCTTTTGCACTTCAGTCTGTTAATTACAGATTAAACTCTGGAACAAAGTATGGTTCTGGATCAATTGATGGTTCATTAAACATTAATAATGATGTTTTATATAATAATGTTTTTTACGGTGTTGGAGATTTCGGATTTACTCAATATGGAGCCAATTATTCAATTAATAGAGCAACTTCAAAAAGAAATATTCTTTTTGGTAAAACTTCTTACGATGGAGATTATAAATATTCAGATTCGGCCTCTAATAATAAAATTAAACGTTTAAATAACTATTTAGATCAATTTTTTCTTGCAGTAGATAGACAGTTTGTTGTTAGAGAAGATTTCATTGTTAATATGTTTACATTAAAAACAGAAAATATTAGAGGAGCTGCAGGAAGTACTAGCTTTCCATCTCTAAATGCAACTAGAACTGATGATTTTGAGCTATTCGCTTTATCATTTAATAAGTTTTTTGATAATGGTTCGCTTGATTTGTATATGAATAGATCAAATAATTATCAAGAGTTTGATGACTCAGAAGGATCTTTTCCAGTTTATAGTGAGCACGAACTTGATTACTCATCTTTCGGAGTTAAAGGAAAGCAATCAATTAACTCATCATTTAATTATGAAGCAGTCTTTAACATAAAATCAGAAAGAGTTGATAGTAGTGAGTTGAATAAAAAAGAATTAGAAACAACCTCATTCTCATTCTTGGGGAATTATGTCAATTTAGAAAATGATTTTAAAGTCTCTCCTACATTGCGATATGATTCAAGAAAAGAAAATAAAAAATCAACATATAATTTAGGTTTTGAAGCACTTAATCAATTCAAAAGTTCTGGAAGTTCATTTGATTTTAATATCGATTTGGGTTCATCATTTCAATTTCCAACAATGAATGACTTATTTTGGCCAGATGGACTTTATAGTGGAGGGAATCCTGATTTAAAACCTGAAGAAAGTGAATACATCGCTTTATCAATTTCAAACCAATCTCCAGTTGGTAAAATAAAAGTTTCTGCCTCATTTAAAGATTATGAAAACTTAATATTATGGCAACCAAATGAATCATTTAAATATGTTCCAATTAATGTTTCATCTGCAGAAAGAACATCATATAATATTCAATATTTGAAAAATTTTTCAAATCTTTATATGCAATTAACATATAATCTTTATGATTCTTTAGATAAAGATATTGATGAGAAACTTTTATATGTACCTGACAGCTCTGCTAGCTTATTGCTTGTTTATAAGCTTAATAATTTAACACATTACTCATTAAACTATAAATTAGTTGGTGATAGAATTTTACAATATCAATCCTCATTTGCTGAACAAGTAAATGATAAATCATATGGATTAGTTAGTTTTGGGATATCTAATGTTTTCAATTGGATAGGAGAAAATTCTATAATGTTAAATCTTACTGTAGATAATCTATTAGATGAAGAATATATTTCTACCATTGGATACCCAGAACCTGGAAGAAGTATAAAATTTACACTTGAGTATAGGCTTTAATCGTCAAATTCCCAGATGATTCCGAATGTTAAAAGGCTACTCATTGGATTGAAAAATTCATGAGTTACCATTGAGTAGTCTTCTTCTGCATTAAACTTATTTAATGCATTTTGAAGTTTTATAGTTAGTATAACATCTGATATTGCAATCTCAGTGCTCATTGAAATATTTATAAAATCATCACTATCTATATTATTCTTTTTTTCAGGCATATTCTTAAAATAATTAAAACTAAAATCTGAATTGTTTTTTGACATGAATTGTAAGCTTAATTTTCCATTAACTCCCAAGTTATCTTTGACCAATGATAAACTATAGAGATAGTCAAAAGCAAGAATATGAGATCTATTTGAACTAATCAAGCTGTCATAAAAGTTATATGAGTGATTAAAATTGAATGATCCGTATTTGAATGGGATTGCAAATTTAGTTTGAAGAGACATCATTTCATCGTCTTCAAACTGATATCTGTCTGCCTCTGGAATGAAAACCTCACCTAAATCTTTTGGAATAACGATATTTTTAGCATTTACATATTTTAAAGTTGTTGATAAATCAATATTAAGATCAAACATATATGTTGCAGAAATAGATTGCCAAGTTTCAAAATTTTTGCCTTCAAATTTTCCCGAATGATTAAAATCATAGGAATCTAAGACAACCATTGAAGCTTGATTTCTTAACTCGTAAAAAATACTAAAAGTGCCAAAAATATTTCTATAAACTAAGTTTGGTTTAATTTTTTGCTCAATGAGATCAAAGCCATAAATAAAATTCCCAAAAATAAAATTATTTGCATTGGTAAATGATAATACATTTCGAGAAAAGCCAGTATTTAATCTCTCATTTTCATAATGATTATTATCAAGTGCTATTTTTAAGGAAAGAAAATTTCCATTATGAATATGAGCACTAATTTTGTTTCTTTCTAATTCATACCTATTGTTTAAAGAATATTGGACAATCTGTGTTGATTCATATTTGCTTAAATGATTTAATCTAACATCGACATGATAATTATTCTTGATAAAGCTATTACCAATGGTTAAAGAAACAAAATCTGAAAATTCGCTATTTATAGATGGATCAATATCTATTGGCAAATTAAAAATAAACTGTGATTCTTCTCTAAAATATCCAATAGATGAATACAACTGATTATTTTCAAAATTTTTAGAATAGTCAAACTTATAAAATAAACTTAATGGTGGATTTTCAGCGTTTGCAAACTCTGAATATTGTCCAAAAAAACTTTTCTTTGAACCTTTAAATTGAAATTCTTCATCTTTTGAGTGTTTTTTTAATCCAATACTCAACTTATCAAATCCATAATCTCCAAATTCATAAATAAATTTACTTTTGACATATGAAGAATCCTCTGGAAGCTCTTCAAAATCTAGATTAGTGAATTTATTTTTAAAGTTTCTCGATGATCTATCAATTAATAACTTGTTAAATAATTTATCATCATTCCAAAGTAATTGATTATTTTCAATTGGAACTGCAAACTGTTTGGAAACATCAAATGGTATATTTTCTTGTGTGTAAAGAATAGATGAAAAAATATAAATTAAAATTACATATTTATAATTCATCTCTTCTCATAAAGTTTATTTTAGAATCTAGAAAATTTATTGAATGTAGTAATATTGCTTCAAGAGTTTGTGGTTCAACTGGACTTTGCCATTCTTTTCGTCCCTGGTATGACAATATTAAATGCTCTAGTCGAAGTTTATCATCTTCTGGAAAATTTTTTACATCAGAAATATATTTATTTACAATATCTCTTGAGATAATCGCGTTACCAACTAATGACTTATGGTTAGATTTAGACATTTTAGAACCAAGATTTATTGAATAGAGTTTTCCAATTTGATGAAGACATACCCCTGAAACCAATAAATCAATATCAATGTCGTAATGGGAGCCAATTTCTTTTGCAATTTTTAACAAGGATACTGTTTGTTCAATTAACCCATTCTGATAATTATAATGATATGATATACTTGCAGGATATACTTTAAACTTATCTTTATGATCTCTTAAAATATTTTTTGTGATTTTTTTTAAATGGCTTTTAGAAATCAGATTCACTTCTTTTGAAAGCTCTTTCCATAAATCATTTGGATTTTTTTTAGACAATGGAATAAGATCAGATGGATCAAAACCATATTGGCTATATTTCTTTTCATTTGCTCGTGAAATATTATCAATTTTAATTAGCATACTTTCACCATATTGATAAGTTATGCCTTTAACAGCAACTGGATCTCCACTATCAAACTTTTTAGAGAGTTTTTGAACATTATCCCAAATTCTAGCTCTAATCACACCCGATTTATCTTGAAGTAATAAATTCAAATACGAGGATCCATCTTTTTTCTTTAAAGATTTTTTTTCAAGACACAAATAAAAGCCTTGAAGCTTCATATCCGCTACTAAGCTTGAAATAAGAACTGATTTCATTTAACTAATTTTTGGCATGTGAACATTGGTTATCTTTACAAGTTCCAGATAATTGATGTACACGTTTTGTAAGGTTGAGATTTAAACCATCTGCAATTTTATTTTCAATTGAAGAAATATTATTGTCATAAAATTCAAATATTTCTCCACAATCTTCACAAACTATATGGTCATGTTGAGGAGTAATTGTTTTTTTATTGTGCTCATATAAAAATTTACCACTATCTAAAGTTATTTTTTTAAGTAGATTGTGTTTTACAAAAACATCTATGGTTCTATATAATGTTGCTCTAGAAACATTGATTTTATTTTTTTTAAGATCTTTTAGAATGGTTTCAATATCACGATGTTTGTCTGTAGAAGACAATTCATCCCATATATTTAGACGTTGCTTTGTTGCTCTTAAACCTTCGCTTTTGAGAACCGCTTCAACATCAATGTGGAATCTACATGGTATTAAATTTTTCATATTTCAAATTACATTAATTTGACTGTTTAATCTATTTTTTTTAAGCGAGCGTACTTAACAATTAATTTTTTTCTTAAACCGCCATCAAACTCAACGCCAACTTTCTGATTTTCTCCTGTTCCGCTTAAAACAAGAATGGTTCCAACTCCAAAAAGATTATGTTGAACCTGATCCCCGATTTTAAAATCATCAAACTCTGTCACTGTTCTAGAAATTTGAATTTTCTTTTCCCGTCCAGTACCAATGATTCTTTTTGTATAAACCGATTTGTAAGACTTAACTTTTATAACATCTTCATCAATTTCATTTAAAAAATCTGATTGAATAAATGATGTAGTGTTCATAGCTCCAAATCTTCTTCTATATTTAGCATTTAATAAATATACTTGATTCATAGCTCGAGTAACAGCAACATAAAATAACCTTCTTTCTTCTTCCATTTGATCTGGCCCATCATCTATTCTAACTAATGGGAATAATCCTTGCTCTAAACCCGAAACAAATACTGTTGGAAATTCTAGTCCTTTAGCGGCATGAACTGTCATCAATGTTATTGAATTTTCTTTATCATCCCATTCATCAATATCAGTAAACAAGGAGATTTCTTGAAGAAAATCTTTTAAGTTTCCACCTATTTGATCAGAAAATTTATCTACTGAGGCCTTCAACTCTTGAATATTATCATATCTATCCTGTTCAGCGGGATTATTTTTATAATAATTTTCTATATTAAATTCTTCTAACAAAGTTCTCATTAATTCTTTTGGATCAAGAGTTTCTAATAAGTTGCTGAATTTTTTTATAGAGTTATAAAAATTTTCAATTGAGTCTTGTTGCTTTCCTCTTAATTTAAGATCTCTACAAAACTCTAGACTTTCAAAAAGAGAGATTTTCTTTTTAGCTGCCAAATCAACAAATATATTGATTGACTTCTCTCCAATACCTCTAACAGGAAAATTTATGATTCTTTTAAGGGCTATATCATCATTGTTATTTGCAACTAATGTTAAATAGGCTAATACGTCCTTGATTTCTTTTCTATCATAGAATTTGGTTCCACCAACAATATTATATGGAAGACCCTCTTTTACCATAGCTTGTTCAATTGATCTTGATTGAGCATTAGTTCTATATAAAACTGCAAAATCTTTAAATGTATTTTTATTAAGTTTTATTTCAGATTTAATGGAATCGCAGATAGCATTTGACTCTTCTTCATCGCTTCCAGTTGAAATAAGTGAAATTTTATCACCCTTACCTCTAGTAGCTTCTAATTTTTTTTCAGCTCTATTTTTATTATTGGATACGACCGACCAAGCACCATCTAAGATTCTTTGGGTTGATCGATAATTCTTCTCAAGTTTTATTTCAATATTTTTTGCGAAAGTTTCTTGGAAGTTGGTTAAAATATTGTCGATGTTAGCTCCTCTCCAACCATAAATAGACTGGTCATCATCTCCAACAACAGTTATATTTTTATGTTTACCAGCTAGTAAAGATACAATTTCAAACTGAGGAGAATTGGTATCTTGAAACTCATCCACTAAAACATATTTCCAAGTTTTTTGGTATAAATTTAGAATTTTGTCATTCTCTTTAAGTAAACGAATTGGGAGCAAAAGGAGATCATTGAAATCAAGGGCATTGTTTGATTTAAGCCTATCGCAATATGCTCTATAAACCTCAACAATTTTTTCATCTTCAAATGTTTGGGCTTCAGATTCGACTTTATCAATTGAAATATTATCATTTTTAAACTTATCAATCTGTGCTTTTAAAAAGCTAACATTCAACTCTTTAAACTCAGAAAGATTTAAATTTTCTACTACCTCTTTTATAACTGCTTTTTGATCTGAGGTATCATAAATGGTAAAACTTGAATTGTATTCTTCATCTAATGATGAAATATGCATTCGCAAAATTCGAGCACCAATGGAATGAAATGTACCAACATTAACGCCCTCACAAGATATGCTCTCCTGAATTCTTGATTTCATTTCTGAGGCAGCTTTATTGGTAAAAGTTAATGCTAAAATCTCTTCTGGCTTAAAGAGCTTTTCTTTAATTAAATGCCATACTTTGTAAGTAAGAACACGGGTTTTTCCACTTCCAGCTCCAGCAAAAACTAAAACAGGTTTGTTAACTGTTTGAACTGCTTTCAATTGCTGAGCATTTAAATCTTTTAAATTCATCTATTCTTTCTTTTGTTAATTTTATAAATCCTTTTAGCCTCTTCATGATCTTTTTCGTTTGTGGTGAATGCATGAGAACCATCACCCTGAGCAACGAAAAATAAAAAATCAGTTTCCTCTGGATATAATGCTGCTATAATTGATTCAATACCTGGATTATTTATTGGCCCTGGAGGCAGTCCATAGTTTTGATAAGTATTATAATCTGATTTTATTCTCAAATCTCTATTAGATAATGTTTTAGGTGGTCCAGGAATAATATATTGTATTGTAGGATCTGCTTGTAATTTCATATTAATTTTTAATCTATTGTGATATACTGAAGAAATTGTTTTGCGTTCACTATCTAGCATAGCTTCACCTTCAATAATCGACGCCAAAGTTACAACCTCATGAACCGAAAATCCTAATTGATTCGCTCTATTTAGTAAATTTTTATCAAATTGTTTCCAAAATTCTGTAATCAATATATCTATGATTTCGGCCGGAGAAGAATCATGGTATAAATAATATGTATCAGGATAAAGGTATCCTTCAAGAGTTTGACCTTCTATATTAAAATCTTGTATGATTTTTTCTGAAGAGAAATATTTCTTAAAATCATAATCTGTTTTTAATAGAGTATTAATATTTTTAAATAATTGATCGGATTGTAAACCTTCTGGAATCATAAGTTTCAATTTGATAGGTCCCTTTTTAAATATTAAATCAATTAGAACTTTATCAGACACTTTACCTTCAAGTAAAAATTTACCTGTTGGAACTTTAGAAGCTAAACCTCTAAGAATTGCTTTTGCTTTAAAAACATCTTGATTGACAATTACATTTTTTTCATATAATAATTCTGAAACAGTACTTAAAGACATTCCTTTTTCAATTGTAATTATTGTAGAATTTATGGTTCTATTATTGAGAGATAAAAGTATCGTAACAATGATAATAAAAAATGTTAACGCTAAAGAATTTATAGTATTTATTTCTTTCATATAAAGGCTAGAAATTAGCTTATTTATAATTTCAAATCAATGGATGTAATAATATTTTTGCAAAGAAAGAATATCAAAACTAACTTAACGATTATGAAAGCTAAAAATAAAAATACTGTTAAGTTTTTATGGCCCTATAAAAGAAAAAATTATCTTTTGTTTGGTTTTGGAGTTTTCGTTATAATTGTGGGTTATTTGATAATGTACTTAGGAGATGTTAATAGCTTTCAAAGCTTAGTGATTTCTCCATTACTATTATTATTAGGCTACTTGGTAATCATTCCATTAGCATTATTGTACAAACAATAATTTGGGGTAGTAGTTCAGTTGGTTAGAACGCCGGCCTGTCAAGCCGGAGGTCGCGGGTTCGAGTCCCGTCTATCCCGCAACTTTCGATGAAAAAAATTTTTCAAGTAGGTGCTGGTCTAGTTGGTAAAACTATGGCACTTGATTTATCTAAAAAATTTGAACTCCATCTTGGAGATTTAAATCTAAATCTTCTTAATTCAATTAAAAGTCAAGACAGCTCAATTCATATAAAACAAATTGACGTACAAGATAAAGTTAGATTTAAATCATGGATTGATGAAGCCGATATTATTCTTTTAGCAGTTCCCGGTTTTTTAGGATATCAAACATTAAGTACTATTATTGAATGTGGTAAAGATGTTGTTGATATATCTTTTTCTCCCGAAGATGTTTTGATGCTTGATAGCTTGGCAAAAGAACATGGAGTTTCTGTGGTAGTTGATGCTGGAGTTGCACCAGGAATTCCAAATTTTCTTCTGGGATATTGGAACTCAAAAATGCTCATTAATTCTTTTGATTATTGTGTGGGTGGTCTTCCCAAAAATCCCTCTCCTCCATATAACTATAAAGCACCTTTTTCTCCTATAGATGTGATTGAAGAGTATACTCGTCCAGCAAGAATGATGATTGATTCAAAGATAATAACTAAGCCAGCTCTTTCTGATATTGAAATTCTGGAAATCCCTAAAGTAGGAAAATTAGAAGCATTTAATACAGATGGATTAAGATCTTTACTAAAAACAATGAAGCATATTCCAAACATGAAAGAAAAGACTCTTCGATACCCTGGACATGCAAAATTAATGCAATCTATGATTGATGAAGGCTTATTTGATAAAAATAATTTCGATAATACTATCACAAAACTATTTAAAGATTGGAAGCTCAAAGAAAATGAACCTGAGTTTACAGTTTTAGACATTAATATATATGGAGATACAAAAAATATACATTATCATCTTTATGATGAAATGGATATTGGTTCAAAATCTTCATCGATGGCTAGAACAACCGGCTATACAGCAACTGCAACTATCAATAT
>CACHCR010000010.1 GCA_902578385.1 uncultured Fidelibacterota bacterium | reverse complement strand
AAATTTACCAAATCTTCAAATTCCTTAAAGTTCCATTTCATTCTTTTAAAACTACCAGCTAGTGGCATTAGAGGTCTGTAACAAATTATTACTTTATGATTTAAGCAAAGCTGTTCAGAGCTAAATAGTAGAAATGGATCTTTTATTAATAATTGTTTAATACTTGAGCTTTTTTTTGCCTTTAAAAAAGATATGGAACTTTCATTTCCAACAATAGTCTTAATAATTCTTTTTGCAAAATTATCATGCTTTAAATATCCCTTTTTAAAACTAGATTTAAAATGTATAAGTTTATTAAAGATTGATTGGAATTCTTTAACGGAAATATTTTTACCTGGATAAGGGTAATTGAAATCAATATCATTTATACCCTGATTAACGTTAAATGGCTCATAAATCATCGAAAAACCTTCAATAGATGATAATACCTTACCTAGAGGAGTTGTTCCAGATCTAGGTATACCAGAAATAATTATTGGTTTTTTAATATTTTTCATATTTTTAAAATAATGTTATTAACTGAAAATAAAGAAAAAAAATATATAAAATGTATCGAAAGTATTAAAAATACTTCTGAACGTAATAAGCTTAAACTTATCTCAAAACTACTTTTTGAATCCTTTGATAGTTGGATTTTTTGTGGTTTTTATTTTCAAGATGGGGATAAACTTTTTGTATCAGAATATAGTGCAAATAAAATACCTTGCAGTCCGATAGAATTTAATGGAGTTTGTGGTACTGCAATTCTTAAAAATCAAATTCTAAATATTGATGATGTTAATAAATTTCAAGGTCATATTGTATGTGATGAAAATAGCAAATCTGAATTATGTATTCCTTTTGAAATTAGCGGTATTAAATATGTTTTGGATGTTGATTCTAAAATAAATAGTGCTTTTTGCAAAATTGATGAGGAATATTTACTAAAAATAATTAGAGAAATCTAACTATTCTTTAACTTCTTCTTCTACATTAGAGTCTTCAGCAACTTCAACTATTTCATCGGTATCGAAATTAAATTTATCCACAAATTCAATTAAAGATATTTTAGCAGCATCATTTGCTCTTGATCCAAGCTTGATAATTCTAGTATAACCTCCTGGTCTATCAGAATAACTTGGTGCAATTTCATCAAAGAGAGTCTTAACTGCAACATCGTTATGGATTTTTTTCAAAACTTCACGTCTATTATGAACTGTATGATTTTTAGCTTTGGTAATCATTGGTTCAATAAATTTCCTCAACTCTAAAGCTTTTTCGTGTGTTGTCTTAATTCTTTTATGTTCAATTAATGAACTAGCCAAATTAGACATCATAGCTTTTCTATGAGCTGACAACTTACCGAACTTTCTTGATGATATTCTTTTTCTCATTATGCTTCATCTTCAGTATATGGACTCGTATCCATACCAAACTTCAAACCCATTGTTTCTAGTTTCTCGATAAGCTCATTTAAAGACTTTCTACCAAAATTTTTATACTCAAGCATTTCAGCTTCGTCTTTATCTACAAGCTCACCAATTAAAGTGATTCCTGCAGCTTCAAGACAATTATGACTTCTTACTGATAATTCCATCTCATCAATTGACGACTCAAGAAGTTTACGAATTTGCAATATTTCTTCACTAACAGGTTTATCAATTTCAAGGATGGATGGATTACTTATTGAATTTATAATATTGTAGTGCTCAGAAAGAACTGAAGAACAGTAACTCACTGCGTCAATTGGAGTAATTGAGCCATCAGTTGTTACGTTTAATGATAGCATTTCTGTATCTTCTTTTGCTCCTGGCAAAGGAGAAACATTGAAAGAAACCTTAGTCACAGGATTAAAAATACTATCGATAGGAATCATGCCAACTGGCGAATTGTTTAGCTTGTTCTCATCGCTTGACTTATAACCTTTACCAATTCCAAGCCTTAACTCAACTTCTAAAGTGGTTCCTTTGGCAATATCAGTTATGTAGTGATCTGGATTTAAAATTGTGAAATCATCACTAGCAGCCTGTATATCAGCAGCTGTAAAAGCTTTTGGACCTTTAACCTTAAGGAAAATTGGCTCAACAGAACTTTCAAATAAATGGAAACGTACTCCTTTTAAATTCATGATTACATCAGCAACATCTTCTGTTACTCCATCAATTGTTGAAAATTCATGGTGGGCTCCTTCAATTTTAACATTTGTAATTGCAGCTCCTGGTACAGCAGTAAGAAGAGCTCTTCTTAAAGAATTACCAACTGTAATACCATAACCTCTGTCCAAAGGTTTAATAGTAAAGTTACTCGAATTATCTTCAGTAACTTTATGCGAAATTTTAAATTTTAAATCATTGCTCATGTTTCTTCCTTTATCTTGAATAGTATTCAACAACTAATTGTTCGTTCATAGTTAAATCAATTTCATCTCTTTCTGGAAAACTTACAAATGTACCTTCCATTTTTGCTTTGTCAACTGATAACCATGAAATATTTAAATCACCTTTAACTCTTTTAATAGAGTTTAAAATTAAATCAAGTTTCTTACTTTTATCTCTAACAGTAATTGCATCTCCAGGTTTTAATCTATATGAAGCTATATTGACTTTTCTATTATTAACTAAGAAATGACCATGACTAACCAACTGTCTTGCAGCAGGTCTAGTTGGTGCGAAACCCAATTTATATACAACATTATCAAGTCTAGATTCAAGCATAACCAATAAGTTTAGACCAGTTTCACCTTTCATTTGAGATGCTTTCTTAAAATAATTTCTAAACTGTTTTTCAAGCATTCCATAAGTGAATTTAATTTTCTGTTTCTCTTGAAGTTGAACTGAATATGTTGAAAATCTTTTACCGGACTTACCGTGTTGACCCGGACCGTATCCTTTTTTTGATAATAATCGATCAAACTTTGGATTACCAAATATATTGACTCCAAGTTTTCTAACTAACTTACCTTTAGGTGTGCTTAATTTTGCCATCTATACTCTTCTCTGTTTCTTTGGTCTACATCCATTGTGCGGTAATGGAGTAACATCTGATATTGAAGTAACTTGCAATCCAGCAGAAGATAAAGCTCTAATAGCTGATTCTCTTCCAGCGCCTGGACCTTTAACTCTTACCGAAACTGTAGTCATACCCATACTTACAACTTCACTAGCTACTTTTTCAGATGCAACTGTAGCTGCATAAGCAGTATTTTTTCTAGATCCTTTAAAACCAGCTTTTCCAGCTGTCGCCCAAGCAATAACGTTTCCAAATTCATCAGAAACTGTTATGTTTGTATTATTAAAAGTCGCTTTTATATGCACAATACCATTTGGATTGATTTTTTTCTTTTTCTTGCTAGATCTTGTTTGAGTTGCCATATTATACTGCCTTCTTACCTAATGAAATTGTTTGTCTTTTTTTACTTCTTCTTGTGCGAGAATTAGTTTTAGTTCTCTGTCCTCTAGCTGGTAAAGATTTTCTATGTCTAACTCCCCTATAACTTCCTATATCTTGTAGTCTTTTAACATTCTTTAAGTTTTCACTTCTTAATTCACCCTCAATTAGAAGCTTAAGATCTACTATAACTTTTCTAATCTCATCTTCTTGCTTAGATGTCAAATCAGTAACTCTTATATTGGGATCTACTTTTGCCTGCTCGCATATATCAAGAGCAGTTTTTAAGCCTATTCCATGTACATATCTTAAAGAATATGCTACTTTCTTATCTTTTGGTATATCTACACCTGCAATTCTGGCCATTATCCTTGCCTCTGTTTAAATCTTGGGTTTTTCTTATTAATTACATAAATACGTCCCTTTCTGCGGACGATTATACAATCTCTACTTCTCTTTTTAACTGAAGCTTTTACTTTCATAATTATTGCCTAAATGTTATTCTTCCTCTGCTTAAGTCATAAGGAGAAAGTTGTAAATCAACTTTGTCTCCAGGAAGCATTTTAATAAAATGCATTCTCATCTTTCCGCTTACGTGAGCCAAAACTTCATGCTCTTTTCCTCCAAGATTTATTGTAACTCTAAATCTAGCTCCTGGTAAAGCTTCCTTAATAATACCTTCTACTTCTATTGACTCTTGTTTTGCCATAATTTTTAATTAAGTTAAAATTCTGGGTTGGAACTTAGTAATAAGAATTGAATGTTCAAAGTGTGCACTTGCACTACCATCTTTTGTCCTAATTGTCCATCCATCACTATCTGTTTTAATATGTCTAGTACCCATATTTACCATAGGCTCAATAGCTAGACACATTCCCTCCTTGAGCTCTACATTTAAATCTGCGGTAGCAGGATCAGAAAAATTAGGAACTTGGGGTTTGATATGAAGTTCCCTACCAATCCCATGACCTACTAATTCTCTCACAATAGAAAATCCTTCAGATTCAACGTATTCTTGAATTGAATTACTAATATCAAAAATTTTGTTTCCTATTACAGCATTCTCTATACCAATTTCTAATGCTTTTTTAGTTACATCTAATAGTTTCTGCTTATCTACTGAAATGGACCCCACTGGCAAAGTTCTTGCAGAATCACTATAAAAATTATTTTTTATTACTCCACAATCAATGCTAACAATCTGACCTTCATTAAGGAATACATCCTTTGGTATTCCATGAACAATTTCATCATCAATAGAAACTGTTAAAGTCGCTGGAAAACCATCATACCCTTTAAATGCAGGTTTGGCATTACAAGACAAAATATACTCTTCAGCAATCTTATCTAACTCCATTACAGATTGACCTGGATGAATATGTTTTTCAACTAAATCAAGAGTGTCTGATAAAATTTGACAACTTTCTGAAAGTGCAGAAACTTCAATATTATTATTTATATCAACCACGTCTACTTCTAACCTTACCTTTTGTTAAAAAACCATCATAATGTCTTGATAAAAGATGGGACTCAATCTGACTCAAAGTATCTAATCCAACACCTACCACAATCAACAAACTAGTTCCACCAAAAAAAGAAGCATATGCATAGTCTAAACCAGCAAATTGTTGTAAGAAATATGGCATAAGAGCGATAAAACCTAAAAAACAAGCACCTGGAAGTGTAACTCTGGTTAAAATATTTTCTATAAATTCTGCTGTTCTTTTACCAGGTTTAACTCCAGGAATAAAACCACCTTGCTGTTTTAATGTAGAAGAAACTTGATTAGGATCAAACTGTAGTGCTGTGTAAAAATATGTAAAGAAAATAATTAATAGTGCAAACAATGAATTTGAAAACCAGTGATCCATTGCAAATAAAGATATGAAATTAGATTGAGTTGCATCTTGACCAAAAAAAGTTGCTATGGTTCCAGGAATTAGTATTATAGATTGAGCAAAAATAATAGGGATAACTCCTGCAGTATTTATTTTCAATGGTAAATAAGTATTTTGACCGCCATAAACTTTACGACCAACAATTCTTCTAGCATATTGTACAGGAACTTTTCTAACTCCTTGTTGAACTAAAATAATCATCATTACCAAGAAGAAAAATAAGAGCATTAAAAAAAGCTCAGACAAAATACCTCTAACACCTTGCTGAAAATAAGAAATTTCGGAAATTACAACATTAGGAAATCCTGCAATTATACCAACCATGATTATCAATGAAATTCCATTTCCAATACCATGTTCTGTTATTTTCTCCCCAAGCCATAATAGCAACATTGTTCCAGTAGTAATACTTACAACAGCAGTAAATCTAAACAGAAAACCTGGATCTAGTACAATACCATAACTCTCTAACAACAAAGAAATAAAAATAGATTGAACAAATGCTAATACAACAGTTCCATATCTAGTAATTTGGGTTATTTTAGCTCTTCCACTTTCACCTTCCATAGCAAGTCTTTGAAAATAAGGAAGTGTTGTTTGAAGAATTTGAATAACAATTGAGACAGAAATATAAGGCATAATGCCTAAGCCAAATATTGCAGCTTGTCCAAATGCTCCACCAGTAAATAAATTGAATAAACCGAAAAATGTATCATTTAAAGATTCCATGGTTTGCCTAAGAGCATCAGGATTTATTCCAGGAATAGGTACTTGAGAACCAAGTCTAACTATAACAAGGATTCCTAAGGTAAATATAATTTTTTTCCTTAGCTCAGGTATTGCAAAAATATTTCTTATTTTTTCAATCACTGAATAATAACCTTTCCTCCAGACTCTTCAATTTTCTTAACTGCAGATTCACTAAATGCAGACGCAGTAACATTAACTGATTTATCTAAAGAGCCATTTCCTAAAACTTTAACAGGAACAAGACTAGAAGAAATGAGACCATTTTTTGACAATACTTCTGCATCGATATTTTTTGCCTTCAACTTAGAGATTTGTGAAAGGTTTACAATCTCAAATGTTTTGGCAAAGTTATGATTATTGAACCCTCTCATTGGAACTCTTCTATGCAACGGCATTTGACCACCTTCAAACCAGAAACGATATTTATGACCGCTTCTTTGTCCAGCGCCTTTATGTCCTCTTCCAGCGGTTGTACCTAAACCAGATCCATGACCTCTTCCAACCCTTTTGGATTTTTTTAATGCATCCGATGGCTTAACTAACTTCATACTTCTTCAACCTTAATTAAGTAATCAATTTTTTTAATCATACCAACAATGGAATCGTTAGCATCTAAAATAACTGACTTGTTCATCTTAGTAAGTCCTAAAGCATCTAGAGTAGCTTTTGCTTTTCTGGAATATCCAATCCTGCTTTTAATTTGTGTAATTTTTAATTGTTTTTTAGCCATATTATATCTCAAATAGTGTTTTTGGAGTCTTTCCTCTTTTTTTAGCAACAACTCTTACATCTTGAAGGCTTGTTAGTGCATTCATAACAGCTTTTGCAACATTCATAGCGTTATTTGATCCCAATACTTTTGAATAAATATTATTTACACCAACTTGCTCCATAATCAATCTAACTGCTGATCCGGCGATAATACCAGTACCATAAGGAGCAGGCTTTAACAAAACTCTACTAGCACCATGTTTCCCAATTATCTCATGAGGAATAGTATAATTAATCACTGGAACTTTTACCAAATTTTGTCTTGCATCTTCTTTAGCTTTAGTAATTGATACAATAACCTCATTTGCTTTACCAGAGCCAATTCCTACATGCGATTTGCCATCACCAATAACAACTAATGTTGAAAAGCTAAATCTTTTTCCACGAGAATTAACTTTAGCAACTCTGTTAATTCTAATAACTGATTCTTCTTTTAAGTCCAGTTCAGAATAATTTATCATACTCATCTATACTCCATTATTAAAATTTTAGACCTCCTTCTCTAGCTGCTTCAGCTAAAGATTTAACTCTTCCGTGGTATCTAAAACCATTTCTATCGAAATAAATCTTATTAATCTTTTTACCTTTTACTCTCTTTGAAAGAGAAGCTCCAACAAGAGCTGCTAACTCGGTTTTAGTTACCTTTTTCTTTGCAAATTCTTTTTCTTTTGAAGAAGCAGATACAATTGTTTTACTATTAAAATCATCAATAATTTGAGCTTCTATATGATTTGAGCTTTTAAAAATACACAATCTCATCTCATCCTTATTAGGAAAAGCTTTTTTTGATCTTTTTCTTCTTCTTAAATACTGTTCTTTTTTAAGCTTTAATGCTCTCATTATTCGCTCCCTCCAACTGTTTTTCCTTGCTTAGAACGAACATATTCATCCTTATATCTTATGCCTTTTCCTTTGTATGGCTCAGGTTTCTTCAAAGATCTAATTTTGGCAGCTACTTGTCCGACCAACTGCTTATCAGCTCCTTTAATTTCTAAAGAAGTTTTTTGTGCGACTGCTTCAATGCCTTCTGGTAAATCGAAAACAATATCATGGGAAAAACCGAGTTGAAATATTAGCCTATTATTTTGAGCCTTAACATTAAAACCAACCCCAATAATTTCAAGGTGTTTTGAAAATCCATTAGTAACACCTTCAATAGCATTAAAAATCAACTGTCTAGTAGTTCCATGCATTGATTTTGCAGCCTTGTCTTCTGACTTTCTTGACAAGCTCATTGTTTTTTCTTCAATATTAACTGAAACTTCATCACAAAGTCCTACCATTAAATTTCCATTAGGCCCTTTAACCATTAAATGATTTTCATTACTTTCTAATGAAACCCCGTCCGGAATATTAATTAATCTGTTTCCAACTCTAGACATTCTACCAAACGTTGCAGAGCAACTCTCCTCCAACTTTCAATTCTCTTGCTACTTTGTTACTTACAACACCTTTAGGGGTGGATAATACGCTAATTCCTAATCCATTCAATACCCTTGGAATATCTGAACATGAAACATAAACTCTTTTTCCAGGCTTACTAATTTTTTCAATTGTAGTAATTGCAGGGGAGTTTTCATTATATCTCAAATAAACTCTAATATCTTCTTTACTATTTTCTTTATCTACAAAAACAAAGTTGTCAATATATCCTTCCTCTTTCAAAACTAGAGATAATCTCTTTTTGAGAACTGAAGAAGGAACATCAATCCACCTTTTCTTTGCAGAATAGCCATTTCTTATTCTAGTACAAAAATCTGCTATTGGATCAGTCATTGACATAAATTTCTCCTACCAACTTGCCTTTGTTACGCCAGGTAATTCACCTTTTAATGCAAGCTCTCTAAATGTTATTCTTGATAAGCCAAACTTTCTCATATACCCTTTTGGTCTTCCTGAAACTGCGCAACGATTAGTTAATCTTGATGCACTTGAAGATCTAGGAAGCTTTTGAAGTTTTATAACCGCTTTTTCTTTTTCTTCATCTGAAACATTTGGATTCTTTATAATTGCTCTTAATTCTTTTCTAAGTTCAAAATGTTTTTGAACTTTTTTCTGTAAATGAAACTCTCTAACAATCTTTGATTTCTTAGCCATCTTGTTCCTCAATATCGTTAACAACTTTTTTCTCTCTAATAGGTAAACCCATCGCTCTTAATAATTCATAACATACTTCATCATTAGAAGAAGATGTTGTTATAATAACATCCATTCCTCTAATTGAGTCAACTTTATCATAATCTATTTCTGCAAATACAACTTGCTCCTTAATTCCAAAACTATAGTTACCCATACCATCAAATGATTTAAAAGATAACCCTCTAAAGTCTCTGGTTCTAGGTAACGCAACAGCACACAATCTTTCTAAAAATTCGTACATAAAGTCTTTTCGAAGAGTAACTTTACAACCAACAGGAAAACCTCTTCTAACTTTAAAGTTAGAAATATCTTTTTTAGCAGTAGTAACAACCGGTTTTTGACCAGTTATTAACATCAGCTCTTCTAAAGCAGACTGTAATGCCTTTTTATTATCTTTTGCATTACCAATTCCAATATTTAAAGTTATTTTTTCTATTTTTGGAACTTGCATAATACTAGTAAACTCAAATTTTTTCATTAAATGAGGTCTAACTTCATCTAAATATTTTTTCTTATAATTTGGAATACTCATCTTTTTATCCTAATTCTTTTCCACTTCTTTTGGAAACTCTAACTTTAGACTTATCATCAAGAATTTTATAACCAATTCTTGAAGCATCATCTCCTTCGAGAGCCATTAAGTTTGAAATATGCAATGATCTTTCTCGTTCTGAAAAACCCCCTTGAGGATTTTCTTGTGTAGGACGAACAGCTCTTTTTGTTAAAGCCACTCCTTCAACAATTGCTCGCTGAGATGTCGGAATAACTTTTAACACCTTTCCTGTCATGCCTTTAAAGTTTCCAGAAACAACTTTAACCATCATATCTTTTTTAATTTTCATTATAATACCTCTGGGGCCATTGAAATAATTTTCATATAACCACCTTCTCTTAATTCTCTTGCTACAGGTCCAAAAATTCTAGTTCCTTTTGGCTCATTTTGCGCATTTAATATCACTGCTGCATTATCGTCAAATCTAATGTAAGATCCATCGCGTCTTCTGACTTCTTTTTTTACCCTAACTACAACAGCTCTAGCTACTTCACCCTTCTTAACCATTCCTCCGGGAGTAGATGATTTAATTGATACAACAATAATGTCACCAATACTAGCATATTTCTTCTTAGAACCTCCCAAAACCTTAAAGCATTGAACAACTTTGGCTCCAGAATTATCTGCTACTTTTAATCTAGTTTCTGATTGTATCACTATTTTTTTCCACCGCTAATAAGCTTAGATGCTCTCCATCTTTTGGTTTTACTTAATGGCTTAGAAGACACAATCTCAACAGTATCCCCAACGTTAAAGGAATTTTTCTCATCATGAGCATAGT
>CACHCR010000009.1 GCA_902578385.1 uncultured Fidelibacterota bacterium | reverse complement strand
CATTCCCGCAATAAATAGTTCAAATCTCTCGGTAAAATCTTTATTTCCATCTCTATCTACCTTTGCTAGTGGAGATATTTCAACAGGATGATTTATCACATAGGTTGGTTGAATCAAATTTGGCTCAACTTTTCTTCTCATTATTTCATCAATTAAAGTAGCTAAACTATCTTTCTTAGTAACCTTAAGCTTTAAATCTTTACAGAGTTTGTATACTGCTAAATGGTTTGAAATATCTACCTCATTACCAGTATGATCCTTAATTAGCTCTCCCATCGTTTTACGGACAAATTTCTTACTAAAATCAATTTTGTGACCGTCCCATGATATTTTTTTCATACCTAAATCATTAACTACTTTCTTAAACATCTCTTCAACAAAATCCATCATGAAGTTATAATCTGAGTAAGCTTGATAAAATTCTAGCATGGTAAATTCAGGGTTATGACTTCTATCAATACCTTCATTTCTAAAATCTTTTGAGAGTTCATAAACTTTCTCAAATCCACCTACAATTAACTGTTTTAAATATAACTCAGTTGCAATTCGTAGATAAAAGTCTTGATCTAATGCATTATGATGAGTAGTAAATGGTTTAGCATTTGCTCCTCCATAAATTGGTTGCAATACTGGAGTTTCTACTTCAATATATCCGTGATTATTTAAAAAAGATCTGATAGAATTAATTATTTTGAATCTTTTAATAAAATTTTCCTTTGTTTCAGGATTAATAATCAAATCAAGGAATCTTTTTCGATATCTAAGTTCTTTATCGGAAACTAAATTATATTTTTCTCCGTCTTTCTCTTTAACATCAGGAATAGGTTTAATGCTTTTAGATAAAATTGTCAAATGAGAAACTTTAATTGTCAAGGCATCAGTTTTTGTTTTGAAAACCTTACCTTCAATGCCAACAAAATCACCTATGTCGGTAAGCTTAAAAAGATTATAATTATCTTCTCCAACGTCATCTCTTGCAATGTACAATTGAATACGACCCTCTTGATCTTGAATATTGGCAAAAGATGCTTTTCCCATTCTCCTCAGTGACATAATTCTTCCAGCTATGGAAACTTTAGAGTCAATTAACTTATCATTTATTTCTGATGTATTATTAGAACATGTAAAATCATAAGCATAAGGTTCTACGCCTAATTCACGAATTTTTTTTAATTTTTCAAGTCGATTATCAATGATTTGTTTTAAGCTTTTATTTTCCATTTTGAAAACTTATTTATTTTTTTCCATTTTATCTAACAAATAACTATATATAAACTCATCAATATTACCATCCATAACTGATTTTATATTTCCAACCTCATGCTTTGTTCTATGATCTTTAATCATATTATAAGGATGAAATACATAAGATCTAATTTGATTACCCCATCCTATATCTTTTTTCTCTCCTTCTAGTTCTTTTTTATTCTGTAACTGTTTTTCCACTTCTAATTGAAAAAGTTTTGACTTTAAAACCTTTAAAGCTTGTTCTTTATTTTTGTGTTGAGATCTTTGAGTTTGACATTGAGTAACTATTCCTGATGGTATATGAGTTATTCGTATGGCTGAGTCAGTTTTATTGACATGTTGACCGCCAGCACCACTTGATCTAAAAGTGTCTATTCTTAAATCTTTCTGATTGATATCAATATCAATATCATCATTAACTGCTGGAGAAACTGTAACAGAAGCAAATGAGGTATGTCTTCTACTATTTGAATCAAATGGCGAAATTCTAACCAATCTATGTATACCAATTTCAGCCTGTAATAAGCCATAAGCATAATCACCAGAAATTTCTACTGTACAATCTTTTAATCCTGCTTCATCTCCATTTTGAAAATCAATTACATTGAACTTAAAACCTTTAGATTCTGCCCACATAGAATACATGCGATATAACATTTCAGCCCAATCTTGACTTTCTGTTCCTCCTGCTCCTGGGTGAATAGTAATTATGGCATCATTCATATCATTCTCACCATTTAAAATAAGTTTCAATTCAAAATCTTTGATAAGACTTGAAAAAACATTTAACTCTTTTTCAACTTCATCCTCTTCAACTTGATTTTCATTTAAAAATTCAAAGAGTACTTCAACATCTTCAGCTTTTTGAACAAGATTTTGTCTAAGAGAAATATCTTTTTCAAGAAAAGATATTTGTCTCATGATAGAGGTTGATTTAGAATTGTTTTCCCACATTGTGGGATCAGAAATTTGTTCTTTTAATACTTTAAGATCAGAAGTCTTTGATTCGAGGTCAAAGATGCCTCCTAATTTGGTTATATTTTTCTAGAGATAATGAATATTTTTCTTTTAAATCCATACACTTAACAATACCCCAATAGTTAATAAAACTCCTGTTAAGAAATGAATACCTATAGTTGAAACATTTACAATTAATAACTCATATGGTAATTGCTGAACATTTGCATCTTCTTTTTCCCATTCATTTAACCAATCAGATCCTTTTTTTGAAGCAAAATTAAATATCAATAATGGAATAAGTGCAATAAGTGTAAAATAGTTTTGAGCATAAATAGATGCCCCTACAATAAGTAAAAATGATACAATCATTAAATTTTTCCAAACTGAAAACGGTTTTCTATAGTTAGCTTTATCTCCAGGGCCAGCTAATTTAACAACCCAACTATTTTTGTGAGCTGCTTTATCAGCGTTATAATCTTGAAAACAGTTAATAAAAAGAACTAATGCAATAAAAATTCCAACAGGAATTGAGTAAAACAGTGTAACTATAGGATCAATCAATTGGTTTGGAGCAACAGCTAAATTCTGCATCAAAGCAGCTCCATATACCATGAGAGGGCCAAAGCCAATAAATACTGCCAAATCACCTAAACCATTATAAGCAAGTTTAAAAAATCCTGTATACATAATACCTAGAAAAACTCCTAAATATCCCAAATACATCAATATTGAATCTATTCTTCCATCAAAAAATAAGTTATTTAGGTTTAAACCAATTAAAATGGTTATAGAAAAAAAACAAATTGAAAGTAATAACATATTAGTTGGAGTAATTAATCCTGATTGTATAGCTCTAGAACCTCCATTAAATGGACTTGCTAATTTATTCATCTCATCATTTCTAGACTTATGATCAAAATAATCATTAATATTATTAGTGCCAATCTGGGCACAAACAGCTCCTAAAAGCACCATCCAAAATATAGACCAATCAAAACTGCCAAACTGTTTATATGCAATAGCAGAACCGAGCATAATTGGAGCAATAGTTGCTGTTAAAAATGGAGCTCTAACAACTGTAACCCAATATTTTAATGCATTAACAATGTTGTTTTTAACTTCTGTAAAAAATCCAACTCTATTTTCTGACACTTCCATCCATTCAAACTGTTTTTCCGCATAGAAATCAACATATTTTATTGTTGTTGGTTGAATTTTATAATATCCAATCACATCATTAGTAATCAAAAATTCGTCATGCATATATTCTGAAAAAGCTTTGGTTACATTTAGAATTGCCTTTTTAGCTTTCTCAACTTCATCTTTATCAGTGACTTTTGATGCAAATGCATCAATTTGTAGTTCTTTAATACCATCTTCACCGTCAGGTCTTATAACACATTGCACCTTTGGATTCATAGCAATTTGTACAGCTTTTCTTGATGGATTGAAGGTAAAAAAATATATGTCTAAACCATCATTTGCAAAATAAACATTTGCTGCAGATGAATTTCCAGCAACACTTGTAGACAAAGTCATAAAATCGGATCGATTTAGTAAATCTAAAATTTTGTCTTTTAACATAGTTAAGCTTCCTCTATAAATTCATTCATTTTTTCTTTAAGCAACTTACCAAGATCTTCTAAAGATAGGCCTGAACTTATAAAATATCCATTCTCTGCGACAGAAATTTTTCCACTTTCTTCCGAAATGACAACTGCTATTGCATCACTTTCCTCTGAAATTCCCAACGCTGCTCTGTGTCTCGTTCCCATTTCAGGATTCAGAGTTTTACTTTCAGTTAAAGGTAAAATACACGCTGCAGCTTCTATAAGATTGTTATGAATTATTACTGCTCCATCATGCAAAGGAGAAGATGGATTAAAGATTGAAACTAATAGTTCTGGGCTAAATGAAGCATGCATAGGTACTGCATCTGAAACAACATTTTTTAATGAATTTTCCCTTTCAAAAACTAATAAAGCTCCCCACTTATTTCTCATTACTTCTTGAATACTAGATAATATATCTTCTTGAATTGCAGTTTTTTCAATTTGAAAAAGCTTTCTTAAAATACGGTTTTGACCAACAGAAGTTAATAGTCTTCTAATTTCTGGTTGAAATAAAATCACAAATACAACTACCCATACAGTTTGAAATAAGTTTAGAAGCCAAGAAGTTGCTTTAAAACCCAAAATATTAATTATAAACCCTGCAAAGAAAATAATTAATAACCCTATTAACATTTGTCCTCCTCTAGTGCCTCTAAAATAAGAGTAGGCATAAGAAAATATGAAAGTAACTAGAATCAAGTCAAAAAGATCTGTTAGAGTAAACTTTAAAAAACTTATCTCAAAAAGGTTCATATATTAATTTAGCTAATTATATTGTTTGAATTAAAAATTTTATTTGCAATTACCATAGCTCTACTTGTTTCAACTACATCGTGAACTCTAAAAATTTTAGCTCCTTTTTGTAGTCCAATAATATTTGCAGCTATTGAACCTTCAAGCCTATCGTTTTCCGGAAGATTTAAAGATACTCCAATAAAAGATTTTCTAGATGCACCAAGCAAAACAGGAAAATTCATTTTAACAAACTGGTCTAAATTATTAATTATTTCAAAATTATTTTCAACTGTTTTTCCAAAACCAATTCCTGGATCAATTATTATTTTATTTCTATCAATTCCTTTAGAAACAACAAAATCAATTCGAGCAAGAAGGTATTCTTTGATATCAGAAATAAGTGACTGATACTGAGGATTATCTTGCATATTTTTTGGTATTCCTTTCATATGCATTAAAACAATCGGACAATTAAATTTTAAAGCAACGTCAACCATCAAAGAGTCAATTTCCATAGCGCTTATATCATTTATAACTGAAGCACCTGCCTCTAAAGCTTCACAGGCAACTTTGGATTTTGTTGTATCGATTGATATACATACATCAGATTCTTTGCAGATACCCTCAATAACAGGAATTACTCTCGAAATTTCTTCCTTTAAACTTACTGAATCTGAAAATGGTCTAGTTGACTCTCCTCCTATATCTATTATATCAGCACCTTGTTCCACCATTTCTAGTGCACGTTCTATAGCAATATTTTTTTCAAAAAAATCTCCACCATCTGAAAAAGAGTCTGGTGTAATATTTAGGATTCCCATGATTAATGACTGCTTTTTTTTACTTAAAAGCCAATCATTTAGATGTTTAATATTCATGAATTATTTTTTTATGATTTTTTTCCCAGACACTAAGACTTTAATATCTGATTCATCTATTGTTTCATGCTCAAGAAGCTCTTGTGCCATTAAATGAAGTAAATCAATATTATCTTCTAGAATTTTCTTTGCAGAATCTTGGGCAGTTTTGATAATAGATACAACTTCGTGATCAATTTTTTGAGCTGTTTCTTCACTATAATCTCTATGCGATTGAATTTCTCTTCCTAAGAAAATTTCTTCATTCTTTTTTCCAAATGCCATTGGTCCTAGTTTATCGCTCATTCCCCATTCACAAACCATTCTTCTTGCTATACTTGTTGCTCGCTCAATATCATTTGAAGCACCAGTGGTTATTTCATTTAAAATTAAATCTTCAGCTGCTCTTCCACCCATCATAACAGCTAATCTGCTCAAAATATATGTTTTGGAATAACCATGCTTTTCGTCAATTGGAAGTTGCATTGTAACTCCTAAAGCTCTTCCTCTTGGAATAATAGTTACTTTATGAACTGGGTCAGCTTCTGGAGAAAAAAGCGCTACAACAGCGTGTCCAGCTTCATGATAAGCAGTTACTTTCTTCTCATGATCAGATAAAACCATACTTTTTCTTTGTACTCCCATTAAAACTTTATCTTGAGCCTCTTGAAAATCACCATTATCTACATAAGTTTTTCTCTTCCTAGAAGCAAGTAGCGCAGCCTCATTTACCAAGTTTGCTAAATCAGCACCAACCATACCAGGTGTACCTTTAGCAATATCAAGTAAATTGACTGTTTTAGGCTTTATTTTTATTTTTTTAGTATGAATCTTAAGTATATCATGACGTCCATTTAAATCAGGAACATCCACTACAACTTGCCTATCAAATCTTCCAGGTCTTAATAGAGCAGAATCAAGAACATCAGGCCTGTTTGTAGCTCCCATAACAATAACGCTACTAGAGTTATCAAAACCATCTAGCTCAACAAGTAATTGATTTAAAGTTTGTTCTCTTTCATCATGACCGCCCCCTAAGCCTGCTCCTCTTTGTCTTCCAACAGCATCAAGCTCATCAATAAAGACAATTGCAGGTGCATTTTTATTAGCTTGCTCAAATAAATCTCTCACTCTGGATGCGCCAACTCCAACAAACATTTCTACAAAATCAGCACCACTTATACTAAAAAAAGGGACATTTGATTCACCAGCTACTGCTCTGGCTAATAAGGTTTTACCTGTTCCAGGAGGACCAACTAATAAAACACCTCTCGGAATTTTTCCTCCAAGTTTTTCAAATTTTTTAGGACTTTTTAAATAAGCTATAACTTCTTCAAGCTCTTCTTTGGCTTCAACACATCCAGCAACATCTTTAAACTTTACCTTCTTTTGATTACCTGAAAAAATCTTTGCTTTGCTTTTTCCGAAACTAAAAACATTATTCATTCCGTTGCCAGAACCTTGCATTCTTCTAATTAAAAATAACCAAAATGCAATTAATAACAACCATGGTGCAAAACCTAAAAGCCATCCTGTCCAATCAATTTTTTCACCTTCAAAATTGTATTCAATATTCTTTTCATCCCATAAAGTAATCTGATCAGTATAATCTGATGGCAAATAAACAACAAATAGGGTTCTTTCTGTGAATTCAGAACCATGTTTATTAGTTAAAGTTTCTGGCTCAAAAAGCACACCATGAAAAGAGCTATCGTTTTCAATTGACGCTTCTTTAATTTTGTCTTCTGAAAGCAATTTTTTATAAGTATTGTAAGATATCTCAACTTCATTAGCTGATTCATCAGGAAGAAAAGCAAATGAAGCAATAATAAAAAGTATTATCGATGCCCAAATAAGTAATGAACTTGGACCTGATGATGATTTTTTTGGGCTTGGCTTTTTATTTATTTGATTTTTCATTGGAGAAGAATTTAATAAAAATGATTAATAAAAAAACTAATTCCTGAAGAAATTTAGTTTTACAATTTTTACTGAATTCCCCTTGATTTTATATTTTTCGCTTAATTGGTGTCCAGCAACCCAAATAATTTCATCATCATTGCAAATAACTAACGATTGTTTTCTTTTAATTAACGACAATTTTTTATCTTTTAAAAATTTCATTACCTTTTTATTTCCTTTCATTCCTAAAGGTAAAAAACTATCATCATCTCTTACTGATCTAATAACTAAATTATTTTTTAGTTTAGAACCGTCAATATATTCTATTTGAGTACTAGAAGAAAAGTTTTTTGGATATTCTTCAAAATTCCATGAAAAAGTAAAATGATCTTCTTTCATTTCAACGCCTGCACAAACTTTTTTAAAGAATTCTTTATCTAAACTTTTGTAAATAAATATAGAGTTTCTATCAATATGAATAGTACTTTCAAAAATTTTTCTAGTACTTCCAGTATTATTTTTTCTAAAAAAATCTTTTAGCTCGCGAATATCAGTTTTTGTTAATGTTTTATTACTTAAACATATATTTGATATAATCCTTAGCTGAACTAAAAAAGGTAAATTAAAAAATTCAGATTTATCAATTTCAACAAAATCTTCTTTTACGCTATAATTATCGGAATTGCAGAAATTTTGAACATTAAATGAAATTAAATCATGAACCTCATCAATGCGCTCATTGAAATTAATAAACGGCAAATGAATGTCTTTTTTTAGTTTTTTTAGTTCATTAAAAATATTTTTTCTTAAAAAATTTCTCGTAAATGTTATATCTAAATTTGTGGGATCATCTATAAACTCAACGCAATGCTTTGAAGAATAATTATTAATTTCATCTTTAGAAATATTATGCATAGGTCTAATAACGTTATGATTTTTTTTTCTAATTCCTTGAAGACCATCAAATCCAGATGAATTAAGAATTTTCATCATTACAGTTTCTGCCTGGTCATCTGCATGATGAGCAGTAACAATAAAGTCTGCATTAACTTCTTCTCTAATTCTTTCAAGCTCATTATATCTTATTTTTCTAAACTCTGACTCAATATTTGAATTAATTTCATTAGTATCAATATTTCTAATAATTAAGTTATTTTTATTAACACACTCAGCTTTAACAAGGTTTTCCATCTTTTTTGATTCAGAATGATAATTGTGATTAATATGAGCAACAGAAAATTTGAATTGTTTTTTGTTTTGTTGGAAAAAGTGCAACATAACCATTGAATCTATTCCACCAGATACTGCTAAAAGCAAGTGTGAATTCTTATCACAGTCTAAAGATTTTAGATTTGTTATGATTTTATTTCGCATACTTCACTAAAAATGGGTTTGTCTTTAATTCATATTCTAATGTTGTTATTTCACGATGCCCAGGGAGCAAGGTAGAATTAACATCAAACGAATTTACAAACATTTCTAGTGATTTTTCCATATGTGCAGGATTTGATGTCTGAAGATCTGTTCTTCCGATTGATCCCTTAAAAATTAAGTCACCGCAAAAAATTAAGGAATCAATTTCAAAACTCATGCATCCAGGAGAATGACCTGGGTTATATGTTAACTTAAAATTGAACGAACCAATACTTAATTTACTTGCAGTTTCTTCAATCCAATGACTTACAACTGGTCTTTCTGACTTTACGCTCATATAACCTTTCATAACATCATAATAATCAAGCATAATGCTATTCCCTCTACAAATATAAAAGGGAATCTTATAATGTTTAATACAATCGCTTGCTGACGCTATATGATCAATATGAGCATGAGTAGCTAAGACTGCTATTGGATTTAAATTTTTGGATTTTATATAATCATCAATTAACTCAAAACCTAGTCCAGGATCAATTATAATAGCATCTTTTTGATTATTAGACAGAATATATATATTTTGATCAAGTAGTCTTGAGATAATTTTTTTGTAATTAACCATTAAACTCTGTCGAAGAAAAATCCACCCAAAGAATTAATTTTATCCTGATATGAATGCGGATTTAAAAATCTAACAGTTGCTGCAATACTTGATAAAATAGAATTACCATCTTGTGGAGTAAAACAAAATCCTGAAACCTCATGATCATTACGAACATTTATCGAATCTTCAACAATCACAGTCTGATTTAAAATTCTTCCGTATAAACCTTGGTCTCTACCAAATGAAAAAACTTCATTGGTTGAATGATGTTCTGTTAAAGACACTCTATCATTGCTTGCAAGCAAATCAATTACTTTCTTTTTTGTAGTAGGTTCTTTTAGCTTCAGATTAAACCATACTGTATGCATGTATTGGGAATTAACCTTCATTGCTGAAGAAAATAAGTCAAGATCTAAATTCATTGTTTTAAATAACCCAGCTGCATCTTCGGCATGATGGGTACCATAAACTGGATGGCCATGATCATTTACAGTGGGAGCAGGAACAAAACTTCCAGTTTGACTGATATCATTACTTCTGCGTATACATACAAATTTTCCATCTATCAAGTTATCAGGTGAAATATTTAGAGCAATGGTGTTTACCAAGCAGGCAATATTGTGTGTATTGCAAGAAACAATTTGTAAAAATTGGTCTTCAGAATTAATAACATGATCATTTATTCCTCTTGCATATTTCTTACCAAAACCATCCTCACTTCCTTGAGCAAGAAACCCTTTTACTTTATCAGCATATTTTTCATAAAAATCTAATTTATTTTTATGCCCAAAACCCTTTGGAGTACAATCAATAACTACAGACGCTCTTGATACTGCTTCCTCCATTGTAAATTCTGGTTCTAAACCAATTTCTTTAAAATTTTCAACTCTATCCTCATGAACAGAAAGCCTTGCTCCTTTAGCAATTAAATTCTTTATTTTAGGTGCATCTTTTGTTAAAGGTGATTGCTTGTGAAAAGTAACCTCATCTATTCCAAGGCTACTTTTTTGCTCACATAAGATACCAATTAAAGGTTCCCCAATAGTACCAGTTCCAACAACATGTACAATTTTTCGATCCATAATAATTCATTCCCCCCTAATTAATTCCTGTACTTTTTAATATTAATTATAAACCAAGTTAAAATAGTAATAAATACAACAAAGAGTGCTATCAAAAAATATGATAAAAAATTAAACATATTTTCTTTCGATATCTCTTTTCTTTAGTACTTCAATTTTTAATAGAAGCATAAATATCATTAGTGATGTAAATGAAGCAAGTGAAAACAAGAAAGGGTTTAGAATCCCAGAAGGTTGTTTGTTCATACCCAATTGCGGGTGTGACTGTATTTCAGCAGCCCAAAAATTTACAGATGCAAAAATTATGGGTATATCAAGAAAAGCAATTATACCAATAATAGCGCAAACCAATGCTGCCCTTTGACGATATAAACCTATATTTCGCATAATGAAATATCCAATATATATCAGGAATAATACTAGAGTAGTTATCAATCTAGGTTCCCATACCCATGGCGTTCCCCAAATCGGAGTTGCCCAAATAGGGCCTGTAATTAAAACAAGAGCAGTAAAAATAGTTCCTATTTCAGCTGCAGCTTCTCCAGTTCTATCATATTTTAGATTTTTCGTTAAAAGAAACAAAACTCCACTAACCATAACAATGAAATAAGCTAAGAATCCAGACCAAGCTATTGGAACATGCAAATAAAATATTTTTTGCGCCCATTCTTGTTCAGGAACCATTGGAGTAAAAAAAATCATCCACACAAGATTAAAAACCATCAAAAAGATAGTTATCATGAAAAAAGTTAAACTCATTATTGTCTAATTAATCTCCCAAATAAATTCATTCCTAATAGAATTCCAATTAATGCAAAAGTTAACAAAATCATCCAAGATTCAACATATAAAGATGATTTTTCTCCAATAATAATTCCAAACAAAATATTTGATGCATTGGTAAGTACTGGAATAATTAATGGAAAAAATATTAGTGGAAATAAAAAGCTCTTGGAAGTGTTAGTATTAGTTAATAAAAAAATTAATATTCCAAACGATATTAATCCAAAATTTGAAATTAAATTCAATAAAATAAAATTTGTCAAAAGCGTTAAGCTTAAATCTGAAAACGTTATGTAAAATAAAAAAATAATCAATTGAACAACTACAAGAATCAAACTTAGTGAGATTAATTTTGCAAAAAATATTAACGACAGATCAACAGAAGTAGAATAAATAAGATCGTAGACGTTGTAATCTTTTTCTCTTGCAAAAGAATTTTCTACTAACTTTATAGTTGAAAGAGAAATAATAATCCAAAAAAAACCCGTAAAAACTACTACATCATTAATTTTTGATAAAGGAAACGAGAATAGTAAAAACATTAAACAGGTAATTGCAAAAAAAGAAATGTAAAGCAAGTTATATGAGGATTTTCTCTCCAAATAAAATTCATTCTTAATAAGATTAATAAACATCTTACATTTCCTTAAAATCTTCAATAATAACTAATTTATCACAAAAAGAATTGTCATCATTTTGATGAGTAGAAAAAATAATTGATTTATTTTCTGATTTAAAATTTTCAAAAATGTCTTTAAAAATTTTAACACCATCATAATCAAGATTACTAAAAGGTTCATCAATGAGTAAATAGTCCCAATTCAAATTTATTGCAACACATAATTTATTTCTTTGCAAATTTCCCCTTGAAAGAAACTTTAATGGAAGTTCTTTATACTGATTAATATTTAAAAGCTTAAGAGATTCTTTGAAAGAAGCTTGATTAAAATCCTGATTATAATATCTCGATAAAACCTCTAAATTTTGTTTAATTGTTAAATCTCCAAAAATATTAAGTTTATCACTCAAAAATAAATGACCGTTTTTTGAGCCAAAATCAATGACACCTTCATCATAACTCATTAATCCAGACAGACATTTTAAAAATGTAGTTTTTCCTGAGCCATTACTTCCTAATACAGCACAAATTTTTCCTTGATCTAAAGTAAAATTTACATCCTTCAATATTGATGAATTTGAAAATGATTTTGAAAGATTTCTTACTTTTAACATTATTTAATTTGCTTGATTAAGGGCCAAAATACATAAAAAATTACAATTAATAAAAAAAAGAATATAAATGATTGGTTAAAAATTTCCATTTAAATAACTCTCCTTGATGGCCAAAAGGCAAATAAAGAGCCAATAACCATTAAAATACCTCCAATCCAAACCCAATTAACTAAAGGATTAATCATTATTTTAAAATATCCAATATTCTTTTTAGCATCATACGCTGAAAAAATAGAATATATGTCTTTCTGAATTGTGCTATAAATATCCAATTCACTGTGAGGTTGTCTTTTTTCAGGATCTGAATTCCAATAAAAATAAATTCTTTTTTCAGGCTTTAGATTAGTTAATAATTCATTATTATTATCAATAACATCTATATCGCTTAAAAATGCATAGTGATTATCACGCGCTTCGCTATTAATACTGTTTAACTTGAAAATATAATTTGAAAAATATATTTGCTCTCCAGGCGATAAACTAAATTCTTTCTCAACTTCAAAAGCTCTTCCAATAAATCCAATAAATAGTAAGACAATTCCTATATGAACTATATATCCACCGTTTTTATGTCTGTTACTCAAAAACATTTCTAATAAAGATTTAAAAAAGTTTGATGATCTCTTTTGTTTTCTGTAAGACTTATAAAACTCACCTAAAATTGAAGTTAAAGTAAATGCCACGCCCATTATTGCAACGAAAACATAGAGCTGGAATAATCCTGAAAAAATAATGTATATCAAACCAGTGAAAAAGCTTGATATCATTGGAGTTTTAAATCTGGACAAAAGAACACTCTTAGAAGTATAGTTCCAAGATAAAAGTGGTCCAATACCCATCAAGAATAATAATACAAGGCCAATTGGGATATTTAACTGATTAAAATAAGAAGCTCCAACATAAATTTTATTACCGTCCCATGCTTCAGATAAAATTGGAAATAAGGTACCCCACATGATTGTAAAGCACATTAAAATTAGAATTAAATTATTGTAAAGAAATCCACCTTCTCGAGAAGTAAAAGAATCAATTTTATCATCAGTATCAAGGTAAGATTTTCTTTTTATAAACCAAAAAATTGTATATAAAACTAATAATGCTAAAAATGTAAAAAACATTGGTCCAAGATTTTCAGCAGTAAAAGAGTGAACAGATGATATAATACCACTTCGTGTTATGAAAGTGCCAAGAATTACAAGTATATATGTGGAAGTTGCTAGAAGGAAATTCCACTTTTTCAACATACCTCTTTTCTCTTGTATCATTGAAGAATGAATAAATGCGGTAAGTGTAAGCCAAGGCATTAGAGAAGAATTTTCAACAGGATCCCATGCCCAATATCCTCCCCATCCTAATTCGTTATATGCCCAATAACCACCAAGAATGATTCCAGCAGAAAGAAAAGTCCAAACAAATAAAGACCACCTTCTAATTGATTGTACCCATTCAAAAGATATATCTTTTGATATAGATGCAGCTAATGCCATAACAAAAATTATTGCCGAGCCAGTAAAACCAACATATAATATAGGTGGATGGATAGCCATAAAGAAATTTTGTAGCAATGGATTTAATCCGTTTCCATTTTGGACTATAATATCTGAAGAAACTGGTTCAAACGGATTCGCAATAAAATTAGTAAGCAAAATAAAAAACGAAAAAATAAATGCTAATATTAAGTAGGAGTGGAATTTTAAATTTTTCATTTTTTTTAGAGTTGTAAAAATATAAGCAACAGTAAAAAGAGCTGTAATAAAAGACCAGAATAACAATGAACCTGCTTGACCTGCCCATAATGCTGTGACCTTAAAAAATGTTGGCGTTTCATAGCTAGTGTATTGCGCCACATATTGAAGGTTAAAATTACTAACTAATAATTCATTTAATAAACAGAAGAAAGCAAGAAATAAACTATAACATGTCGATAAAACTGCCCTTTCAGCAACTAGTAAGTAAGATTTATTATTAAAATACTTATATAGGCCTAGAAAGAAAAATGAAGAGAAAATAAGTCCACCAGCTAAACTGATTGCAACACTACCAATTTGAGAAATCATTATATTTTCTCAATGTTTTTTAGATCGCCTTCATATCTTGAAGCGCATTTTGTTTGTAGCTCAGTAGCAGAAATTAAGTTATTATTATATGAACCAGAAACTACTACTTCAGCATCATCTTTAAATAGATCTGGTCTTATTCCATAATAATAAACTTTAACGCTATCATCATTTTGATAAACAAAAAAAGAAACTTCCAATTGATCATTTTCTGAAACTTCAATAGAATTTGGCTTAATATAACCACCAACTTTTACTTTCTGAATATCGTTAAGCTCGCTAGCCAATTCAGAAATTGAATAATATCTAACAGTTAAAGAACTATCTTGTTTAATATTAGTTAAATAAAATATCCAACCTATAATTAACAAAAAGACAATTAGTATCGATGTAGTTACTTTATTCATACTTTAAATTCCGAAAGATTCTTCCCACTCACCATAAACTTTTTTCATTATTTCAACAATTTCGCCAACAGTCCCTCCTGCTTCGGCTACTTCTATCAGAAAAGGAACTAAATTTAAATCTTTTTTGCACGCATCGCTTAATTTTTTCATTTTTTTATTAAGAATTTCATCATTACGATCTTTTCTGAGATTTTTAATCTTATTTTCTTGCGTATTTTGAGCGTCTTTCGAAATTTTTAATATTTCAATATCTAATTCTTCATCTTCTTCCACAAAATCGTTAACTCCAACAATAATTCTGTCTTTAGAATCAATTGATTCTTGATAAATAGATGCTGATTCAGCAATCTTTTTTTGAAAATATCCATCTTCAATAGCTTGTACCGTTCCACCCATCTCTTGAATTTCTTCAAAGTACTTCATAGCTTGTTTTTCAAGTTTATCAGTTAATTCTTCTATATACCATGATCCACCAAGAGGATCAGCTACATTTGGTACACCAGTTTCAAAAGCTAGAATTTGCTGTGTTCTTAGGGCTATTTTTGCAGCTTTTTCTGAAGGCAATGCTAATGTTTCGTCTAATGAATTAGTATGTAAGGAATTTGTTCCACCCAAAACAGCAGACATTGCTTCAAAAGCAGTTCGAACAATATTATTTTCTGGTTGTTGAGCAGTTAAAGAACATCCTGCAGTTTGAGTATGAAATTTAAGTTTTAGAGAACTTTCATTCTTTGCACCATATCGATTTTTTAATCTATTTGCCCAAATTCTTCTAGCAGCTCTATACTTAGCAATTTCTTCAAAAAAGTCCATGTGAGCATTAAAAAAGAAAGATAATCTATGAGCAAAATTATCTATTTTTAATCCTCTTTCTAAACACTCTTCAATATATGCAAATCCATTATTGAGTGTAAAAGCAAGCTCTTGTGCAGCAGTAGATCCAGCTTCTCTAATATGATATCCACTAACTGATACAGGATTATATAAAGGCATATTTTCAGAGCAATATTCAATAATATCTACAACAAGCTTTACTGATGGTTCAGGAGGAAAAATCCACTCTTTCTGAGCCATATATTCTTTTAAAGCATCATTCTGTAAAGTTCCTCGCAATTTACTGATATCAATTCCATTTTTCTTAGCAAGTGCTACATAAAATGCAAAAAGAATAATTGCAGGTCCGTTTATTGTCTGTGACACTGAAATTTTTTCAAGATCTATTCCATCAAAAAGAATTTTCATATCCTGTAAGGAAGCTACATTTACACCACAAACACCAACTTCACCTGATGATAGCTCGTGGTCTGGATCATATCCCATTAAAGTTGGCATATCATAAGCCACAGATAAGCCTGTTTGACCATTTTTAAGTAAATATTTATATCTTTCATTAGTTTTTTCAGGTGTACTAAATCCTGAAAACTGTCTCATTGTCCATAATTTTCCTCTATACATATTCTTATGAATACCTCTAGTGTATGGAAAACTTCCTGGATCAATGTTATAGTTTTTTTCATTGTTTGGTGATGAATAAAAGTCCTTTAAATCATCGCCACTAATGCTTTTAAAACTACCTTTTCTTTCTGCGTTTTTACTCATTTGATTTCCTTGAAAAATTATAAATCTTTTCGAACAAAGTCATTGAATCTAACCCAATTTCTTCTAATAAAATATTTCTTGGTCCATGATCTACGAATCTATTGGGAACGCCTAATGTTAATATAGAATTTCCAATATTATTTTTCTTTGACCAGTTAACTACTCCTTCGCCAAAACCTCCATGTGTTACCCCTTCTTCAATCGTAATAACGAATTCATATTTTTCTAAAGATTCTTTTAAATAATTTTCATCCATGGGTTTAATAAATCTACAATTAACCACCTCTGAAGAAATACCCTTCTCCATTAGCATATTATGTATTTCTAAACTTTTACTAACCATTGATCCAACTGCTAAAATAAGAATATCACTTCCTTCAGTTAATATCTCCCATGAACCTATTTCAATTTTTTTGGGAGACTTTTCTTCAAATTTCACTGACTGTTCTTTAGGGTATCTTATAGTAAATGGTGTAGCTGTATTTAAAGTTGCGGTATAAAGTAAATCTCTTAATTCATTTCCATCTTTCGGAGCTGAAATAATAATATTTTGTATACATCTTAAATATGAAATATCTAGAACACCATGATGGGTTGCACCATCCTCACCAACTAAACCAGAACGATCCATACAAAAAATGACAGGTAAATCTTGTAAAGAAATGTCATGTATAATATGATCAAAGGCTCTTTGAAGAAAGGTTGAATAAATTGCAACAACAGGAATTTTACCTTCAGTTGATAACCCACCACTAAAAGTTACTGCATGACCTTCAGCGATACCAACATCATAAAATCTTTCAGGAAATCTTGTAGAGTACTCAACCAAACCTGTTCCTTCTCTCATTGCAGCAGTTATTGCAACTATATTTTTATTTTCTTCTGCTAAATTGCATAATACTTCTCCAAATACATTCTGATATATTGGAGCTTCAACTTTAGTAACAGCACTATCTTTTTTCTTCTCTTTAACTCCATGATATTTGATTGGATCATCCTCAGCGTAATCAAGCCCTTTTCCTTTTTTTGTAATTGCATGCAACACAACAGGACTATCATAATCTTTTATATTTTCTAAAATCTCTACCATTTCTTCGATATTATGACCATCAACTGGTCCGAAATATCTAAAACCTAAATCTTCAAAAACCGTTGTTGGTAAAAAGAAATTTTTAGCACTAGATTCAGCTTTTCTTAAAATAGATTCTATAAATTTCAAACTCTTTGGAAGTTTCTTTATAGTTCTATAAATCCATCTTCTCAATTTATTATATTGCTTGTTAGTCGCTATTTTGACAAGATAGTTTCTAAATGCCCCTACATTCGGACTAATAGACATGTCATTATCATTTACAATAACAAGCATTTGTTTTCTTATATTTCCAGCATTATTAAGAGCTTCAAATGCAAGGCCACCAGATAAGGCTCCATCTCCAATAATACTTACGACTTTAAAATCATCATTCTCTAAATTTCTACTTACAGCCATTCCTAAGCCAGCTGAAATTGCTGTTGATGCATGACCAGCACCAAAGACATCATATTCACTTTCAGATCGCTTTAAAAAACCACTTAACCCTTTATACCTTCTAATAGTTGGAAATTTATTATATCTACCGGTTAATACTTTATGAGCATATGCCTGATGGCCAGTATCCCATACTATTTTATCTCTTGGAGCATCAAATACATAATGAACAGCAGTAGTTATTTCAACTGCACCAAGAGTTGGTGCTAAATGTCCTCCAATTTGATTAATAGTATCAGTGATGTAAGTTCGAAGTTCTTTACATACTTCTCCTAATTCCTCTTTTGGAATACTTTTTAAATCTTTAGGGGAATTAATCTTTTCAAGATATTTCATTTTTTCCTTTGAAGCAAATTTCATGTATTAAAGTTTCATCCAATAATTCAGGATGACAAGAAATTCCTACATGTTTCCCTTGTCTGACGGCAACTACTTCTTCTTGAAAAGTTGCTAAAACTTCAACATCGTTGTTTATTTTATCTACTTTTGGAGCTCTAATGAATAAGACATTAATATCATAATTCATTGTATTATTCTTAACATTTATTTTAGCTTCAAAAGAATGTACTTGTCTTCCATAAGCATTTCTGCTTGTTGTAACATCTAAAAAGCCAAAGTTATGTACTCTTGAATCTTTTGATTCTTTTGACATTAAAATTAGTCCAGCACACGAACCTAATATAGGCTTATTTTTTGAAAGCTGATTAATGCCATCAATCAAACTTTGATTTCTTCGCAAAAGATTAGTTATTGTTGTAGATTCTCCTCCTGGAATAATAAGACCATCAACAGAACTTAAATCATCGCTTGTTTTAACTAACTTATGTTTTAAGTTGATTTTTTTTAGAATTCTAATATGAGAATCAAAATTTCCTTGAAGTGCAAGGACACCAACCACAATTAGTCACCTCTATTTGAAAATTTTTCATCTTCAGGGATCTCAGACATTAAAATTCCCTTCATAGCATCTTTTAAATCATACGAAGCAGTTAAAACATCTTTTGCGCTCTTGAAATGCGTAACGGCCTTAACAATTGCATGGGCTCTTTCAGATGGATCTTCACTTTTAAAAATACCAGAACCAACAAAAACTGTTTCGGCACCGAGCTGCATCATTAAAGAAGCATCTGCAGGAGTAGCAATTCCTCCAGCAGCAAAATTGGGTACTGTTAGTTTTTGATTTTTTGCAACCTTTTCAACTAAATCTAAAGGAACCCTAAATTCTTCTGCTTTTTTTGATAAATCAGCATTTTGTAATTCAATAATTTGAGAAGTAATCATTTTCATATGTCTTACAGCTTCAACAATATTTCCACTACCAGCTTCTCCTTTGGTTCTAATTAATGCAGCGCCTTCATGTATTCTTCTTAAAGCTTCACCTAAATTTCTTGCTCCACATACAAATGGAACCTTAAAAGGATGTTTATCTACATGAGCATGTTCATCAGCCGTTGTAAGCACTTCACTTTCATCAATAAAGTCAACTTCTAAAGCTTCTAAAATTTGTGCTTCAGCAAAATGACCAATTCTACATTTTGCCATAACTGGTATTGAAACATTATCTTGAATTTCTTTAATCATGTGAGGGTTGCTCATTCTTGCAACTCCACCATCTTTTCTTATATCCGACGGAATTCTCTCTAAAGCCATGACGGAAACTGCTCCTGCATCTTCTGCAATTTTAGCTTGCTCTAAATTAGTAACATCCATAATTACCCCACCTTTTAGCATCTCTGCTAAACCGACTTTAACCTTAAAAGACTCTTCTTTACTCATGAATTATTTCCTTTTCCTGTGTATTTGTTATTTCTTTGACTTTTTTAATTACTGATTCGATTATCCAGTCTGGAGTTGAAGCTCCGGCAGATATTCCTACAGAATTTACATCATCTTTGAACCAAGATGAATCAATTTCTGAAGCGCAAGTCACCTGAAATGTATTTTCATTCCTTTCTGAACTTAATTCAGCTAGACGTTTAGAATTAGCACTTGTAAATGATCCAATAATAATCATTAGGTCAGTTACTTCTGATAACTCTTTAATTTGTTCTTGATTTCTCTTAGTTGGGAAACAAATTGTATTTACAAATCTTAAATCAAATACTTTTGTCATTAAAATATTTATAATATCTTGAACATTCTCAATTGTTTGTGTTGATTGAGTAACGATTCCAGCTTTCTTTGTTTTTCTTAATTCTTCAGCTTCTTCAACTGTAGCTACAATTATAGGATCTGGTATTTGACTAGCTATACCAATTACTTCATCATGACCGTGATCACCAATTATAATAATTTTTCTTCCCTCTTTATGTAAAGCTTTTACTTCATGATGTATTTCATGAACTAGTGGACATGTGGCATCAATAATATTCATTTTTTTATCTTCAGCTTTTTTCCAAACCTCTTTGGCAGTACCATGGGCTCTGAAAAGAACAGGTTTATTTTTCGGAATTTGATCAAGCTTCTCAACAACTTTAACACCTTCTTTTTCTAAATCGCTTACTACGCTTTCATTATGAACAATATCTCCCAACATATAGACTTCACCATATTTTTTACTCATTTCATAAGCGCTATTTACAGCATCTCTTACTCCAAAACAATATCCTGCGTCTTTAGCTAAGATTATCTTCATTATATTTACTTATATGTGTTGACATTAAATTTAAGACTGTTGATTTGACATCTGAGAATTCACCCTCAACCAGGGCTGCAGCTGCGAATGGATGTCCACCTCCGCCCATTTTCTTAGCAATTTCACTGACCTTGTATTTTCCTTTTGATCTAAAGCTTAATCTGACCTTACCTCCCAGATCATAAAGCATCAATGAAACTTCAACTCCCTTAATCCCTCTAAAGAAATCAGTAAACCCATCAAAATCTTGCTTTGTACCATTAACCTCTTTAATCATATCATGATTCAAAGAAAACCAAACTAGCTCACCATCACAATCATAATTTAATTTTTGAATAACATTACCTAAAAGCTTCATTCTACTCACTGAAGAATTTTCATAAATATTTTGATATAATTTAGATATATCTAATCCCATTTGAATAGCATCAACAGCAACTTGATGACAGAGATCTGTTGTATTACTATGTCTAAATGAACCAGTATCTGTTAGAACAGCTACATATATTCCAAGCATTATTTCTTCAGAAATCTTATGGTTAATATCTTTAAAAAAAGAATATAAAATTTCGCCAACGGACGATGCATTAACATCAATATATTCATTTTTAAATAAATCATTATCAGATTTTGCATGATGATCAATGCTTAAAGTTTCAATATCATTTTCTTCAACTAAATATGCTATATCTCCTAATCTATAAAAATCTCCAATGTCCAATATCAATCCTAAATCTGCTTTTTTAATAAATGAAGCAGTTTCACCGTCAAGCTCCTGAAAAATATTATCCTTATTCAAAAAATTATAAACTTCTGGAATTGATGAATGATTGACAATTATACAATCTTTACCAATTGAATCTAAATATTTATACATTGCATAAGCAGAACCTAAACTATCTCCATCAGGATTAATATGAGATGAAATAAAAATCTTATCGTGTTTATCGATAATAGATTGAATTTGATGAAAATCCATTTACTACCTCTGCCAAGTAGTTTCAGGAATATTATTTTGTTTATTATGATATCTTGAAAGAACAAATAAATAGTCAGATAAGCGATTCAAATACATTACAACAGGATTTTTAGGTAAAGCATTATTATATAATTCTACCGTTGAACGTTCAGCTCTTCTAGTAATTGCTCTTGCAATATGTAAGTTCGCTGAAAAATGATCTCCGCTTGGCAAAATAAATTCTTTTAAAGGATCTAAATTCTCATTCAAGTAATTGATTTGACCATCTAAATCTGAAATCATTTGCTCATTTACAATAGAGTTGTCATCATCTAACTTCATCGATATATGACCACCAATATCAAACAAATTATTTTGTATTTTTTTCAAAAAATCAGAAACATCAGAATTTTTACAATAAGTTAAACAAACACCAATGACACTGCTCAATTCATCAACCTCTCCAAGACAATGAATTATAATATCTGATTTAAGAACTGATTCGCCTTTAGCTAAATTTGTTTTACCGCCGTCTCCGTTTCTAGTTGTAACTTTAGTTATACGCATTAGAGCATTCCTGAAAGCCATAGATGTGTTAAGATACTAAAAACATATCCAATAAAAATTACTCCAGTCCATCTTAGATGACTTGAAAATGTATAAACTCCCTTTGCTTGACCCATTAAAGCTACTCCAGGAGCAGAACCGATTGAAAGTAAACTACCTCCAACACCTGCTGTAAGAGTGATTAAAAGCCACTGATTCAAATCCATAGTTGTTGTATCATGCATTTGAATTACTGAAAACATGACAGGTATATTATCAATCAAAGCAGAAATAATTCCCATTAACGAATTTGCTAAAGTGAATCCTAATCCATCATATAATGTTGTATTAATCAATGCTAAATAACCAATCTTAGATAGGCCAGCAACACAAAGAATAACACCATAGAAAAATAATAAAGTATCCCATTCAGCTTGAGCTATTTGCTTAAATACTCCAAATGGCTGATCTGATCCATCTCGTGAGATTTCACTTTTTGCAGAATAGCTTCTCTTTAAATGATATCCATATAATTGCAATAAACTTAATCCAAACATCATTCCAAATACTGGGGGTAGTTTAAGAAATTGTTTGAAAGAAATTGCCATCATGATTGTAATAAGAAATAAACAACTTATTGTTATAGCACCTCGTTTTAATAATACAGGAGGATTTTCAACATCATCTTCTGTGCCTTCAATAAAGAAACTCATAATAAATGATGGTATAATAAAGTTTACTAAAGATGGTAAAAAAAGATTGAAAAATTGTAAAAACTCAACATATCCAGCTTGCCAAACCATTAATGTTGTTATATCACCAAAAGGACTAAAAGCACCGCCAGCATTAGCAGCTACAACAATATTAACACAACTGATGCTAGTAAAATTTTTATTTCCTTTACCAACAGCTAAGACTACTGAACACATTGTGAGTGCGGTTGTTAGATTGTCTGCTATAGGAGATAAGAAAAAAGAAATAAAACCAGTAATCCAAAATAACTTTTTATAGGTAAAGTTTTGATTTAAAAGAATGGAACGAAGTTTTTCAAAAACATTTCTCTCAGTCATTGAGTTTATGTATGTCATTGCTACTAAAAGAAAGAGCATTAACTGATTAAATTCATCGAAAGCATGCATCAATTCTTTTTTAACAGCATAAGAATCTCCAGTTTGCACTCCTACCCAAGCGATCATTGCCCAAATAATTCCTGCAGCAAAAAGTACAGGTTTAGACTTCCTTAGGTGCGTAACCTCCTCTGTCATTACAAAAGCATATGCAATGATAAATAAAATTATCGATATAATTCCAACTGGATGATTCAATAAATCCATAGGCGGTAATTTAAATAAAAAGGAATGAAAAAATTATTAAAATCGTATTTATTGCTTTATATTGAAAAATGGAAAATTTATTACCAGTTTTACTCATTATAGGGCTATCAATGATAGCTATGAATCTAGGTCTTATTTTTAAAAATAAACCATTAAGAAAAGCTTGTGGTGATTCCCCAGATGGATGTGAAATTTGTGGTGGTGATCAAGATAAATGCGATAGTAAGGCTTAATTTTTTGGAAAACCACTTGAGAAAACTTTCTTAAAGTTTTTATCCTCACTTAAAATAATTGATAAGGATTCAACTCCCTTTAAGTTTTCTACAATTTCAAAATTATCGATTATATAAAACATTGTAGATAAAGCGTCTGCATCTAAACATGATTGATCAGAAATGATCGAAACAGAACCCAAGTTAGAAGAAATTGGATATCCAGTTTTTGGATTTATTTCATGATGATAAAGTTTGTCATCAATAATATAAAAATTTCGGTAATTACCTGAAGTTGCAATTGATAGATTGTTAAGCGAAATAACTAGTTCAATGTCATTTTCAAAATTAGTAATTGATGGAGTATTAATTCCTATTTTCCAATCTTTACTTTTTGATTTGGTTCTTATTTCACCTCCAATTTCAATAAAAAGATCTTCATATCTATTAAGAGCATTAAAAATCTTATCAACTGCATAACCTTTTGCAATTGAACTTAAATCAATTTGTACCCTTGAATCTTTCTTTCTTATTTTTTGATTTTCAAATTCAATTAAATCTTGTCCAATAAAAGCCTTAACACTATCAATCATCGCTTCTGAAGGTGGAGATTCAAAAATATCAGGGCCAAATCCCCATAAGTTTACTAGAGGCATGATAGTTATATCATATTGACCATTAGATAAATCATAATATTTAAATGAACGTTCTAATACCCTGCTAAAATCTTCAGAAACTAAAAACCAGTCAGTTGATTCAGACTTATTAAAAGTTGAAATTTCACTTGAAGGTATATATGTAGACATTTGTTGATTAATATCTCTTAATATTTTTTCAACAAGGGTATAACTCTCTTCGATTTCAATTGGATTATTTGATATAGGAAAAAATTTGACAGTATATGTTGTTCCCATAGTACTACCTTTAATAGTAACAAGATCTTTTTCAGGAGTACTACAACTAAATAATAAAAGAATTATTAATAAAACTAATCTATTAGCCAAAGTCATCATAAGCGATCATATCTTCTTCAACGCCTAAGTCCCAGAGCATTTTTTGAACAGCGCTAATCATCATTGGGGGACCACATAAATAGTATTCGCATTCCGTAGGATCTTCATGATCTCTTAACAACTTATCATGTGCAACCTGATGAATAAATCCAGTTGGACCCTCCCAATTGTCTTCTGGCAGTGGGTCAGATAAAGCAACATGATAACTGAAATTATCAAATTCTTCTGCTAAAGCCTTGAATTCATCATCATAGAACATTTCTTTTTCTGATCTTGCGCCATACCAAAATGAAATTTTTCGTTTAGATTTTTCAGTCTTAAGTAAATGGAAAATATGAGATCTTAGTGGAGCCATTCCAGCACCACCACCAATGTAAACCATTTCACGATCAGTATCTTTGATAAAAAATTCACCATAAGGACCAGATACAGTTACCTTATCTCCCTCTTTAAGATCAAAAACATATGAAGAAGCTATCCCTGGAGGAGCAGATGGATTATCTGGTGGCGGACTAGCAATCCTAATATTAAGCATAATCATATTACCTTCAGCAGGATGGTTTGCCATTGAATATGCTCTAAAAACTGGCTCTTTATTTTCTGCAACATATTGCCAAATATCAAATTTATCCCAGTCACTGGTATATAAATCTTGAATTTCAAAATTCTTATATTCTAATCCTTTGTAAGTAGGTACATCAATTTGTATATAACCCCCAGATTCAAAATGGATTGGATCATCTTCAGGAAGTTCTAAAATTAGCTCTTTAATAAAAGTAGCTACATTATCATTTGATTTAACAACAGCATCCCATTTTCTAATACTGAATATTTCATCTGGAACTTGAATTTTCATATCATTTCTGATTTTAACCTGACAACCCAATCTCCAATTATCTTTTTGGTCAGAACGCGATATATATGCTTCCTCAGTTGGTAAAATATCACCGCCACCTTCAACAACCTGACACTTACATTGTGCACATGTTCCTTGACCTCCACAAGCTGAAGGTAAATATACATTTTGCGAAGCAAGGGCAGACAAAACTGTTCCGCCAGTTTCTACATTGATTGATTTATCAATATCATCATTAATTAATAAAGTTACTTCTCCTTGCGGTAATAAAATATTGCCTAAAACATTCAAAATAAATACAAGAAAAAGTATCACAGATGAAAACACAATAACACCTAATAAAATATCACTCATTATAAATCAATCCCCGAAAATGCCATAAAGGCCATTGATAATAAACCTGTTAACAACATTGCCATTCCAACTCCTCTTAATCTTGGAGGTATGTTAGAATATCTAATTCTGTATCTGATTGAAGCTAAAGCAACAATTGCTAAAAAGAATCCAACTCCTGAACCAAATCCATATACTACTGTCTCTGAAATAGTGTATTCCCTCTCGACCATAAATAAAGACCCACCAAGTATTGAACAATTAACAGCAATTAGTGGCAAGAAAATTCCAAGACTATTATACAAAGATTGGGAAAATCTCTCCATGAACATCTCTACTAATTGTACCATAGCAGCAATAACAGATATAAATACAATAAGCTTCAAAAACCCAAGATCAGTATCAATAAAATCATCACTTATCCAAACAAGTGCACCTTTAGCTAAAAGATATTCCCAAAGAACCCAATTAATTGGTGCGGTTATTGTTAATACTACTACTACTGCTAATCCAATTCCAACTGATGCATCTATTCTCTTCGATATTGCGAGGAATGAACATAACCCCAAAAAATATGCTAAAACAATATTTTCAATAAAAACTGCTTTGGTGAATATGCTAAGATAATGTTCTAAGCTATACATCTATGCATCCTCCTCAACACCTGCAAATTCTCTTTGCACCCAAATCACTAAACCTAAAATAATAAATGCGCCAGGAGAAAGAACTAATAAACCAATATTTTCATATCCAGCAGCATACCAAGATTCAGGAATACTCCATAAAACATATCCTGCCCCACCATCGGGCAGAGTTATAGTTCCGGCTCCAAACAACTCTCTAAAAAATGAAACAACAATGATTATCAATCCGTAACCTAAACCATTACCTAAACCATCTAAAAATGCTTTTGATGGTCCGTTTTTTAAGGCAAAGGCTTCTGCTCTACCCATGATAATACAATTCGTAATAATTAATCCAACAAAAACAGAAAGTTGCTTGCTCATATCATATAAATATGCCTTAAGCAATTCATCAACAACTGATACAAGAGATGCAATTACAGACAACATAATAACAATTCTTACCCTTGTAGGAATGTAGTTTCTAATAACAGACAATATTACATTTGAAGAACAAAGAACAAAAATAACAGCTAGAGTCATGATTATTGCCTGATCTAACCTAATTGTTACTGCTAGAGCAGAACAAATTCCCAAAACCTGAAGTGAAATTGGATTATTAACGTTAATTGGATCGCTAATTATTTTCTTTGATTCTGAATTAAATAGTTCCATAATCTCTAATTTTATCTAATGTTTTCTCGTATCTTAATAAATCTTCTAAAAGAAAATCTGTCACACCATCTGCTGTCACTGTTGCGCCAGAAATTCCATCAACCTGATGGATAGCTGACTTATTTGAATCTGAATAGTCTACTCCACCTTTAATAACTGTTATACTAATAATCTTACCATTTTCATCACGAATTTTCTTAGGAACAAACTCTATTTGACCATTTGATTTTTTCATAGGGTGATTAATAAAATTATCGGTAAACCATTTCTTTTCTACTTCGCCACCAAGGCCAGGGGTTTCACCATGTTTGTAAAATTGAATTCCTAAAACTGAATCTGTATCAGGATTTAATGCAATATATCCAAAAATTGTTGACCACAGGCCTTTTCCAGCTATCGGAAGAGCTATTCCTTGGACTTTATCATTATCCATTCTTATATAAATTGGAAGAGTTTCTACATTTTTTTCAATATCTACTTCTTCAATGTTACACTCTACAATCTCACCTTCAATGTTAACACATTTAGCATCAATGGAATTTTTAAATGTTTGCTCAATGCTTTCATTAGTAAGTAATAAACTTTCATCAAAATTCAATGATCTTAAAATAGTTTTTTGAACATCAGCTTTTAAGTTTTGATCTTGTAATACTTTGACACTATCCTTTGTAAATGATAACATTGTACCTAAAACAAGTGTCACAATAAAAACAAAGCCGAGTGTATAATTATTACTATGCATTTCTTGCTAACCTCATTTTAATATTTGACTGAACAACATAGTAATCTATAAGTGGAGCAAACATATTCATAATTAAAATTGCAAGCATAACACCTTCAGGATATGCAGGATTAATTGAACGAATTATTACTGTCAAGACTCCAATTAAAAAGCCATAAATCCATCGCCCTGTGTTAGTATGCGAAGAAGTAACCGGCTCAGTAGCCATAAAAACAGTACCAAATAAAAAGCTTCCTATTAATAGATGTTGTAATGGTGTAATAGTTAACATTGCATTTGTAGAAAATCCTGATAATAAATTGAATATAAATGCTGTAAATACTAATCCAATAACAGAACTAACAATAATTCTCCATGAAGCAATACCACAATAAATTAAGAAGAATGCACCACCTAAGATTAAAAGCTTGTTAGTTTCGCCAATTGATCCAGGTATTAATCCCCAGAACATATTCATTAATGAAAAATCAAATTGAGTAGAAGCAGCAAAAAGGTTTGAAGCTGTATCATATTCTACTGGATTTGCAGGAATTGCTAATGCAGTAGCTCCACTATATCCATCAGGACCTACAGCCCATACTTTATCTCCAGAGATTTTAGTTGGAAAAGCGAAATACATAAAAGCTCTTGCAGTTAAAGCAGGATTAAATACATTTGTTCCAACACCACCAAATATTTCTTTTCCTATTATAATTCCAAAACTTGTTCCAATAAACACTTGCCATAACGGAACATCTGGTGGCATTGTCAAAGGTATCAATGCACAGCTTACTAAAAATCCTTCATTGACTTCATGCTTTCTAATAATGGCAAAAGTAAGCTCGCAAACAGCACCAGCAACAAATGTTGCAATTAAAATCGGTAAAACATACCCAAAACCAAAAAAAGTGTTTGCAAGTAAGCTACGATCAATATCTAAAGCTAATGCATTAAGATATCCAATGTTATATGCTCCAAATAAATAACAAGGAATTAATGCAATTACAACAAAAAACATTGTCCTTTTAATATCCATATTATCTCTAATATGAGGACCTTTACTTGTTTGTTTATTGGTCGAAAAGAAAATTGTATCAGCAGCTTCCCAGACTGGATAAGCCCATGAAAGAGGTTTACCCTTTTCTACAAATTTTCCAGTTTCCTCAAATATTTTTCTCAAAAAATTCATAATTACTTATCAAAATAAATTGTATCTAAACCTCTTCTAATTATTGCTCCAACATCAGATTTACTTGGGCATACAAAAGAACAGAGTGCAACATCTTCTTCATCACATTCATAAATACCTAATTGTTCCATTTCATCAATATCATTTGCTTCAATACTTCTAGCTAGAGCATTAATATAAATATCCATTGGAAAAACTTTTTCCCATGCATCGACAGGAACAAATGCTCTATTACTTCCATTTTGTAATGTAGTGAAATCATAACTTTTCTTATTTGATCCTAAGTAGGCATTAAAAACGCTATATTTTGATTTTCCTCCAGGATGTAACCATCCAATAAAAGGTCTACTAAATGATTCTTCAATTACAGAAAAAGATGAGTGATAAAAGCCTAGGAAACCATCAATATCAATTTGTTTTCCTGTTAGAACATTTCCTGATATTATTCTAACATTTTCCATCAATAAAGAATCCTTGTGTAAATCAAATCTAGCACCAATTCGAGATTTAAAGTATGAAGGCTTTACAGCAGGCCCTCCAATATTAATATTCATAGAAAAATCAAGAAGACCTTTAGAAAAAAGTTTACCTAAGATTGGTAAATGACTTCCTTGTACAGTCCAAACGACTTCATTTTGATTCAATGGATTTACTCTATTTAAAATGACACCTACATTTCCAGATGGATGAGGTCCCTCTACTTGAATCAAGTTGATAAAATTATAGTCAGATAAAAACGAAAAATTATCACCTCTGACAGCAACATACAGGTTTCCATCAGTAAGCTTTTTCAGATTAGATAATGCAGAAATAATGTAATCTTTATTTTCTGCTAAAGAAAAAGATAAATCATTAGCTAATGGTGAAGAATCAGCAAGAGTAACAACGATACATTTAGGATTATCATTAGGATCAACAACTTTATTAAATGGTCTCTGTGTAAAAAAAGGCCAAAAATTATTTTTTGTTATGAATCCTTTAACATCATCTCTTGAAGAAAGATTAATTTGGTTAATTGATTCAATATTTGCTTCATTATCTTTATCAACTTCAATAATGATATCAAGAACTGCTCTTCTTTCTCCAAAAACGATTTTTGAAATAGTTCCAGAAGCAATTGATGGCCATTTAACATCAGGATTGATTTTATCAAAAAACAATGCATCACCTAGTGAAACTTGATCGCCTTCTTTAACTAATAATTTTGGCTTGATGTAATTAAAATCTTGAGGAGATATTGAAACAAATTTTTGTGCAGGCGAGTTAGAGAATTCTCTGGAAGCAAGCCCAGAAATGTTAATATCATGCCCCTTTTTAATCGTTATTTTTTGCATCAACTCTTAGGATTGTTATAAATGCTTTAATTGACAAGTGAAAGTACTAAAAAAGATTGTTGAGTTCTATAAAATTATTAGAAAAAAAATTATTTTTTTGCTTTCCATTCAAAATAATTTCCATCGTAGGAGGATTTGGACTGCCATTCTTTTACTTTCAAATCAATATTATCAATTACATCTTGATCTATGTCATTAATTAAATCAATAGTTAAATCTCCTACGGTTTTAGCGCTAACTCTCGATGCTTTAATATTGCCTTTACCAGTAATGGCATTACCCATTCCATGCACTTTATCTAATTCGTCAAATTTTCCAGAATCTTCATCGATAATATTGTAAGTAGATCCATCCATTGGTATACCTTGAATTGGTTCAGGCAAACTACCAATTGAACTTATAAAAGTATTCCCATGAAGAATCTTATTTGAATTTTCTTTAGCAATTAATTTGCCATCAATAATTTCATTTTCGATAACTTCAATTCCGTTCAACATATTATCTTCATATGATAGACCAACTGGTTGGGTACATTCGGCAACTTTAAATAAAAACTTGTCTAAGGTATTGTTTAAAATTTTTCTTCTCGCGAGTTTTCTTTTATCAACCATTTCAGGAGCAGCATCTTCAGGAATGGTAGTTAAAGGCATATTTTCGATATTTCTTCTGTAAACTAAAGTTGTTCCTTTTATTCCTAAGTCTTCATACTTCAAATCATATTGTTCTAAATATTTTGGAATACCTTTATGCTCCATTTCGATGATATCAAAATTTTCAATTTTAGATTCAACTTTTTGCCTTACAAGTTCCAATTGGGTTATCTTGCAGACATCAATTGAGGCTAATCCACCTCCAATTACTATTGCATTATCTTTTATATCTACCTCAGGACCATTATAGGATGATTCATGATAATGATTAAACCAATAAACAAAAGGATTTTGATAATAAAAATTATTAAACTGCTCAATTTCTTTGATAGGAAAAGATCTGTCTTTCCATGCTCCATTGGCAAAATAAATACAACTCCATCCCATATTATATATTTCTTCAAATGAGATATCTTCACCAATTCTAGTTAATGGAACAAAGTCAACTAAATCATTTGATATAATATCATCAATTTTAAAATATTCACTAATGCGTTGTTTTTCGTGCCATCTAGGTAAGCCATCTTCAATTTTTCCATATGGCATTCTATTCTGCTCAACAACAACACATCTAATTCCTTCATCAGTAAGTTTCTTTACAGCAGTTGAACCAGAAACTGCACCACCTATTATTAATACTACTTTCATTATTTTGTTTATTTATTAAATTTATAAAGCATGAAGTTAATAAATAATTTAATAATTCGAATCATTCCTTTTTTACCAAAGTTTTTTGTAAAAATTGTTGCTTCTCCATATATAGCTGGAATTACAGATGATGAAATGTTGAAAAATGTTAAAAAGTTAAATGATAAAGGATTTAAAGTTGCTATAGACATTCTTGGAGAACATGTTGAAACTGAAAAAGAAGCTAATGAGATAACCAAAAGATATATATCAATTTATGATGAAATATTTAAAAGAAATTTATCAGCAAACATTTCAATAAAATTAACTCACATTGGACAAGATTTAGGTTTAGATATTGTTAGAAACAATCTATCACAACTTGTTCAAGCTGCTAAGAAAAATCAAAATTTTTTAAGATTAGATATGGAAAATGTTCCATACACATCTGAAACTATTCAACTTTATAAAGAAATGTTTGATGATTATGATCAAATTGGAATTGTAATTCAAGCATATCTTCATAGATCTATTGATGATATCAAATCTCTTGCAAACGAAAAATTTAATGTTCGAATATGTAAAGGAATTTATGTTGAAGATTCTAAGTTAGTTTTAGAAGACTATAATGATATTAGAGAAAACTTTATAAGACTTGTTAAAGAGGCTTTAAACAGAGGTTCATATGTTGGAATTGCAACGCATGACGAATATCTGATTGATAATATTTATTCATGGATAAATAAAAAAAATATTTCTAAAGATAATTATGAGTTTCAGGTATTACATGGTGTGCCAATGCAAAAGAAGCTTAAAAAGCTTATGAACGATGGAAATACAGTTAGAGTATATCTTCCATATGGTGATAACTGGTACGATTATTCTGTTAGAAGGTTAAAAGAAAATCCTAAAATGGCAGGATATATAATTAAGAATTTATTTTTATCAATTTTAAGAATTAAATAATCTTTTTAATTCTCAATACATATAATAAAATTATTCCAGCGAAATTTGGAAAAATTACATATGGAGAAGACCATGATATTCCATCAAAAAAAATATCCGAGACTGGCCATAAAAATTGTATTGGAAAAAAATCTTTAGTGTGAAAAGGAATATCTAGAACAATATGGAATGGCCAAGCTAACATAGGCCAGAATAATTCTCTCCTAAAAATTGATACAATTCCTATAATCATAAATGCTATTACAAAACTATGGGATAAATTATCCATTAAAAAAAGCCATTCAGGAAATGGCTCTAATTGCTTGAGACTTTCAAGTGTTGGAGGTCCACCGTATTTAAGAGAACCACTAAAAAACTTTACAAAAAATAGAACTCCAAAAGAAATTAAGTCAGGAAATGCACCAAAAAAAATAGCCACCTTCCAATATTTTTTATAACCAAAAAGACCGTTGCCCCAAAGAGCATGGCTTAGAGTGTCCATTTATTTTGCTAAAGCACCCATAGGATCCCAAGGCTTTAAAGGTATAGCATCAGAATTTTGAAAGATATCATTTAATTCATCTGATAAATAATCTTTATGGACAACTACTTCATAATTATATTCATCAAACCAATCATCTGACATAATATGATAGCCTTTATTACCGCCTTTATCTCCCCAACTATTTTCAACTCTCCATTTGATTGATTTTCCATTTTCATCTAAATCAACACCTGTAAATAGCATAGCATGTGTCATTTGACTTTGACCATATTCTAATCTTTCTGCTTTATTCATTTTAAAATCTGTACCATAAAACATTTCGTAATCAAACAAATCCGTATCCATAACTCCTAAATCTCTATGAAAATGTTTACCAACATCGCAGCCGAACCATACAGGATTGTCATCCTTTATTGATTTTATGCTTGCCTCTTTCATAATGTCACTTTCAACATTTAAATATCTAATAGGACTTCCTTCAACTACGTTACCTAAATGTTCTACAGTATAAACTTTATTATAATTCTTATTACTCATTGGACAGTTAATTAAACAAACATAATCATCAAGATTGAGTCCAACATGATTAGTGTAAAAAGATTGAGGAGTAAGATTTTCATATCTAGTAAACTTTTTATCTTTATCTCTAACTTGCCAATTAAAACTTTTTGGAGGTGTACCAAGGTGCATTGATAACATTCTGAAAATTTCTTCAATCATTTTATGTTTTGATTTATTTAAATCTTCACTGGTAACTCCTTTTAAAAACTCTTTACGAAGATCATAGGCATTTTCTCTAAGCTTTCTTGATAACATTTTATTCATTTCAGCTGATTGGCTAGATGAAAAGGATTCAGACATTTCAGCCTGAGGAATTACACCATATTTTTTAATTAAATTTGCCCACATATCCCATTGACCACCATCTTCTGTTGGAGTTTGAAGTAAATGCATTACAATTCTGCTGTCAAAGTCTTCTTCCAGGGTAGATAAAATTGATTCCAAAAAATAATTAGCTTTTTCAAGTTTATCCCAAAACATAAAATAACTTTGTGAAAACTGGAAATCTTTCAAATTATGCTTTCTACCTAAATAGACTCTAAAAAGATTAAGTCCAGCAAAACCCCAACATCTTCCACTGGATTTTTGATTAGTTGCTGGCATTTCTCCTGAAATTACATGAGAAAATGAATGATCTATTTTACGATATTTTTCCCAATTCATTGAAAGTTCATTAGAATTAGTTTTAATCATAGCATTTCTAACTACTTTTACATGATCATCAGAAGAAAATTTTTCTCTTAATTGTTGAATTTGATTTTGTGATATTTTTTTTGTCATTCTAATCTCCTTTTAAGACCCTCTTTTGCCCCACACCATTTTATTTTTAAGAGTCTCATAATAATTATAATCTTTAAAAGTAATAAATTTTAAATGATGTTTTGCTTGAGATAACTTTACAGTAGAATTCTTATTGAAATTTATAATATTTTGACCGTCCACAATTAATTTAAGATTTTCTTCAGATTCTTCACTAAATCTGAATTCAACTTCAACATCTGAAGGCAGTACTAATGGTCTTGATGTTAATGAATGTGGAGCAATGGGAGTTATTATAATTGAAAAAACATCAGGCTGAACAATAGGTCCTCCAGATGATAATGAATATGCAGTAGATCCAGTTGGAGTACTTATTATAATACCATCTGACTTATAATCACTTACATGTTGATTATCAATAAATAGTGATAATGATGTTACTCTAAATGAAGTTTCATTCTGGACAACAAAATCATTTATTGCATAAAAAAGTTCATTTTCTCCAGATATTTCAGCTGATAATACCAATCTATCTTGAATCTCAAATTGTCCATTATTTAATGAGTCTAGCTTTTCAATTAATACTTCAGGAGTGATTTGAGCTAAAAAACCTAAACCACCCAAGTGAACTCCGAGAACAGGTACAGAAGGATTTGAAAATATTCTTACACCAGATATAAGTGTTCCATCTCCTCCAAGACATAATAAGAAATCAACTTCTGGTGGATTTTGGGTAGAAAAGTATAAAACATCTTCATCGATATTTATACTTTTTAATCTGTCGGCTAAATGAACTTTTAGATTATTTTCAGTAGCCCATTTTAAAGTACTTTTGACTAATGCTGGAACTTGTTTTTTTTCAGCATTAGCCCATATAGCAAAACTCTTGACTTGCATTTTATTTATCTATTTTTTTTCTTATGTCTATCTGCTCTTAAACGTTTTTTGCGTTTATGAGTATTCATTTTTCTTTTTTTTCTTTTTTTACCGCAAGGCATCTATTGCTCCTTAATATTCAATTAATTTTTCATTAACTGTCTTTTTCATCAATTTAGATGGTTTAAAAACAGGTACATATCTTTCAGGCAAAAAAATAGGATCTCCAGTTTTTGGATTTCTTGCTTTTTTAGGCAACCTATGTTTTACACTAAAAGTACCAAAACCTCTTAATTCAATCTTTTCATTATTACTTAACGCTTTAATTATTTGGCTAAATGATTCATTTAATACTGCTTCAACTTCAACTTTAGTTAGTCCAGTTGCTTTAGCTACATTATCAACTATGTCTTGTTTAATCATAATCCTTATTATTCAAAATAAATTGTTAGTTTTTGACCAGGATAAATTGTGGAAGATTTCATACTATTCCAACTCTTTATTTTGGAAATAGTTGTATTATAATTTTTAGCAATCATACTCAAATTATCACCAGACTTAACAATATAAACATTTTTCTTTGGAGTATCCTTAACTGGTTGACCTTTAACAAATAAAGTTAATTTTTGGCCAGGATAAATATTAGAATCATTTGCTTTCATCCCGTTCCATTTTCGTATTTCACTTGCTCTTGTGTTATATTTTTCAGCTATAAATCCAAGTTGATCTCCAGATTTAACTTTATAAATAATCTTTTCAGGATAATTAGCGTAAATACCACCCTTTATTGGGATTTTTAATACCTGACCAATTCTTATATTATTAGCATTTGTTATGTTATTAATTGTCTGCAAATCTGCTTTAAGAACTCTATATTTTGCTGCAATTGATGTCAAATTTTCACCTTTTTTAACTCGATGTTCTACTTTTTGAACAGCAAACTTCTCATCATCTGGAATGGAATTAAATTTTTTATAAAATGAATCCTTTCTTCCATAGGGAATATTAAGCGTATAAGGACCATTATTTGGAGTTGCAGGTTGTCTCAATTCAGGGTTTAATTTTTTAATTGTACTAACTTTCGTATCTGCAGCTTTAGCTAATACATTTAGATCTGAACTTTTTTCAATTTTGACTTCATCAAACTTTAATGGATTAGATTTGGGAATCTTGAAACCATATTTTTCCGGATTTTGAAGAATAATTGCTGAAGAAAGATAGTATGGAATATAATTTTTTGTATCTTTTGGTAAAGAATATAATTGCCAATAATCAGAAGTTTCATGCAGCTTTACGGCTCTATTAACTCTTCCAGGACCAGTATTATATGCTGCAAGAACTAAATACCAATCTTCAAATTCTTTATAAAGATCTTTAAAATATTTTGCTGCCGCATGAGTTGACTTGATAGGATCTTGTCTTTCATCAATATACCAATTTCTATCTAAACCATATTGCTTTCCTGTTGAATACATAAACTGCCACAAGCCAACTGCTTTAGCTTTTGAAACTGCCTTTGGATCAAATCCGGACTCAATCATTGAGACAACAATTAGATCCTCAGGCAAATCATATTGCTCAAGAATGGGTAACATTAAATCCTTATATTGTACATATCTTCTTAACCAAATATTGAACCCTTTTCTCCCTTTCCCTTGAAAATATCTAATATAGCTTTCAACTTGAGAATTAGTAACTAATGGAATATGCCCTTCTCTATCATCAATAATAGTAAACTTGGTTAAACCCATCTCAATAGATTCATTCTCAGAAGTTATTTTAGCAATATCCCTTCTTATTAAATCAGCAGATAAAAATTGCATCGAACTATCAATAGTATTAAGCCTTGAAGTATAAATTTTTACAAAATCATCTTGGAATTTTTCAAATTCAATCTTATCCAATTCTTCTCTGACACCAATCTGTTCAACATCAGATAAAAGATCAAAAACCTTTTTAATGTTATATACAACTTCTACAGTGTCAGAATTTACATCAGCAATGATTGCATCAGATAGAAACTGCTTTGCTTCATCTAAAATTGAAGTGATTCTGTTTGATGTACCTAGAAATGATACATCATCAGTATTCATAAAAGGTTTTCTTGGCTTTTCAGACAAACTTTGTCCAAAAGCTGCTGAGAATAAAAGTACAAATATTATAATCTTGTTAAATGAAGTCATAAAGTTGTGAAATTATTTGTAATAGCTATGATAATCAAGTTAGGGTTTTTTTATTTTATTTATATAATTACTACTACTATATCCATCATAAAAACTTAGAGTTTTAACTTGTCCACCATTTTCGGTTACTGTTTGATATCCAGCTATATCTTCAAGTTTATAGTCACCACCTTTTACAAGGATATCTGGTATAATTTGTTTAATCAAATTATCTGGAGTTTGTTCCTCAAATATAATAACTGAATCAACAAATCTTAATGATGAAAGCAAAATTGCTCTATCTTCAAAACAATTTACTGGTCTATCCTCTCCTTTAAGTTTTTTGACTGATTCATCTGAATTCAGTCCAATAATTAAGATGTCCCCCAACTCTTTTGCTTTTGATAAATATCGAATGTGACCAACATGAATAATATCAAAACATCCATTTGTAAAAACAATTTTTTTACCATCCTCCTTAAGAGTATTCAAAAAATCTAAATTTTCTTTTAATAAAAATTTCATTTTAATCAATTAACATATCTTTAATAGTTATTTTAATTTTCTCCGTCAATTCTTCTCTGTCACCATAAGAATAGTTTTCAGTTTGAATGGGTTCTGCAAAACTAAATGTAATTTCACTTTTTCTAAAATTTAACAAACTTTTTTTTGACCATTTATATGTTCCTGAAATTGCAACAGGAACTATTGGTAGTTTTGTATCAATACCAAAAATAGATGCTCCTTTTTTAAATTCTTTAAGATTTCCATCTTTTGTTCGAGTACCTTCAGCAAAAATTGCAACAGATCTTGGAGTATTTTTAATATCATTAATTAGATAATTCATTGACTTTATTGAACTATCATTATTTTTTCTATTTACAAAAATAAATCCAGCTTTATCTAGTATAGATTTAAAGATTGGAATTTTACTTAGTTCATGTTTTGCTATAAAAACTGTATACCTATTAACAGCAATTAATAATAATGGTATATCAATCAATGATGCATGATTAGGCACAAAAATATAATTTGATTTATCAGTAATATTTTCTTTACCAACGACAATAAGTTTTACATTAAAAATAAAAGATAAAGTTTTTCCCCAAATAATTCCAAAAAACTTAAAATATTCTTTTTTCCCAGTGAAAAGTATTGTAAAAAAAGAACTAAGACCAAATAATAATGTCCAAAAAATTAGATTTAAATAAATCCATATTATTCGCAATTATTTTATCTCCGAAATTCCCATAAATGGTTGAAGACACTGTGGAATTCTAACACTTCCATCTTCATTTTGATGTGTTTCAAGCAGGGCAGCAAAAATTCTTGGTGTGGCTAAGCCAGAACCATTCAATGTGTGAACAAAATCGATTTCGCCATTTGAATTCTTAAATCTTATATTACCTCTTCTAGATTGAAAATCTTCAAAATTGCTACATGAAGAAACTTCAAGCCACTTCTCTTCTCCTGGGGACCATACTTCAAGATCAAAACATTTAGCAGCAGCAAAGCTAAGATCTCCAGAGCATAATTCAATTACTCTGTAATCAAGCTCCAATAAATCTAAAATATTTGAGGCCTGATTAACTAAAGAATCAAGCTCTTCATAAGATTTAGTTGGTTCTACAAATTTTACTAATTCTACTTTATTAAACTGATGAACTCTTAATAAACCTCGAGTATCTTTTCCATAAGATCCAGCTTCTCTTCTAAAACAAGCTGAATATCCTAAATAATATTTTGGTAATTCATTGCTTGACAATATATCATCTTTATGAATATTTGTTAATGATACCTCAGCTGTAGGAATCAAATATAAATCATCTTTCTCAATATGATACATGTCTTCTGAAAACTTAGGTAGCTGACCAGTAGTTAAAGCTGATTCGGGTTTTACTAAAAATGGAGTAAAAAATTCTGTATAATCGAAATTCTTTAAATGATAGTCAGTCATGAAATTAATTAATGCACGTTCTAGTAATGCTCCGTTTCCTTTATATAGCGGAAAACCGCTTCCAGACATTTTAGCAGCAACTTCAAAATCTAGAATATCTAATTTTTCCCCAAGTTCAATATGATCTTTAAGCGGAAAATTAAAATCTCTGGTATTTTTATTCTCTGAAACTACAATATTATCTTTTTCATTAACTCCTTCAGGACAAGATGAGTGAGGAATATTTGGTATTTCAAGTAAAGCTTTTTTAAGAGCAGATGAAAGCTCTTTTTGCTCTTTTTCAAATGCTTTAATTTTTTCAGATAAAACTTTCAAATCCTTAAAAATATCATCGGATGATTCTCCTTTTGATTTTAACTGACCAACCTCTTTGGATTTGCTATTTTGTTCAGCTTGAAGTTCGTTTAATTTCGTTGTTAAGGATTTTAATTTTGAATCAAGATCTAAAATATCATTCAAAGAAATGTCATTATCTTTCTTTGATAGAGCTTTTAAAACATCATCTGTATTATTTCTAATTTTTTTTATATCAAGCATTGAACAATTTACTTAATTAATCATATAAATTGATATTTATAGTGTCAATTAATTTATTATTATCAATTATGTTAAAAATATATTCTCCTTCTTCATTACTTTCATATTGAGTAAAGTAATATCCTGAAATTGGATTATATAAAAATTTAACAGTATCAATTATTTTACCATTTTTTAATACTTCACCATTGAGATTTTTAATATCTGAATCAACCAAATTAGAATATCCATAAATAAATATTGATTCATCTATTTTTTGCTCCCTATTCGCAACAAAAAAGGAGTATTCTATTTCATT
>CACHCR010000008.1 GCA_902578385.1 uncultured Fidelibacterota bacterium | reverse complement strand
TTACCTATTCTAATTATTCCATCTATCCATGAATTAAGAAAATCATTTATTTTTTTTGACTCAATCATTTAAACGAATCCTCATGCTTTTTTTCTAAAAATCTTTTAACAAGTTGCCAAGCAACAAGATTAATTTCTTCTGGATGGATGTAAGGTATCCCAGCCATTCCGAAATCTTCTTTCCCCCCACCTCGACCTTTGAGTTCAGAAGCAAGAAATTTAACTAATTCTCCTGCATGGAAAGATTTGGCAATGAGATCATCAGTAATTGCGACTGAAATTGTTATTTTTTTGTCAATTTCAGTAAACAAAAATATTATTGCTGAATCTGTTTTATTTTTAATTTTTTTGCTTAGAATCTTTAAATCTGAAGCAACTCCAAGCTCAACTTTGCTAAACAGTAACTCAATTCCATCAAAATCCATTATTGGATATTTAATTATTGAATCAATATCCACGCTATTAAGTAAAATTGATTGACTTTGCTTTTCTTCTTCTTTTTTCTGTTCAGCTTCTTTTAGCAATCCTATTTCATCTAATTTTTCCTTCAAATACAAATCAACATGATTGCTAGTAATAGCATGAATTCTTCGAATTCCAGATGAAATTGCTTTGTCGTGCTTAATTTTAAATTTACTTACTTTACCTGTACTTGAAACATGGGTTCCACCACATAATTCTTTAGAGTATTCACCTATTGTAACAACTCTGACTTTATCACCATATTTCTCTCCAAATAAAGCAGTAGCACCCTCTTTTTTAGCCTCCTCCAAGCTTTTAATGCTTGTTTTAACTGTAATATCTTCACCAATTTTCTGATTTACAATTAGTTCTATATCATCTAATTCTGTTGAGGAAATTTTATTTGGATGAGTAATATCAAACCTTAAATATTCAGGATGAACTAAAGATCCTGCTTGATTAACATGGCTACCTAAAACATCTTTTAATGATTGATGAAGTAAGTGTGTAGCTGTATGATTCACCATTATACTATTTCTTCTATCAGAGTCTACAATACAATCTACTGAGAGATTATTGCCTATAGATCCTTTCGTTAATTTGCATATGTGTAAAATATAATCCCCATTTTTTTGAGTATCATTTACCTTAGCTGAAAAATCATTATTCATAATTATACCTGTGTCACCTATTTGACCTCCAGACTCTGAATAAAATGGAGTATTTTCTAATACAATAATTAATCCATCTTCTCTATCAGCATGATTTATTATCTTTGAAGAAATGCTTTCATTTTCATATCCTACAAAAATCGAATGACTACTATTAGTTTCTAAATTCCATTTTAAATCAACATTATCCATTTCAAATTTTTGACCAGTTTTAGCTAACTCTTTTTGCTTTTTCATTTCAATATCAAAGCCATCAACATCAACTGTCATCTCTCTTTCTTCAGCCATGAGCTGAGTTAAATCAAGTGGAAAACCAAAAGTATCATAAAGCTTAAATGCATCTTTCCCATTTATTTGAGATCCAGATGTGCTGCCCACAATTTTTTCAAATTGAACAACTCCATTTTCTAGGGTTCTTAAAAATGATTGCTCTTCGGAAAGTATAGTTTGCTCAATGTATTTTTGTTTCTCTTTAAGTTCTGGATAATGAGAAGACATTGTTGAAACTACTGAATCAACTAACTTGAATAAAATAGGTTCTTTAATTTCTAAATTCATAGCAAATTTTGATCCTCTTCTCAAAACTCTTCTAACTACATAACCTCTACCATCGTTTGACGGAATAACTCCATCAGCAATTGCAAATGACAGCATTCTTATGTGATCACAAATAACATTATATGGAACCTCAAAATCTTGATATTTTGTGTTCGAAAAATTTTCTAAATCTTCAATCGTTTTTGCAAACAAATCGGTCTTATAATTTGAATCTTTGTTTTGTAATACTGAACAAATTCTTTCAAGTCCTGCACCAGTATCTACATGTTTTTTTTGGTAAATCTTCCATTGTTCCATCTTTGAGACGATTAAATTGAATGAATACAAGATTCCATAATTCCCAATATTCTGAAGAATTATTGACCATTTCGGATTTTTGATCCTCTGGAGTATCCCCAACATAGTAATGAATTTCAGAGCATGGTCCACAAGGTCCTGTTTCAGCCATTTCCCAAAAATTATCTTTAGCGCCAGAACGAATGATTCGATTTGGATCTATATCTGTTTGATTTTTCCATAAATCAAAAGCTTCATCATCTTCTTCAAAAACAGTTACCCATAATCTAGATTTGTCAAGATTCCAAACTTCTGTAAATAACTCCCAAGACCATTTAATAGCTTCTTTTTTATAATAATCACCGAAAGACCAATTACCAAGCATCTCAAAAAATGTATGGTGAAATCCATCTCTACCAACCTCTTCCAAGTCATTGTGCTTTCCACTAACCCTAATACATTTTTGACTATTTACGACTCTCAGGTTTTTAGGTTTTTCCGAGTTTAAAAAAATAGCTTTAAACTGATTCATACCAGCATTTGTAAAAAGCAAAGACTTATCTCCAATTGGAAGAACTGGAGCACTCTGGACTCGAGAGTGACTTTTGCTTTCAAAAAAGCTAATAAACGATTCTCTAATTTGTGAACTTTTCATCGATAAAATTGTTTCATATGAATCTAAACAAATAATATATTCAATGGATGAGAAATAATCTATTAGTAACTATTTTATTTTTGTTTTCATGCTCTTTTCTTTTATCTCAAGATATTATGATAAAGAACATAGAAGTTGATTCAAAAAATAATGGTACTGTAATTCAGCTTGATTCAAATAAAAAAGTAAATCTTGAAGATGTTACTGCCTGGTATTCCTCTGAATGGTTTTATATGACTATTTATGGAGCAAATGCTGATAGCCTATCCTTAACTAACTATGAAAACGAATCTTTAAAAAGCGTGGAGGTTTCCAATAGCGATGAATCAACTCAAATTGCTGTTCAATTATTATCTGAAATTGAATCTTTTGAAATAGATTCACCCAAAAGAAAAACATTACAATTTTTTCTCAGAAATAGTCAATCCAATGCTAAAAATAGTATCTCAATTGAAAAAAATATTAATGATTTCGAAGAAGAAAAATTTAATCAATCAGAAAATGAGATTGTTTATAAAAATGAACAAAAACCAAACGTAAACAATGTATTAATTATTTTAGGAGGAATTGTTGTTTCGGCAGTAGATATTACAAATTCAGCATCATTTGCTGCAGGAGCATTGATTGGTATAATTGGGATTTTCCTATAATTTATAGTTTTAAAAATTTTTCAGTGTACTCTAACAATTTATTCTTAATACCTTCTTCATAAATAGAATGACCTGCATCTGGAATAATGTGTAAATCAGATTCAGGCCAAGCTTTATGCAAATCCCAAGCTTGAACTACAGGACAAATTATATCATATCTACCATGAACTATAACTGCAGGAATATGTCTTATTTTATCAACATTTTCGATTAAATAATTTTCGGTTGGAAGCCAACAATTGTTCATAAAATAATGGCATTCAATTCTTGCAAAAGCTTCAGCAAATTTTGCATCACCAAAATCAGATATAAACTCGTCATCTAAAATCAGTCTGACTGAACTTCCTTCCCACGTACTCCAAGCTTTTGCTGCTTCAATTTTCTTTTCTTGATCATCTCCAGTCAAAATTTCATAATAAGCACTTAATAAATTATTTCGTTTGCTTTCAGGAATAGGAGCTAAAAAAGATTCCCATCTATCTGGAAAAACATTGCTAGCACCATATTGATAAAACCAATCTATTTCTTTTTTACGAACTAAAAAAATACCTCTTAAAATTAACCCTTTACATGCATTAGGATGTTTTTGACTATATGCTAATGATAAAGTGCTTCCCCAACTTCCGCCAAAAACGACCCACTGATCTATATTTAAATGGTTTCTAATTTTTTCAATATCATTTACTAAATCCCATGTAGTATTTTCGTTAAGCTCTGCAAAAGGTGTACTTTTACCGCAGCCTCTTTGATCAAACATTATTATTCTCCATTTTTCAGGATTAAAATATTGTCTATAAGTTGAACTAATTCCTCCTCCTGGACCACCATGAAGAAAAATAACTGGTTTTCCATTTTGATTTCCAGACTCTTCAACAAAAATTGAATGCAATTCAGATACTTTTAGATTAAAAGAATTAAAAACTTTTGCTTTTGGATACAGTTCCATAATTCAATTTAAATAAAAAAAAAATTTAATATGAATAAAGTTCTTGATGAATATTCTAAAATGCGTAATTTTACCTCGATTTTACTGTTATGAAAATTGGAATTTTAAAAGAACACAAATCTGGCGAAAAAAGGGTGGCAATTGTTCCATCTACTATTTCTGCTTTATCCAAAAAAGGATATGAATTTTTTATCGAATCTGATGCTGGTTTAGAATCTAATTATTCTAATGAAAATTATTCAAAAGCAGGTGCTAAAATTGTTGAAAAAAATGAAATATTTAATTGCGAATTAGTTTGTAAAGTTAATTCACCAACTGATGAAGAAATATCATCTTTAAATGCAGGTACTCTTTTCATCTCATTACTACAGACAATTAAAGAAATTGAATGTGTTAAAAAATTAGTTGATAAAAAAATATCTGCTTTTTCACTAAATCTATTACCAAGAACTACTCTTGCACAAAAAATGGATGTATTAAGCTCTCAAGCTAATATTGCTGGTTATAAAGCAGTATTAATTGGAGCAAATCATATTGGTAAATATATGCCGCTATTAATGACTGCAGCTGGAACAATTTCTCCATCAAGAACGCTAGTTATTGGAGCTGGGGTTGCTGGATTACAGGCCATCGCAACAGCTAAAAGACTTGGTGCTCAAGTTGAAGCTTTTGATGTAAGACCTGAAGTAAAAGAACAAGTTGAAAGTCTTGGAGCAAAATTTGTAGAAGTTGAAAGCGGTTCTGATGACGGAGTTGGATCTGGAGGATATGCTTCTGAAACAAGTGATGATTATAAAGCAAAGCAACAAGAATTGATGAAAGAAAGAGTTAGTAAATCAGATATTGTTATTACCACTGCATTAATTCCTAATAGACCTGCACCAATGTTAATTCCTAAAAGCATGGTTGAAACTATGGCTCCAGGATCTGTTATTATGGATTTAGCTGCTGAAAATGGTGGAAATTGTGAACTAACAAGAGAAAATGAAATCGTAAATCATGATGGTGTTTTAATTGATGGCAATTCAAATTTACCAAGCACTATGGCTTACCACTCTAGTCAACTTTTTTCAAAAAATATAGAAGCAATTATAGATCATTGTCATACAGAGGATGGTTTTAAACTTGATAAAGAAGATGAAATTATTGATGGAATGCTATTTATTGAAAATGGTGAAGTAAGAAATCAAGCAACAAAAGAGGCTATGTAATGGATGTTAATTTAATAACCATATTCATTTTAGCGATATTTGTAGGTAATGAAATTATTAATAAAGTACCTCCTACTCTTCATACTCCTTTAATGTCTGGTTCAAATGCTATATCAGGTATTGCAATTGTCGGTGCTTTATTGGCAATTAGTACTGATGGAGAAATTAGTACTTATCTTGGATTAGCTGCATTGATTTGCGCAACAATTAATGTTGTAGGTGGATTCTTAGTAACTGACAGAATGTTAAAAATGTTTAAGAAAAAATGAACTTATTTTATCTCATATCAGCCATTTGTTTTATCCTGGGATTAAAACGTTTATCGCATCCAAAAACTGCGAGAAGCGGAAACTTTCTAGCAGCTCTTGGAATGCTCATTGCTATTGCTGCAACATTGGCATCTTCTAATGTATTAGATTTGAAATTAATTGCAATTGGAGTTGGAATTGGTTCTGTGATTGGTCTACTATTTGCAACTAGAGTTCAGATGACAGAAATGCCTCAGATGGTTGCTATATTTAATGGTTTAGGAGGAGCAGCCTCTGCATTTGTTGCCTCTTCAGAGTTTTTTAAAGTAAATGATCTAGGTATTATTATCTGTATTAGTGTATTTATTGGTACTTTAACATTTTCTGGAAGTTTTATTGCATTTGGAAAATTACAAGGAATCATCTCAGGGAGAGCAATTACATTCAGCGGTCAGCAAATTCTTAATGCATTAATGTTTGCTTCTATCGTTGCTTTAGGTTCTGTTCAGCAATTAGGTATACTTCCAGATTCAACAATTTTTTATGTAATTGTTTTATTAGCACTTTTACTTGGTATAGGTCTTACAATTCCTATTGGAGGAGCAGATATGCCTGTTGTTATTTCTTTGTTAAATTCTTATTCTGGAATAGCTGCTGCTGCAACTGGTTTTTTGATTAATAATCAGGCATTGATTATTAGTGGATCACTTGTAGGAGCATCAGGATTAATCCTCACAAATATAATGTGTAAGGGTATGAATAGATCATTAGCTAATGTCATATTTGGAGCTGTTGGAGCTGAATCATCCAGCGGTGGAAGCTCTGATGGAAAAGAAATGAATATTAAAAGCTATTCTACTACTGAGGCTGCAATGATTCTTGATGCTGCAGAAAAAATTATTATTGTACCTGGTTACGGATTAGCTGTAGCCCAAGCACAACATGTTGCTAGAGAAGTAGCAGACACTCTTGAAGCTCAAGGTAAAAAAGTTTTATATGCTATTCACCCTGTTGCAGGTAGAATGCCTGGTCACATGAATGTTCTATTAGCTGAAGCAAATGTTTCTTATGATGTTCTAAAAGATTTAGATGAAATCAATCCTGAGTTTGAAGATTGTGATGTTGCGCTGATTCTTGGTGCAAATGATGTTGTAAATCCCGCAGCTAGACATGACCAATCCAGTCCAATTTATGGTATGCCTATTTTGAATGTAGACAAGTCAAGAACTGTAATTATAAACAAAAGAAGTATGAATCCAGGTTTTGCTGGAGTACAAAATGAATTATTTGGATATGATAATTCTATTATGGTTTTTGGTGATGCAAAAGATATGCTAAATGACTTACTTAAAGAAGTAAAAGAATTATAAACTTCTTTTATTTTTTTTTCTATATTAAATCATGTCAAAATCAACTCTCTATGATATCGCAAATGAATTTGAAAAATCTTTAGATAGCTTACTAGATCATGATGATTCAGACTTAATCAAAGAAATAGAATCAATTGAGGGTGAGTTCAAATCAAAATCAGCTAATGTAGCTAAATATATTAGAAACCTTGAACATTTGGCTCAAGGTATTAAAGAGATAGAAAGAAGTCAAAGAGATCGTAGAAATTCTTTGGAAAAGAAAATTGCAAGATTAAAAGATTATCTTCGAATTAATTTTGAAAAAACTAATACAGAAAAAATTGAAAGTGATGATATAGTTATTGCTATATATAAAAATCCTGCGAAAGTACACATTGTTGATGAAGAAAAAATTCCTGAAGAGTTCTTTCAGATAAAAGAAACTAAATTACTGAACAAAGATAAAATAAAAGAATCGCTCAGGAATGGAGATGATATTCCAGGATGCGAGCTAATTCAAGAAAAGAGAATTAGTATTAAATAAATTATTATGAAATTTTTAGCAAAATATAGGATGTATTTTTTAAGAGTCTCTATTTTACTTCTTATAGTTTTATCAGTTACAAACAATGAATTCAGAGCCTATACACTTGAAATAACCACCATAGAATCCTTACAAATGAGCATTTTAGGCTTTATAATGGTTGTATTTGGTTCATTTGGTAGAATTTGGGCTTCACTATATATTGAAGGAAATAAAACAAAAAATCTTATTACTGCTGGGCCTTTTTCTATGGTGAGAAATCCATTATACTTTTTTAGCTTAATAATGTTATTGGGCTTTAGCTTGGCACTTAAGGCTATTTATCTTCCTTTAGCTCTCCTTTTAATTTTTGTATTATTTCATGTACCAACTATTGCTAATGAAGAAAGAAAACTAAGAAATAATCATGGAGAAAAATTTGAAAATTATATGAAATCTACTCCAAGACTACTTCCAAATATCTTTAAATACAAGAAACCAGAAAAAGGTGAAAAAGTATTAGTAAAGATAAGTAGGATAAACGGTGTTCTTTTGGAAGTGATTGGTTATTTATTTTTATATACAGTAATAGATATTATTTATTTCTTACTAGATTAGATCTTTTTCTCTGAGCATATTAATTAAATCTTCGCTTTGATATTCTACATTATAAATTTCATAACTATCATCTTCTTTTAAATGAAACAAAGTTTGACTACCAATTTCTAAACCATAATAACGCTCAAGAATATATCTATAAAATGAGAGTTGCAATGAGTAGTGAGTGAAATTACAATCATCTAGATGCTGAGATGAAGGAAGGATGCCTTTTTTATTTCTAAATGAATTTTTGTCAATTCGCTTATTAGTTTTCCAGTCAACTAAATGATACATATTTTGCTCACTATTATAAACTAACAAATCAATGGTTCCAGCGATACCCAGCTCTTTGGTATATACTATTACTTCAGAATAGAAAGTATTATGTTCATTTTTTTGTTTTTCTTTTAACCATCTAGCGCCTGTAATTGACATTTGATGCTTAGGAACAACATTCTCTTTTACAAACATCTCTAATTCATTATGAACTATCGTACCTCTTTCTGCACCTTTTCCCCACTCTTTAAGTACTTCATTTAAGGTTTTACCGCTATACTTAGGATTAGTATTTATTAACTTGGTGGCTACTTTTTCTTGATCAAACTTTTCAAAGAAGAAATGGATAAACTCAGTAACACTTGCAAATTTAAATTCAGGACTACTATCAAGAATGTATTTATGATTTTCTTGATCTAAAGTAATATCATTTTTGAACAATTCATTCATTATTAACCTTCATGTAAAACATCTTTATTTTTAGAACCTCGAAGCTTGTTAACTCTTCTTCGAGTAACTCTTCTCTGATAAAAACCAAGCGACCACCCAAAAAGCAATAAAACTGGAATTATAGCACGATTAGGAGTATCAGATTTTAATGTAAAGTATAAAAGAAGCAATGCAGTTATCAACTGAATTGAAAACTGAACTGAATTAATCGCTTTAAGCTTATTCATTAGGCGCCGAGCATATCGAGCACTAATCTAATCACTTGCCCAGAAGCGCTATTTTTTTGAATATAGCTTCTGTTTTCTACATGATACGAAGTTCCTGCAACGTCGAAATGAGCCCATGGAATGTCTTTTCCAACGAATGCTTTAAGAAATGCACCGCCAGCAATAGTTCCTGCTTGACCTGGAGATCCTAAATTTTTTACATCAGCAACTTCAGATTTGACTTGATCGCAATACTCATCCCACAATGGTAGTTGCCATACATGTTCTCCGGTATTATCAGAAGAAACTTTAATATTTTCTACTAATGTTTCATTATTGCTCATTATACCTGTGGCTATATGACCAAGAGTAATAACAACAGCACCAGTTAATGTTGCAAAATCTAGCATATACTCAGGATCATAGTTTTTACTTGCATATGCTAAAGCATCAGCAAGAATTAATCTACCCTCTGCATCAGTATTTAAGACTTCGATAGTTTTTCCATTATATGCAGTAAGAATATCTCCTGGTTTATAAGCTGAACCACCTAACATGTTGTGCGTTGAAGGAACAATAGCTACAACATTCATCTTAGGTTGTAATTCAGCTATAGCGTTCATCACCCCAAAAACAACCGCTGAGCCGCACATATCAAATTTCATTTGGTCCATATTTAACCCAGGTTTCAATGAAACTCCTCCTGTATCAAAGGTTAAACCTTTTCCTACAAGCAATACTGGTTTTTCACTTTTCTTTCCTCCGAAATATTCCATAATAATAAACTTTGGAGGTTCATTCGTGCCTTGAGCAACTCCTGCAAATGAGCCCATACCCATCTTTGTAAATTCTTCTCTATCAAAAACAGTAACTTTCATACTTCCTTTTTTGCCAACTTTTTTTGCAAAATTTGCTAACCTTGTTGGAGTAGTCACATTTCCGGGATGATTTCCAAGATCTCTTGAATCACATACAGCACTTGCAATAATTGCACCTTTTTTTGCTGCATCTTGATTACAAGCATCAACCATAGTAATGCTCTTTAAATGATATTCTCCTCTTTCATCAGTGAAATAGTCTAAGAATCTATAACTTGAAAGAATTAAACCTTCTGCAAATGCTTGACAAAAATATTCACCTTCATCTGTAACAGGACACTCAACTGCGATATCGCTATATTTATGCTGTAGAGCATAGCCAACAACTTCACCAGCTGCTCTTCTAAAATTTTCTGCTGCTTTATCAGACGAATCACCTAATCCGTAATAAACTATTCTCGAATTATTATCGATTTCAAAAACAAGATCTCCAACTTTTCCTGTTTTGTTTTGAGATTTAAATAGTTCAGCTAAATCTTTATCCATCTTATCTGAAAATGTTGGTACAGCAACCATACCATAATTTTCATCTACTAAATCTTTATGATTTTTTAAAAAATTTAATTTCTTTATGTGTGCCATTTTTTTTCCTTATAAACTTAAATTATGTTTAAAACTTACTAGCTTACCATTTTCATCTTTAATAACTGCAACAAATGTTATATCAGCTGTACATGCTAGTCTTTTTCCGTGATCTTTACTTTCTGCAAATGCTTTAACTTGAACTTTAACCGATGTATTTCCAGCATCAATAATTGTTGACTTACATTTTACCCAATCACCAAGATAAACAGGTTCTTTAAATTCGACCTTATCTAAAGCTCTTGTCACAGAGCCCCAAGCATCGGTTTCTTCAAGAAATTCAGATGCTGCTTTAGCAGCAGCCAAGTCAAGCCATGAAAGCATATATCCACCAAAAAGTGTACCTGCAGTATTAATATGAGTAGGCTGTACTAATTCTGAAAATTCTGAAACTTTGTTCACGAGGATAATTTATAAAAAATTGTGACTTAATTAGTACTTTATTTCAAAAAATTTTAAAACTGTTCTTCTTCTGTTGAACCATCCATTGCACTAGTTGAAGGATCTCCAACAATACAATTATTTACAGCATCGAAATAACCAGTTCCTACCTCTTGTTGATGAGCAGAAAATGTATATCCTTTATCATGATCTGCAAATTCTTTTTCTTGTAATTCAACGTATGCAGTCATACCTGATTTAACATATTTTTTTGTTAAATCAAACATTCCGTGCCACATAGAATGGATTCCTGCAAGTGTAATAAATTGGAATTTATATCCCATTGCTCCAAGTTCTCTTTGGAACTTTGCAATAGTTGCATCATCTAAGTTTTTTCTCCAATTAAATGACGGAGAGCAATTGTATGCAAGCATTAGCTCCGGATGATCTTTTTTAATTGATTCAGCAAATAATTTTGCTTCTTCTAAGTTTGGTTTACCGGTTTCGCACCATAATAAGTCCGAATATGGAGCATAGGAAAGGCCTCTTGAAATTGCCTGTTTAATTCCTGCCTTAACCCTATAAAAACCTTCTGAAGTTCTTTCTCCAGTAACAAATTCAGAATCTCTTTCATCAATATCTGAAGTTAAAAGGTCAGCTGCATTTGCATCTGTTCTAGCAACTAATAAAGTTGGAACATTTGATACATCAGCTGCAAGTCTTGCTGCTACTAACTTATTTATTGCTTCTTGGGTTGGAACTAAAACTTTTCCACCCATATGTCCACACTTTTTAACACTTGCTAATTGATCTTCAAAGTGTACTCCAGCTGCACCGGCTTTTATCATTGCTTTCATCAATTCAAAAGCGTTTAGAACACCTCCAAAACCTGCTTCAGCATCGGCAACTATAGGAGTAAAAAAATCAAATTTTGGATTACCATTTGATGTCATCCATTCAATTTGATCTGCTCTTTTAAATGAACTATTTATTCTTTTAACTAAAGATGGAACTGAGTCAACAGGATACAATGACTGATCGGGATACATTGCTTCAGCGCTATTATTATCAGCTGCAACTTGCCAACCTGAAACATAAATTGCCTTTGCTCCAGCTTTAACACCTTGAACAGCTTGTCCTCCTGTTAAAGTTCCTAAACAATTAACATAATCCTCTTTGTGTAGCATGTTCCATAATTTTTCTGCACCAATTCTTGCCAGTGTATACTCAGGCTGTAAAGATCCTCTTAATTTCACTACTTCTTCAGCGGTATATGGTCTTTCTACATATGCCCATCTTTCATTCATTTCCCAATCATTTTTTAATTGTAATACCTGCTCATTTAAACTCATTATAGTTCCTCGTACGCTTTAGTTGTTAAAAATTCTTCTACATTATCTGATAAAGTTATTTCTTCAAAAATAGATTTTGCTAAATCAAATTTTCCATTTTCAAATGCTTCAATTCCAACTTCATTCTTAACATTTGATAGCTCTTCTTGTAACAATGTTTTGAATAATCTCTCATCAACAATGCTACCATTATCAAGTTTATTTTTGTGTTTTATCCATTGCCAGATTGATGTTCTTGAAATTTCAGCTGTTGCAGCATCTTCCATTAATCCATAGATAGCTACGCAACCTAGGCCTGATATCCATGCCTCAATATATTTTAAAGAAATTCTGATATTCGATCTCAGACACTCTTCTGAACTTACTCCGTTACATCCTTGCAATAATTGTTCAGATGAAATTTGAACATCTGATATGCTATCCAATTGATTGGTTTGAAAAGTACTAAACTTATCTTTGAAAATCTCATTTACATAATCTGCTAAACCAGGATGAGCTATCCAGGTTCCATCATGTCCATTATTTATTTCAAATAACTTATCATCTCGAACCTTTTGTAAGATTTTTCTGTTTTCATCATGATTTTTTGAGGGAACAAATGCTGCCATCCCTCCCATTGCAAATGCTCCTCTTTTATGACAAGTATTGACTAATAGAGTTGAATAAGCTGTTAAAAAAGGTTGATTCATCGTAATAATATTTCTATCGGGTAAAAGTTTTTCTGGAAATGATTGAAGAGTTTTAATAAAACTAAAAATATAATCCCATCTTCCGCAGTTAAGACCGATAATATGATCTTTTAAATAATATAATATTTCTTCCATTTGAAATACTGCAGGAAGTGTTTCAATAAGACAGGTAACTCTTACAGTGCCTCTATCAAGATTTAATTCATCTTCACAAAAACAAATAATATCATTCCATAGCTTTGCTTCTTTATAAGATTGAAGTTTTGGAATATAAAAGTATGGACCAGAACCAAATCTATCGAGTGCTTTATGATTGTGATATAAATACATTACAAAATCAACTAAAGCACCATAAAGTTGAGTATTATTATATGTAATATGTTTTTCTTTTAAGTGCAATCCACGAACCCTGCACATAAGGATAGCTGGATTAGAACGCAGACTATATTTTTTTAAAGTTACTCTATGCTGAAAAGAAATTGTCCTATGAGCTGCATCTCGCATGTTTACTAAGCCATTCTGAATATTTTCCCAAGTTGGAGACAAAGAATCTTCAAAATCAGCCATAAAAACATTTACATTTGCATTAAGAGCATTAATAATCATTTTTCTATCGACGGGACCTGTAATTTCGACTCTTCTATCCCTTAAACTATTAGGGACTTCCCTAACGGACCAATCAGATTCTCTAATTTCCTCCGTTTTTGGATCAAAAGATGGTAATATACCAGAATCAACTGATGATTGATATTCCTTACGTTCTTGAAGCAAAACATCAATTTTATCATTGAATTTAATATGAACTTTTTCTAGAAAATTTAAAGAATTTTCAGAGAATATTTCAGATCCTGAACTGGAAATCTCTTTCGAAAAATTTAAAATGTTAATTTCCCCCCCTAAAATTAAAACTTTAACCTAGTAAAATTTAGAAAGAATTTCAATTTTAAATTCAGAGATTTTTAGCCATCGATTCACCTTCAGATATATCGACTTTTGAGAAAACATACGCACCTAAAATAAATAAGATCATTATAGATAATAATCCAAATCTTGCTGCTTTTATTTCATCGTCAACAACATTACTCAGAACTAGTGTAACTGTACCCATAAGAACAGGACCAAATACTGCAGCAAATTTTCCTAACATATTATAAAATCCATAAAATTCTGCAGCTTTCTTTTTAGGGATTATTCTTGAATATAAACTTCTACTTATTGACTGAATTCCTCCTTGAAAACAACCAATTAGTAATGCAACTATATAGAAATGAGTAATACTTTCAACAAAGTAACCTGCAAATAGAATAATACAGTAACCTATAATTCCTAAATATATTCCATTCTTTAATCCAATGTAGTTTGCAATTTTTATATAAACTAGAGTTGCAAAAAAAGCTACAAGCTGAATTAATACAAGAGCACCCATTATAGCTGCTTGATCAAATCCTAATGTAAAAGCAAAGTTTGCTGCCATTCTAACAACTGTATCTACTCCATCAATATATAACCAATATGCCAATAAAAAGGTGGCAACTACTTTAAGCTTTTTCAAATCATTAAAAGTGTTTCTGAACTGAATTAAACCATTAATTACAGATTCAGAAATGCTTTCAGTCTGGTGAAACTTAGGCTCTTCTACAAAGAGAATAAGTGGAATTGAAAATATTGACCACCAAACTCCTACTGATATAAATGCATATTTTGTTGCTTCAATTGCATCTAACAGTCCGAAAGCAGAAGGATAAGAAATCATTAAAAAATTAATTATTATTAGAATTCCACCCCCTAAATACCCTAATGAAAAACCTAGGGCAGAAACATAATCAACGCTCTTTTCATCAGAAACAGATGGAAGTAAAGAATCATAAAAAATATTTGCTCCAGAAAATCCAATTGTAGAAAAAATATAAACTAAAAGAGCAATAGGCCACATACCTTGAGCTATAAATCCTAAACTTAAGGTCATAACAATGCCTAAAAAGGCAAAAAAGATAAGAAATTTTTTCTTAAAACTTCCACGATCAGCAATTGCACCCAAAATTGGAGCTAACAAAGCAACAATTAATGAAGCAATGGAATTTCCTAATCCTAAATAGAATGTGCTTATAGATAAATTATCTGGATTTGACCAGTATTGAGAGAAAAAAATTGGGAAGAACCCAGCCATAACTGTGGTAGCAAACGCAGAGTTTGCCCAATCATATAAAGCCCAACTATAAATTTGTTTTTTATTCATTAGCCTTTTCTTAAAGAAAACTTAATAGTAATACCATTTAAATCAAATGATTCCCTAAGTTGGTTATGTAGATATCTCAAATATTGAATAGAAATTAATTTTGGATAGTTACTAAAAAGTGCAAAAATTGGTGGAGATTGCTGTACTTGTTCTACAAATTTTATTTTTATTGATTTTCCCTGCGCAGCTGGTGGAGGGTAATTTCTTACTGCTTTTTCAATCCATATATTTAATTCTTTTGTGGATAATTTTTCTCTTTGTTTAGTAAAAACTTCCCATGCAACTTCAAGAATATTAGAAACTCTCCTTTTTGTCAATGCGGATACAAATAAAATTGGGTAATGTTGTAAATCCTTGAATTCCATATACATATCTTCCTTATATAATTCTGCAGACACATCTTTACCTGAAGCTAAATCCCACTTATTAACAAGAATTGCCATTCTTTTACCTTTTTTAATAACTTCCTTAGCTATGGTTTTTTCTTGTTTTGTAAATCCTTTCTCCGCATCAACTACTAATAAGACAAGGTCTGATCTTAGTAGAGAATCCATAGCTCTTAAAGAGCTATAAAACTCTATATCTGAATCAACCTTGCTCTTCTTTCTTAGTCCAGCAGTATCAACAATTTTAATATCTTTTCCATGCCATTTAATGATTGTATCCACAGAATCTCTAGTTGTACCTGCAATATCAGATACAATAGCCTGATCTCTTTGAATTAAAGCATTCAATAATGAAGATTTACCAACATTAGGCATTCCAACTATTGTGATTGAACAATCTGTATTATCACTAGATTGTGCTATTTTGTTAAAATCAATTGATTCAAAAAGATTATCAAGCATATCTCCAACACCTGCACCATTTAAAGCTGATATTGGAATTGGATTTTCAAAACCAATATCAAAAAATTGATCTTTTCTTGAATGATGTTCTGGAGTATCACATTTATTTACTCCCATGACAAATTTTTTTCCAGATTTTCTTACAAACTTGGATAAAAATTGATCATTAGGATTTAGCCCATCTTTTCCATCTACAAGAAAAATAATTCCGTCACACTCATTTAATGCCGCAGAAATCTGTTCTTTAATTTTTTCATTAAAGACATCTTCATTTGAACTAACATATCCTCCAGTATCAATAATATTAAACTCTTGAGATAACCATTCGGCTGATGAATAAACTCTATCTCTAGTTACACCTTCCATTTGATCAACAATAGATGTTCTTTTTCCAGAAAGCTTATTAAAAAGCGTAGATTTTCCTACATTAGGTCTTCCAACAATTGCGATTTTTGGTTTTTTTGCCATTTCAGAAGATTATACAACTTCGAAAACTGTTCTGCTATATAATTATTTAACTAGAAAAATGAATAATTCAGTCCAAAGAATTAGAGTAACAACCAAAGAATATTGAAAAGGAGTTCTTCTTTTTGAAATTTTTGGATTAGACATTCGAACAAAATAATGCCAAACTCTAAAAGCAACATATAGCCACGCAAGAGAGAGATTTAATATTGTCACATGACTTACGGTATATGCAAATAAACAATATACTAGAAACGGCACAGGAGCTTCAAAAAGATTTTTATAAAGCTCTCTTGAAGCTTGAATATTTAAAGGTATTTCTTGCCATCCTGGCATGTATTTAAGCCATCTATAATCAAGCTCTTTACTCATCAAAGACTTTCTAATTTGAAATGCATTGACTGCAGTATGGATATGCATAATCAATATGATTGGAAAAATAGGAAATAAAATAAAGACAGGATTTAAACTACTGTCCAAGATAAACCCTTAAAGGTTCACTTCTTGTTTTGTGAGCTAATCTTCGAATAGCTTTTTCTTTAATTTGTCTTACACGCTCTCTAGTCAAACTAAATTGTTCACCAATTTCATTTAATGTAAAAGATCTATCTCTATTAATTCCAAAATACATTTCTATTACTGAACGCTCTCTTTCCGTTAAGGTACTTAATGCAGAAGCAATTTCTTCTTTCATAGAAGTATCCATAACTTTATTATCTGGATCTTTTTCTTGTTCATCTTCAATAACATTGATAAGAGAACTATCTTCTCCTTCTGCGAATGGTGCATCAAGCGAACTATGTCTTCTTGAATATTGTAGAGCATTAAATACTTCTTCAGACTTTACATCTAGCTGGTGACTAATCTCTTCAACTTTTGGAGGACGACCCATCTCGGCTTCTAATTTTTCAGCTGCCTTAGTGATTTTGGTAATTGTACCAACCCTATTTAAAGGTAATCTTATAAGTCTTCCCTGCTCAGCTAATGCTTGAAGAATAGCCTGTCTAATCCACCATACAGCATAAGAAATGAATTTGAATCCTCTTGAAGGATCAAACCTCTTAGCAGCTTTTATCAAGCCTAAATTTCCCTCGTTAATTATGTCAGATAGTGAAAGTCCATTTCCTTGATATTTTTTAGCAACAGATACTACGAATCTTAGATTAGCTTCCACTAATTCTTTCATTGCATCTTTATCGCCTTTAGCAATCAACACAGCAAGTTCAACTTCTTTATCTGGAGATAATGGTTCATATTGAGATATCTCAGACAAATACATACTAATTGTACCGCTAGAAACCTTAGATCTTTTGATTCTTTCATCTGCTCTACCAAGAGCATTTTTTCTTTTTTCTTCAGCATCTAATTCTTTTTGAACTTCAATGGCATGAGCGTCTGGGCCCATAGATTCTAGATTCTGAAGTTCTTTTGAAAGTTTTTTTGAGACTTTTTTAGCAGTCAATTGAATAATCCTTTTGATAAAATATTAAAGTATTGCACAGCACAAAATTTACCAAATTTTAAAAATTTTCCAAGCTATTTATTCAGACAAATTAGATAAAGCATCTGACAGAGTTGTATATTTAAACTTATACCCACTTTCAAGTGTTCTATTAGGTTTTGTTTTTGGACCATAAAGAAGCATTTCACTCATATCTCCAAAAATTAATTTTGTTAGAAAATTTGGTAGAAAAATAACCCATGAAATAAAGCTTTTTTTATTATTCAAAATTGTTTTGAAAAATATTTTATGAGATGTTAATTCGGGACCAACTAAATTAAATACTCCTTCAATACTGTTATTAATTGAATGATGAATAAATCCAACAATATCATCAACATGTACCCAAGGAAAATAACTACTTTTGTTTCCTGGAATTGGAATAGATAAAAATAAATTAATTGATAATAATGAAATTATTTTTTTTCTCAAAACAACACCAATTCTTAATTGAATTATTTCAATGTTTTCAAAAACATTAAAAAATTTAGTACTTTGTTCATTTTCAATACAAACTTTTGATAAAAATGTATCTCCATTTTGAGAATTTTCATCAACAGATGAATTATATTGGGCACTATTTAGTGCATAAATACCGACTGCAGAAGCATTTATTAATTTTTCTGGAACAATTTCATTATTAAGACAAAAATCAAAAAGCATTTTAGATGTAGCTATCCTACTATTAATAATTTTATCTTTTGCAGACTTTGTCCATAATTGATCTACTTTTTCGCCATTTAATTTTATTAAAACACTAATTTCTTTTAGTTTAGAAGGATTTTTTGAAGACCAATCTATTAGTTGAATATCTTTAGTGAATGTATTTTGATGATTTATAATATCTCTTGTTAAAACGAAAACCTTATAACCTTCATTGGCCAAAGATTTAACAATTTTCTTTCCTATAAAACCTGTACCGCCTGCGACTAAAATATTCATTTTTTGTTTAAGGAAGACATCACTGCATTGATTTTATTTTGAGTTTCTGAACTAAACCAGTTATCAATTAAAATTTGATAATCAAAATCTGTATCATGCATAAGAGATTGCTTCAATCTTACAAAAGGTTCACCAGCGTCTATGTAAAATTTTGCAAGTTTTTTTGCCTTATCTAAAGCCTTTAAAGTTGCTTTCTTTTTACTTGTAAATCTATAGCCTACAATTTCGTTTATAAGACCTTTTTTTAAAGCTTCTGTAGGTGAATACATTCTACATTGAGTAGCAACTTCAAATAAATAATTTTTATTTATAGTATGTGAAATTATTGACAACATATCTGGTGGAAGATCAATACCAATTGCCATTTCATTAAGACCCATTCTATGCATTCCATGAACACCATATCTGTAATCTGAAGCAAGAGCTAAAAGGCAACCTCCCGCAATTGCATGTCCTGAAACAATACTAATTACTGGACCTGGAAAATTTCTTGATGCTACTAAAAGTTCTCTTAAAGTTTTAAAAATCAAAGATACTTCACTTTCCTCTTTAGCATTTTGAAGATGTTTAAGATTTAATCCAGCACTAAATACTTTCTCATTTCCTAATATTATAACAGCCTTACAATCGTTTTTATTAAGTTCTGAAATTATTTCATTAGCCCTTTCAACACTTAAAAGATTAGGACCTTTGTCGCCCATATGAATAGTTTTGATTTCATTTTCAATATTTACTTGCATTTTTATCCCCCATTAAATTCTTTTTTTACCTCTTCAAAAACCTTTACGCTTTGTTGATTTACAAAATCAAAACATACCATTGTCATTTGACATGAGATTGCACATTCATCATCATTTTCCATAAAAAGTCCATATTCATAATCAAAACTTTTACCACCAACTCTTGAAACTCTTAATCCAACTGTAACATTCTTTGGATGTTTAATTTGTTTCAAAAAATTGAATGTCATTGATGCCACAATGAATGGGAATTTATCATTATCGTAAGGAAAAAGACCAATATCATGTGCATGTCTTACTCTTGCATCTTCAAAATATGCCACTGCTGTGCCGTGATTGATATGACCAAGCATGTCCTCATCATACCACCTGGTTTCCATATCATAAAATCTAGAAAATTGCTTTTTTTTCATTAATCAATTAAAAATTTTGGATTGTCTATTGGAAAAATACATTCTTCTTTTTTTCCAAACCAGTTATATCTTCTTTTTGCTATGAATTTGTAGAGAATATCTGCAATAACAGTAGGTAATATAAATTTTAGATATTTCAATGGATGGTTTAATGTGTCTAACACAACAAAAGCAGCTTTTGATTTTGTAAACAACTCTCCATCTTTCATCACTATAACAGTATCCATGTCTCTAACGAATTTTGGGTCAATAGTTCTTTGTGCATAGCTTGATTGAAGCGGACTTAATAAGAATGAGTTTTTCTTATCATTCCTTTGAATGAAATTCATTGCATTTGAACACAAAATACAAATACCGTCGTAAAAAATAATAATCTCAGATTTCATTATAAAATATAAGGGATTATAAATGCAGTCTTCTTTTTGTAAGATTCATGTTCTTCGAATCTTGAAAGAGATCTTTCTATTGCAATCATATTAGGTATCCAAACAGCAACAATAAATAAAATAAGAATCGCAGTTGGGACCCACCATAGGCTCGATTCCATAACAAGCACTATGAAACTCAAATAGATTAATAGTTCTCCAAAATAATTAGGGTGTCTGCATTGTTTCCAAAATCCATCCGTAATTAATCCTGATTGATATTTTAAAAAAATAAATTTTTGCATATCTGAAGCAAAATGATAAAAAACACCTATTGAAAATGTACAAATTGCTAAAACAATCATTTCAAGCGAAGCTTGATGGGATGTTAAAGTAATTATAAAAGCTGGGGCCCAATATAATATTAATCCAAATAATATCAATGATGCATATGGAATGCCAACTTTGCTTTCCCAGGTTTTATCTGGAAAAATATAACTTTTTGAAACCCACATTACTCCATAAGATCCATGTAAACAAAAATATACCCATGCAGTAAAATTATCGATTTGATCATATAGAAAAATCAGATAAAGAACCAAAAGCCAAGTAACACCTTTGGCAAAATCAATAATATATTTTTGCTTAATTCGCATAAAAAAAGAATGGTATTAAAAGAATTATTAAAATAATTAAAATTGTTATGAATGATTTTCTGTAAAAGAAAACTATTTCTTTCCTATCTCTCATCAGTATCTGCTTTCCATGCTAACATCCCACCATCAACATTTATTGCTTTAAAATTATTAGCATTCAAAATATCTTTTCCAAAATTAGATCTATTACCACTTCTACAAACAACATAAATAGTATCATTCTTATAAATTTCTAGCTCACTTAACCTATTTTCTAATTGATCTATTGGAATTAAAATAGCACCATTTATGTGTCCAAGAGGACCAAAGTACTCTTCTTCTGTTCTTACATCAAGAACAATTGATTTATCATTTAAGATATTATTTTGAAATTCTTGCATTGAAATAACATCTACATTTTTTGAACAAAAACTCATAGAAAAAGTTAATACTAAAAACATTAGGATTGATTTAATTTTCTTCATCTTTTCTTTTCCTTAGATATCGCTTTATTGTTAAAAAATTAAAAACGGTCCCTAGAATAACAAATAAGGTCATTAAAATTATTGTTCCTTTCATATCTATGGAGCCAACCAAAATGCATTAATATTCTTCTTTTCAAAAACTAGTTTACACCTAAGATGACCACTATACTTTAATTTTAAATAATCCAGTTCATTAAAATGACATCGAATAATTACAAAATTATCATATCCTACATTAGAGTCATCTTCCGAAGGATTTTTAAATTTAACATTTTCAGGAATATTTGGATGGTATTTTTCTAGTTGTTCGGAAGGGCTATAAGGTCCTAGATAACATCTTTTTGAAGATGGAGTTACTGATTTCCATCTTTCTTTTGTAACATTATTTTTGTGAAAAATTTCTACCCTACCTTTAAATCTTAATTGAATCTTTTCTTCGCTTGAATAGAACAAAGCTGAAAATTTGTCATTTTTTCTAAATTCATTTATTTTAGGACTCCTTATATCTGAGTGACAATCAATAAAGCAGTTTTCAAACGAAAATTCTCTTAAAACAACTGTTCTTAAATTTGGAGATTTGCCCTCGAGAGATGCCAAAGAAAACGTTCTGTAAGGATGTGCAGAATTTTTCAAAGCTTCATCCATCATAAGTTCAATATTTTTGTATATTTCTTGAAATTCTTTATTTAACATAATTTTAAAATAAATTGAGTTTTAAATAATTTTTGCTTTATATTTACCAGAATTTAACAATAATAATGAGGTATAATACATGGACTTTACAACGTTTACATTTTTTGTAACAAATATGGCTTTACTAGCAGCCGGTCTTTTTCTTTGGTTAGAAAGAGATAATGTAAACCCTAAATGGAAAACTGCACTGTCAGTTTCAGGTATGGTTTGCTTTATTGCTGCTGTTCATTACTATTATATGAGAGGTAACATGGATGCTACTGATGTTGTATCAATTAGATACATTGATTGGTTAATTACTGTTCCTCTTCAAATGGTCGAATTTTACATCGTACTTGCTGCTGTAACAGCTGTAAGTGTAGGTGTTCTTCACAGACTTTTAGGATTTTCTGCTTTAATGCTAACTTTTGGTTATTTAGGGGAAACTGGCGCTTGCGCTTGGATTAATTCTACTACTGGTTTTGTAGGTGGAATGCTCTTCTGGGGACTAATGTTAAGAGAAATCTGGTCAGGTGAAGCTGCTGAGGTTAACGCAGGTTCTAAGAACGCTGCTGCTCATTACGCATTCGACGGAATGAAGAAAATTGTAACATTTGGATGGTTAATTTATCCAGCTGGATACGCACTAGGTTATTTTGGTGGCGGTGTCGATATGGATCTAACTAATCAAGTATACAATTTAGCTGATTTTGTAAACAAAATTCTTATCGGTATGATTGTTTATGCTGCTGCTAAGATGGATACAAAATAATCAATTCATTTTACTTAAAAAAAGGCCTTCTTTTGAAGGCCTTTTTTTTATTCAAAAAGATTACTTAATCTATTTTTAATTATTGCTTGCTTAGCCATTATTGACAAAGACATTACTGCTAGATTAAGCAAACCAAATCTTCTATCTTTAGTAAAACCTTTTTTATATCTAAAATAAATTTGTTGGGCAATTACTGCTATTTTAAATAAACCAAAAACATAATAAAAAACAGGGTTAGGTATTGTTTTTCCAGATTTACTTTCATACATCTCCAAAATACCTTCTCGCGTTGGATTTCCATCTAATGTTGTAGCGCTCAATTGAAATAGCTTAAGTTCAGGAAGATCATTTTTATCCATCCAATATCCAAGCGTAGTTCCTAGATCCATAAATGGATCTCCTATAGTTGCCATTTCCCAATCTAAAACAGCAGTAATCTTAGAATGATTGTTCTTATCAAGAACCAAATTATCATATTTAAAATCATTATGAACAATAGATCCTTCAACTTCTAACGGTTGGTTATCATTGAGCCATTTTGCCACAAAATCCATGTTAGCTATAATATCAGTTTTTGAGTGATTATATCTTTTTATCCATCCTTCAACTTGCCTTTTAACATATCCATCAATTTTTCCAAGATTATTTAAATTTGCTTCATTGATATCAACATTATGCAATTCAACAAGCGTAGAAACTAAAGAATCAGAAACATTTCTTATTACTTCCTCTCCAGGAGAATCTTGTTCTTGCAAGTTAGGTCTAATGATATAGCCTTCTACTCTATCCATTATATAAAATGGTGCTCCTATTATGTCATCATTATCGCAATATAGATGTACTTTTGGAACTTTATTAAATTGAGATTTCAAATTTTTTAAAACATTGTATTCTCGTAACATATCATGACCACCTTTAAGGCTTTTTGCACCAAAAGGAGGTCTTCTTAAGACAAATTCTTTGGATGAAGACTTTAAAAAGTACGTCAAATTAGAATATCCACTAGGAAATTGTTTGAAAATTAAATTATTTATCTCAAAGTCATTTTCTTTTAAAAAGATTTCAAGATTTTCAATAGGAAATTCTTCTCCGTCTCGAATGTTCTTAGGCGTATCAATTGAAAAATTTGAGGTTTTTGTTTTCTGAAAGAAATATGAAAGAAAATAGTAGAATCTAAGCTTTAGAGGAACTCTCAAAACTTGTTAAACCTATTTTAAGTATTGTTTCATTATTTCTTTTGCAACTCTTGATTTATGTACTTCATCTGCGCCATCATATATTCTAGCAGATCTTTCGTGCCTATACAGCGAGGCTAAAGGAGTATCATCAGTCATTCCTAATGCTCCATGTACCTGTACTGCTCTGTCTAACACATTTTGAAGAACTTGAGCTACATAAAATTTGATAGTTGAAATCTCAACCTTAGCTGCATAAGCACCTTCATTGTCAATTTTTTTAGCAGCATCTAAAACCATTAATCGAGAAGCGTTAATTTCAGCTCTGGATTCAGCAATCCAGTTTTGAATAGTTTGTTTCAAAGCTAGGGGTTTCCCGGGTGATAATTCCCTTGAAGCTGCCCTATTACACATCATATCAAAAGCTTTTTCACACTCGCCTATCCATCTCATGCAATGATGAATTCTTCCTGGCCCAAGCCTATCTTGAGCAATCTTAAAACCTGCACCTAGCGGACCTAAAACATTTTCTTCTGGTACAACACAATTTTCATAAACAATTTCTGCGTGTGCATTCCAACCATCTCCTTCATCTCCCATAACGGAAATGTTTCTAATAAAATTAAATCCTTCGGTTCGTGTTGGAACTATAATTTGAGAAGCTCTCATATATGGATTTTCATTTTCAGGATCAGTAATTACCATAACAATAGCAAAATCAGCTCCATCAGCTGATGAAGTAAACCATTTGTGACCGTTAATAACAAAGTTTGAGCCATCTTTAACTGCAGTAGTACCCATTATTATAGGGTTTGATCCAGCATGATCTGGCTCAGTCATAGAAAAACAGCTTCTAATCTTTCCATCGACCAAAGGCTTTAAAAATGTTTCTTTTTGATAATCGGTTCCATGTTCAATTAATATTTCCATATTTCCTGCATCTGGAGCCTGACAATTAAATACGTATAAACCATAAAAAGTTTTACCAAGTATTTCATAGATTTGACCAAGTTGATATAGGCTTAAACCTAAACCCCCATGTTCTTTTGGAATTTGGGGAGTGAATAATCCCATTTTTCTAACAAGATTTCTCTTTTCTTCCAAAAATGATAAATGATCGGCAAATTTATGATTTACACTGAATTCTTGTTCATGAGGAACCATCTCTTTATCAACAAATTTTTGAATTTTAGATTTTATTTCTTCAAATTTTTCGTTTGGTAATGCCATAATTCCCCTAAATATAAGTTTCTAAGTAGCCTGGTATTAAACTACGATTAAATGAGTCTAATGTAAAAGTTTCATTTTCTTTCTTAAATAATGTTATTGAAGCATTCTTAATTTTAAAATTTAAATCCATTATTTCTTCAACTGCTAGTGGATGACACTCAGCATATACACCAGTAATAGCTCCTCCAGAAGAAACTACCATTGTATTTGAATTTTCAGACATAATTGAGGAGACTTTTGTAATAGCTGTTCTTACTCGTTCCCTGAACTCATCATAGCTCTCAAATCCTTTTTCAGATAAATCAAGTTCATTATGAATCCATTGTTTTGCAATAATGTTAAAATATTCTAAAAATTTTCTCTTTCTTTTCCAAAACGGAACGGAATTGAAAATTTCTTTAAGATTTTTGTCTGTATTTAACATTTTTGGAATAAAATGTTGAGCAATATCCATTAACTGATTTTCTGCAAATTCTTCGATAATCAGTGGTTCATGTAAATCTCCACCATACCCTTGATTAATACCATCAAACGTTTGTTGATGTCTTTTTAATGGCCCTATAATAGTTTTATCAAATGAAATCTTTTGTTTTAATAATTTTTTTCCTAAAACAATTGATTGCTTTACACCTTTTTTACTCAAATTGTCATAGTTCTTTTCACCAAAAGAAGCTTGGCCATGCCTTATTAAATATAAATTAGAAATATGATCCTCCTCAACTATTCATAGATCAAAAAAACCTGCTCAGCAACACAAGCAGGTTTATCACTATCTTTTAATTCTACAGTCACCTCTACCGTCAATTTGGCACCGTTTTTAATTTCTTGATAATCTTTCAATAACACTCTTCCTCTAACATAGCTTCCAACAGGAACAGGTGCGGTAAATCTAACTCGATTTAATCCGTAGTTTACTCCCATTTTTGCTGATTTTATTGAGTAGGTTTTTTCTAGAAACTTTGGAAGTAGTGAAAGAACAAGAAAACCATGTGCAATTGTAGTTTTAAACGGTGATAAAAGTTTTGCTCTAATAGGAGCCATATGAATCCATTGTTCATCTCCTGTTACTTTCCCAAATCTTGATATTTGTCTTTGATTTATTCTTTGCCAATCACTTACTCCAAGTTCTTGACCAATTAATTCTTTAGCTTCAGACAGATTTTCTAAAATTCTCATAATAATAAATTAACTTTTTAGCTCTGATCTCACAATATTAAACTTTGTAAAATAAAACCTCATCCAAAAATATGATATCGCTGCTGCAATTAAAATTGCAAAAACTTGTGAATACCATACCCACTCAATAGGCTTCCCAATTAAATAAAAGTAATATGACATGGGTGCTGTTAGCAAAATAACTCTTGTTATAGTAGTAATTAGTAAAGGTACACCCTGTCCAAGCGCCTGACAAACTCTTGAGCAGATTACACTTAGTCCTACAGCTGGATATGCTAAGATGATAATTTTTAAATAAGTTACACCAATATCTACGACTAATGAATTTGAGCTAAATATTGGTAAAATACTATTAGCTAAAACGAAGAATAATAGTACGCTGATTGTAGTTATAATAACTGCTCTATTAATTCCATAATAAACAACAGATAAGAGCTTATCAAATTCTTTTGCACCATAAAACATTCCAACAATCGTTGTTAAACTAATTGCAATTCCTAAAATTGGCATAAATAATAACATGTCTAATCGTGAAACAATCTGATAAGCAGCTACTGCTTCAGTCGAATAATTAATTAGGATTTTATTCATTACAACCTGGCCAAATGAAATAATTAACATAGATAAAGAAGATGGGATACCAATTTGAAAAATCTTTGAGATAATATGACTATCATAGCTCAAATCCTTTACGTTGAACGATATAAATGTAGATTTTTTTACGAATATTATAAATAAGTATGATAAAACCATCACTATTTGACTTATTATAGTAGCAAACGCAGCTCCTCGAACACCATACTCAAAAGTAAAAATAAGAATTGGATCAAGGATTAGATTTAATACTGTTCCAATTAACCCTATAATCATTGGTATTTTTGTTTCTCCCTCACCAGCTAGAATCGCTCTAAAAAACATAGAAAAAATAACTAAACCTAGACCTAAGGTTAAAATTCTTAAATAAGAATAAGAAATTGATAAAATATTACCTTCAGCCCCTAATATAGAAAGTAATTCTTCTCCATAAACTACTCCAAGAACAGTTAAAATTATTGTACTAAAAAAACCAATTAAAATAGTCTGTGTAGCAGTTTTTTCAGCATTTACCTTGTCTTTTTGACCAATATATTGAGCTATAGTAGCAGTTGCTCCAGTTCCAATTCCAACTCCAAGTCCAATAATGATAAAAAATAAAGGACTTACAAATGCAACAGCGGTTACTTCATCTGCACCCAACCATCCAATAAACATAATATCGACGACATTAAACAATGTTTGAACCATCATCCCTGCAATAATTGGCAAAGCCATTGTCCACATAGATTTATAAGGATTAGCTAAAAAAGCTTTTAGTTTAGACTCTTTTTCCATTAAGTCTCAAAAAGATATAAATACTTTTTATACCCTTTTTCTTCCATTTCTTTAAAAGGTATGAACTTTAGAGCAGCCGAATTGATACAATAGCGTAAACCAGTTGGATTAGGACCATCATTGAAAACATGACCTAAATGCGAATCTCCTTGCTTACTTTTAACTTCTGTTCGAGGAAGAATTAGCTCATAATCTTGCTCGAATTTGACATTTTTGTCTTCAATTGGCTTGAAAAATGAAGGCCATCCTGAATTTGAGTCATATTTATGTACAGAGGCAAATAAAGCTTCTCCAGACACAACATCTACGTATATTCCAGGCTCTTTATGATCCCAATATTCATTATCAAAAGCAGGTTCAGTTCCACACTCTTGAGTAACATAATACTGCATTTCATTTAATTTAGATTTGTTTTCTTCCATAACTTCTTCCATTGTTTGAGCATTGATACTAATAGTTAGCATTAGTACAAATATGAGTTTTTTAAGCATTTTCACTGAAAAGTAAGTTAATAATAGTAAAGATTTTTTGTTTGGTTTTTTTCATTTATAGTTATACCTTGAAAATAATTGATAAATCTGTGTCTAGAGACACAGAAAAAACTAACTGATAATAATAAAAAGAGGTATAAATAATGAAACTTAATAAAGCAAGTTTTCAATATATGTTTGCCTTACTTTTTTCTGTTGCAACGCTTTTTGCTCAGAACATTACAGGAACCGTTAGCGGTGACGATGGTAGTGCTCTAGCAGGAGCTAATGTAGCAGTAGAAGGTACTGATACTGGTGCTTCATCTAATCAAGATGGATCGTTTAGTATTTCAGGCCTAAGCGATGGAACATACACCGTTACTGCATCCTACATTGGATATGATGATGCAAGCGCTGTTGTTACTATTAGTGGTGGTCAGGCTAGCAGTGTAAATCTTACTCTTGATAAAGGTGATATTAGACTTAATCAAGTTGTAGTTTCTGCATCTTTGAAAAAAGAATTAGTTACTGAAGCACCTGCCAGTGTTACAGTTTTTGGTGGAGAAGAACTCGAAGCTAGAGGCGCAACAACACTTACAGATGTTATCGGAAACCAAGCAGGTGTTGAGTACATGAAAACTGGTCTTGAATCTTCTAATCTTTCTTTAAGAGGATTTAATGGCGTTTTTTCAGGTGCTATTCACGCTGTTGTTGATAATAGATGGACAAGAGCTCCTGTTGTTAATGCACAATTACTTCAATTTTTCTCTCCAGATGATTCTGATGTTGAAAGAGTAGAGCTTGTGCGTGGTCCTGCATCTCCGATGTATGGTCCTGACACACAACAAGGTGTAATTTCCCTATTTACAAAATCACCATTTAATCAAGGCAACAGAGTTGCTTTAACTGTTGGTGATAGAAATTTCATGAAAATTTATGGTCGTGTTGCTCATCAGTGGGGCGCTAGAGCTGCTACTAGAGTATCATTTAGCCATAGATCTTTTGACGACTGGGAATCTAACATGCCTAGAACTTTAGCTGAAGCTCAAGCAGAAGGACATAGTTACTTTGAACCAGACTTAATTAGAAGAGGTCTACAAACTACGACATATCCATTTATTGATTATGCATCTAGTGGATACGACGACCCTGTTGGAGGTGCTCCTAATACAGCTACATCTAATGAGCCTTTCTCACCAGAAGCAACTGTATTTGAAACCAAAACAGAGATTCGTCCTGACCTTAAATCAAACCTAACAATCAATACTAGAATAGCAAATTTATCTGCTATTGAAATGACTGGTGTTGGAAGACAGTTTGCTGATGATGTTGATTTACAGCAATTTCAGCTAGCTTACTTCAGACAAGACGTGTTAGGTGGAGATCTTTATTTGAATTTCTTTACAAATATTAATAACCAAGAAACTACTTACAGTTTAGTAAACGGTAATGTAGTATTTGATCAGTCATCAAATCGTGCTTTCCAATTACAACACACTGTTCCTATGAAAAACGGTCAAACTGTAATTTGGGGACTTGATGTATTAGATAGAACTCCTGAAACAAAGGGTACTATTAATGGTAAGAACGAAGATGATGACAACTTCAACAATCTTGGAGTTTACTATTCTTACGAAAAGAAATTTAGTGACAAATTTAAATTTGTTGGTACAGGTAGATTTGATACCAATAATTACTTAAGCGACATTGGAACAGATGGTGTATTTGCTCCAAAACTAGCTTTTGTATGGTCACCTGATGATGTTAGAGGAAACTTCCGTTTAACATACGGTGAAAATATCGACCTACCAGGTAACTTCCCAAAAAATCTAGATATTGCTGTATTTAGAGATTTTGTATACAAACAAGGACTAGGAATTGATTTCCAAAGTCCTGCGTTTGGAGGTTTACCATTTAATCCTGACATCCAAGTTAAAGCGATGGGATCAACTACTACTGGTTGGACTTACAACAGAGATGCTAACGGTTTAGTTACATACCGTTCAAACTGGTCTCCTGCTGTTGGTGCGGATGTTAATACAAACTATGCAATGGGTAATAATACAATGAATGCTGCTGCATTTGGTGTATGGTCACCAGTTATGATGGGTGCTATACTTCAATCAGCTGCTGGTGCAGGCTATAATGCTGCATTTGCTGCGCAAGTTGGAGCTGCTTATGCTGCTGCTACTGGTGACGTAGCTGGTGCTGCTGCTTATGGTGCTGCTCAAGCTGCTGCTGCTGCGCAAGCAGTAATGGGCTTAGCTTCTACTGTAACACCTAGCGCATATTCAAATATTGTGATTGACACAGACTTTAATGTTGTTGATCCTACAACTCAATATCCAGACTTCCCAGCAACTAAGGAAACAACTTGGGCACAAACTGAGTTTGGTTACAAAGGTCAAGTAAGTGATAACATGACACTATCTGTTGATGTGTTTGACATGGTTATTTCTGACTACGTAACTGGTCTTCAGAACATCTCAGGTATGGTTACTGTATTAGGTGATGGTGGAAGTTATGTTGGAAACGTTCTTACTTACCTAGCTACTGCAGGTGATGCTAACCTTGTTAATTGGATTAACGGTTGGGACGCTGCTGCTGCTGGTGGTAATGGCAATGGTACTGGTGCGGATGAGTTTGCTGGTCTTTTATTAGGTCAAATAGCTCAAGCTCCTATCGGTATGGTTGCTCCAGAACAATCACCATACGGTGGTAATTTAATTTTTGGTTACAAACAGCTTACTGAAGATCTAAATATTCAAGGGTTAGAAGTAGGCATGAATTACTTCCCAACAGCTGAATGGACTTTCTCAATGAATATGTCTCTGTTAAGTGATAGCTCACTTACTGTTGACTTTCAAGGTGTTGAGCAGTTCGTTAACATGAACACTCCTAAGTTTAAACTTGGTGGTGGAATGCAGTATGCAAGTGATGATGTTTCTTACGGTATGAGTTTACGTTACCAAGATTCATATTTTGCTGATGGTTTCTCAGGAACTTCAGGAAATGTTGATGGATTTTATACCGTTGGCGTAAATGCTAAATGGAACGTAGAAGCGGTTGACGGAATGTCAGTTGGTTTATCAATTGACAACATCACAGATGTTGTTCATAGAGAAACTTTCTTAGGCCCTGAAATGGGTAGATTTACATCTATTAGCTTAGGTTACGATCTGTAAGAAATAGAGTTTCTAATAAATAAAAAAGCCCTCATCTTTGAGGGCTTTTTTATTACCTAAATGTTTTTTGAAATTAATCTTTTCCGACTTTGAGCCAAGGCAAAGATACAAGATCAACATTACCACCAGTAATAACTAATACTACCTTTTGTCCTATAAATTTTTCTTTGTTTTTTATAACACTTGCTAAAGCTAACGCACAAGAAGGTTCAATTACGATTTTCATGCGCTCCCAAACAAGACGAGTGGTATCAATAATCTCTTGTTCAGTAGCTAAAACAATATCGTCAACATTCTCTTGAATGATTGGTAGAGTTAATTGACCTACAATTGCCATTAAACCGTCCGCTACAGACACTCTGTGGGTCATTTCAATACGTTTATTAGCTTTATACATTTGAAAGGTATCATCTACGCTTTCTGGTTCGCATCCAATCACCTTAACAGATGGTTTTAAATCTTTAAGTGCAATTGAAATACCGCTTATTAATCCGCCTCCTCCAATTGGAACTACTACAGAATCAAATTCAGGGACTTGCTCCAGAATTTCTAATGCAATAGTGCCCTGCCCTGCCATAACATCATAATTATCATAAGGATGAATTGATATTCTATCATTTTCTTGCACGGTTTTTAAAAATAAATCATCTCTTTCACCCATAGTATCACAGAAAATCATATTTCCTTTATAAGTTTCAACATTATGTATTTTTGCTTTAGAAACACTTTTTGCCATCACAATATCTGCATGAATGCCCTTCAAACGAGCAGCACATGCTATTGCTCCGCCGTGATTACCTGATGACTGACAAGCAACGCCTTGCTTTGCTTCATCTTTTGTTAATGAAAACACAGCATTTGATGCTCCTCTAATTTTAAATGATCCAGTTTTTTGAAAATTCTCACATTTAAAGAAAAGTTCCATCCCTAAAAGATCATTGAAGTATTCTGAAGTTAAAATAGGTGTATTACGAACAACAGATTCGGTTCGAATGCGCGCATCTTTTATGTCAGATAAGGTAGGTCTTTGAGTTAGCATTTAATAATCTACTTAACAAATACAAGTTTGCCAACAGCATTAAAGTTTGTTGATCGTATTTGGTAAAAGTATACACCACTACTAACTTTATCGCCATCATCATTTTTAGCATCCCAAACTACAGATTGATAACCAAATCGTTGCTCATTATTAATCAATGTTCTAACTACTCTACCTCTTATATCAAGTATAACCATGGTTATTTGCTCTGTGACAGGCATATCAAATTCAATTGTTGTTCCACCTTCCGTAAATGGATTAGGATAACTTTGAGACAATCGATATGTTGATGGAGCAGTTTGAATTAAGTTATATCCTTCAGATATAAGAAGATTTGACTTACTATATGAAGAATAACTAACTCTCATAAACTCATAAGTGTCAGTAAGATTTTGAAAACTAAAGGCCATTTCAAGAGGACTGTTCCTATCAGTTCGATAGTCAGCAGCTTCAACTTGAATAACTCCATCTTCCTGACTATTAGCACTTAAGACAACATTATTGTTTAGATTGCTTGGAGAATAATCAATTAAATATTTCTCTGTATCATATTCAAAATAAAACTGGGCCGTTGATGCAGCTAGAGGGAATCTAACAATCAATTGTCCGTTAAGTATTCTTAAATATGGAGCTTCACCCTGCAATGTATAATTTGGAACTGTTCTACCATTTTCAGCAATTGACCAATTCCACATTGATTCAAACATTGCTAAATCATTTGCATCAGAAATTCCATCAAAATTAGGGAAGAAATAAGGTGCACTTCCAGTTACAGGTGCAATATCTACTCCAGGATAATTAGAAATGAAACTTGCGTAGTCTTCAAAGTCTATTACCCAATCGTTATTAGAATCACCAAGCAAGGTTCCAAAGTAATAGAATGATGAACTAACTGTTGAGGAATTTAAACCAACTAAGTCTTGAGCATAAACATTTACATAATATTGCTGATAATCAAGTAAACCTAAATTATTTAAATTAATTCCAGAATCTGAAAATGCTGTAAACGGTAAAACTTCTTGTCCTTGAGGAGAAAGTCCCACTGAAACGTAGTATAATCCAACTCCACTAGTAGCATCCGTAAAGTCATTTAATGAAAGATTTAATGATGGAGCCTTAGTTATATACTGTGAATCCTGAATGTTATCAATTGATAGAGATCCAGCAATTGGTACAGCTCTATCTACTATTACTACAATCTCATTTGATTCAAAATTATTATTTCCAGAATCAACCCCAACACAACTATTTGCTGCAATCGATACTTTAACATCACCGTCAACTATAGCTTCTACATCAAAACTAAAATTTGTTCCATCAGCATCATTAAAAGCTGTTACTGTTGCATTAGTCAAAACTAAATCATCCTGTGTAAAACCTGAAACCTCTTCACCAAAAGTAACATCAACTGTAAAACCATCATCTGATGTTGCATAAGATACACTTGATGAAATTTGAGTATTAACACCACTTACAACCTGAGCCCAAGTTCTCGATTGAGCCCATGCGTACCCATCAAGAGCTTGTTCTTCTGAAAACATTCTCATTTGATCGTCGTAAACATAATCCATATAGTTCATGAACTGATCACCTTTACCAGTGGATGAAATACAACTATTTTCACCATCTCTACCCCAAAAATTTCCACTTCCCGCAGGCCATTCATAAATATTTGCTCCTCGATTATTAACATATTGAGCAGGAATGTCATTCCAAAGAAAATCACCACAATTACTGGAGTTAAAAACATGATTAAAAGTAAAATTATGACCTAACTCATGAGTTAAAGTTCGTCCACGATTATAGCCTGAAGTCGATCCTGGATTTTCTACTGAACCAACACTATCATTTAATACAACTGATTCTGGGAATCCTAGATAAGCTTGACCTAATAATCCACCAGTTAACGGTGCAATATAAATATTTAAATAACCATTCTTATATCCTCCTGATCCTCCCGGCCACGAGCTCTGGTCAGGGGTAATACTACTAGCAGTGCTACTTGCATCACTAACACCACTTATACTGGATGAATTGATTTGATATCTTAATATTGTAGTACCCTCAATTAATTGACTTCCAGCAGTTTCTCCTGCTGCTCCAACAAATACAACATTATGAGTTCCTCTTACAGCCTGATGGCTGTAATCAATACCTGGGTCATAAGGTGCATCACTTGGATTTGGGGCTGATGGAATTTCATCACCATCAGGATTAAGATTTTGAAAATCTAAATTAATTTGATCAAAATTTGCGCCAATTTGAAAAGCTGAAGTATTGTCTCCAGAATTGAAATAAAGAACATGAAAAACAACAGGAATATAAATTGTAGTTTGAGTACTACTATCAGTCCTCCATTGAGGATTATCTCTTAAAAGTTGTTTGGCTTTTTCTAATTGCGCATCTCTTTCTGCTATAAACTCAGGGTTTATAAGTTGCAATTCTTGTTCAAGCTCATCTGTTAAGCATCTGATATAACCATTTTCATCCATAGCGTGATTATGGTTATGTTGAGCATAAGTAAAACCTAAGATTCCTAAAAATATTAAAAATTTTTTAAACATTGATGCTTCCTATTTTAATGTCCTATTAGAAACAAATATAAATTGTATAAGGATAAATAGAAATATATTTCTAAGACTTAAAAAGATTATCTGATTTCTGATAATATTCAGTCATAGTTTCCAATCTTACTTCCTCGTAACCTCTAATTATATCAGGTAATACAGAAAAGTCTTTTAAATCTTGATACTTACCATTACCAATTTCATCTATATTATTCATAAGAATAGATTTATAATGATTTAATGCTTTAGAATCAGCTTTTCTGACGTCATTACTAAACCATGCCATAAAATCTAATGGAGTACCTCTTAAGAACTTCATATTTTTAAGCATGACGTAAAAAACTTTAAACCATGAACCAAGTGCTAATTTTGATTTAACCCCAGGAATCATATTTAAAATAGGTATATTTTCCATTGCTTTTAGAAATGGAGGATGAAGCATATAATTTATTTTTGCAGACTTTCCAAATTCCTTATTAATAGCAGAATCAAGTTCAGCTTTTAATGAAAGTCTGGCCACTTCATATTCGTCTTTTGTAGCCATTAACTTAAATAAATATTTTGCAACATTTTGAGAAAGTTCTGAACTAGATCTTAAATCTTTTTCTTTTTTATAAATGTTATCCACAAAAGAAATATATTCCTTCGCATAAGATAGGTTCTGATAATCAATTAGTTCTTGTGTGCGATATTCAAGAATTCTTTTTAATTCTTCATCAGGAGATATTGATTCAATTAAACCAATTGCGTCTGATGAAAGATTTGGTTTGGACGCTAAACTTCCAGATCTATACAAGTCTATAGTATCAGTCCAATGAGGATCTGAAACAACTTTTCTTCCAATATTAAATGCATCTGTATTTTGCTTAACAGCAACTCCATTTATTTCTATCGCCTTTTCAATTGACTCACTTGAAATTGGAATACAACCTGACTGAAAAGCTGCACCAATAACAATGAAGTTTGCTTGCATATTACTTCCGAAGAAATGTTCTGATAGTTCTGTTGCATTAAGCAAGGTATTATTTTTTGAATATTCTTTAATTAAATCTATCATGAATGATGCTTCTGGGTATTCTTCTGCTGTTGACCTTACCATATCTCCAGTAGGAATTTCGGAAGTAGAAATAACTGAAGTTGAATTTTTAATACTCAATTTTGCCATATTCTTTGGATTTACGCCTGTTAAAAGATCAAAAACTAAATATGCGTCCGATTCTCCATTAGCAACTCTACTAGAAAACTCTTTATCATTTTTAACGATTTTCAAATGTGAAACTACAGAACCACCCTTTTGGCTTAATCCAGTTTGATCAAGCGCAATAACCTTTTTATCTTCGATAAAAGCTGCTGTGGAAATGATTTGATTGACAGTCACAACTCCGGTTCCACCAATTCCAAGCATAAAAATATTAGCAACGTCTTTTTGAATTTTTTTTGGATTTGGTAACATTGAAGGATCAAACCCTATTTCAGGTAATTTTCTCTTATCATCTTTATCAGATGGAATTACTTGAATGAATGATGGACAATTTCCTTCAACGCAAGAGTAATCTTTGTTGCAGGATGGTTGATCAATTTGAGTTTTTCTTCCATATTCTGTTTTAATAGGCTGAACACTTAAACAGTTTGATTTTACTCCACAATCACCGCAACCTTCACAAACTGCTTCGTTAATAAAAATTCTCTTTTTTGGTTCGTGAACCAATCCTCTTTTTCTCAATCTTCTTAAGTTTGCAGCACACGACTGATCATGAACTAGAACTGTAACACCTTTAATTGCTTTTAATTTTTTTTGTGCTTCAACAATTTCATCTCTATGCAAAATTTCAATATCTTTATCCCATCGCGATTTCTCAATAGATTTGTATGCGGATATATCATCTGTAGTTATAATAACTTTTTTCACACCTTGAGATTTAAGATATTTTGTTAATTCAGGTAAATCTAGTCCTCCATCTGGATCTTGTGCACCAGTCATTGCAACAGCACGGTTATACAAAATTTTATAAGTAATATGAGAATTTGAAGCTATAGCTTGCCTTAAAGCTAAAGAACCAGAATGAAAGAAGGTTCCATCCCCAATATTTTGAAACATATGTTCTTTTTCAATGAAAGGTTCCATTCCAGTCCATTGAGCACCTTCACCACCCATATGTGTTGTTCCAAAAGCTTTACCATCATCAACAAACATGGCCATTAAATGACATCCAATACCACCAAATGCTGAATCACCTTCAGGTAATTTAACTGTCGAAGTATTATGAGGGCATCCTGAGCAAAAATACATTGATCTAGATGTTAAAGATTCACCATATATCCTTTTATCAACCTCGTAGATAATTTTTATTTTATTATTATCTGACTCAACCCCTATTTTTTGAGAATATCTATTAAAAATAATTCTTGATAAATCATCTGCAGTTAATTCTCCATACCCTGGAACAAGTGACTGATTATTTTCATCATTTTTACCAACAATTAATGGCTTATTTGGATAATTATAGACTTCTTCTTTAATCAACATTTCTATAAAAGATCTTTTTTCTTCAATAACAAAAATTTCATTTAAATCTTCGGAGAACTTTTTAATGATATTACTATCAACTGGGAAGGTTGCTCCAAGCTTTAATATTCTTATTCCTTTTTGATTTAAAAAATCTTTGTCCCAACCAAGAGAATCTAAAGCCTCAACAAGATCATAATATGTTTTTCCTGCAGTAATTATTCCAATTGAGTCATTTTCAGATTTGATAGTAATTTTATTTATATTATTTGATGCTAAAAAATGTTTAGCAGCTTCAATCCTGCCTAAGTGAATTTCTTTTTCAGTAGGTAAACTATGATGTCCAACTAATTTAGCATTTTGGGTATGTTTCCATGGTTCTCCATTATATTGAAAATCTGGTATATTGATATTTATTCTTTCTGGGTGTACAATTGCACTTCCAAAAGCATCAGCAATATCAGTTACAATTTTAAAGCCCGACCAAAGACCTGAATATCTAGACATTTCATAAGCGTATCTACCCAAATCTAGAATTTCCTGGACGTTTCCAGGATAAAAAATTGGCATCATTGCATCAAATAAAGCTGGTTCAGATTGAGATGGGAGTGTTGAAGATTTACATGAAGGATCGTCTCCAGCAACAGCCAAGACTCCCCCATTTTTTCCTACTCCTAAAAAGTTAGCATGTCTAAAAATATCTCCAGATCGATCAACCCCAGGGGCTTTACCATACCACATTCCAAGAACGCCATCATACTTAACATTTGATACCATTCCTGCCATTTGACTACCATAAATAAGTGTAGCACCAAGATCTTCATTTACACCAGGAATAAAGTTAATATTATGTTGATCGAGTAATTTTTTATTGCGTACAAGATTGATGTCCAAAACTCCAACAGGTGAACCACGATAACCTGAAACAAGTGTACCAGTATTTATACCTTTGATTAAATCTGCTCTATTCTGATCAAGTAAAAGACGTACAAGGGCTTGAATACCTGAGAGTATGATTCTACCTTCAAGTAATGTATATTTATCGTTAAGCGTGAATTTATTATTCAATTTTAATTCTGTCATATATGCATAGTTGCTCCAAATATTAATACAGAAATAAATGCAAAACAAGTAGGCAAAATTATGTGACTATTAAACTTATATTTTTATTTTTTAATATCATTTTTTAAAAAAATATTAGATTTTACGTTTTTAGACTTGACTAAAATAAAAAAAAATAAATAAGTTGGAAGGCCAGCCAATTAGCTTTTCGAAAGCTACGTATTTGCAAAACAAATAATAATCTCTTTTAGAGAATTGTGTCTTGAGACACGTACTATATTAACGTAACAAGGGTTAGAGAATAAAGAATTATGGCGGAAGCAATTGAAATAAACTTTCCAACAGAATCGGATAAAAATCCAAAAATAGATTCGGATCTTAAAAACCAAATTTTAGGTTTTAATGTAAAAGATTCAATGGATTCGGATAAAGATTCAGAAAGTTGTCCAGAAGAATACACAATAGATAATTATTATAAAGAAGACGATCTTGGTCGTAGTGTTCTTGAAATGAAATATTTAGCACCAGGAGAAAAACATCCATGGGATTTATGGAAGCGTCAGGCCAAAGCACTGGCAAGTGTTGAAAAAACTCCTGAGTTACAAGAAAAATGGGAAGCTTCATTTTTTGAGGCGCTTAGAAATTTTAAATTTGTACCCGGCGGAAGAATTATGCATGGTGCAGGTCGTGAAGATATCACAACTACTCTAAATAACTGTTATGTTGTTGGTATCAAAACCGATTCAATCAAATCAATATATGACTGTGTTATCCAAGAGGCCATGACATATAAATATGGCGGTGGTTGTGGCCATGATTTATCAATCTTGAGACCAGGTGGAGACGAAATCCTTGGAACTGGTGGTAACTCTTGTGGCCCTGTTGGTTTTATGAATCTTTTTAGTGAAAATACCAACACAATAGCTCAACATGGTAGAAGAGGCGCTAATATGCAAACACTTCGAGTTGATCATCCTGACATCGAAAAATTTATTGAGATTAAGACTGGTGATATAGATATGGTCAAATACTCAAATATTTCAGTTTTATTGACTGACGAATTTATGGAAGCAGTTCAATCAGATTCTGATTTTGATTTACAATGGGGTGGAAAAGTTTACACAACTGTAAAAGCAAAAGATCTTTGGATGAAAATTATTGAACATGCTCATGCAAGTGCTGAGCCAGGTCTACTTTTCTGGGATACAATGACAAAATATCATAACGCAGAATATTGCAGTCCGTTAGTATCAACCAACCCGTGTGCCGAACAACCATTGCCGGATGGTGGATGTTGTAACCTTGGTGCATTGAATCTAGAAAGATTTGTAGATCAGGATGGTAATTTTGATTTTGATGGTTTTAAAGAAACAACAGCAATCGGAGCCAGATTCCTGGATAACGTAATTGATTATAATCTGGATCGTCATGCGCTTGAAGAACAAAAACAAAATGCTATGAACGACAGAAGAGTTGGATTAGGAATCTTAGGTCTTGGTGATATGCTTGTTAAAATGGGAATACAGTACGATTCTGATGAAGCATTAGAAACAATCGGTAAAATCATGGAAATACACAGAGATACTTCTTATGAGACCAGTGCAGCGTTAGCAAAAGAGAAGGGGCAATTTCCAAATTTTGATTGGGACGGATACTCACAAAGTTTATTTGTTCAAGATCTTCCAAAAAAATTACAAACAAAAATCAAGAATCATGGAATTAGAAACTGTACTTTAACAACAGTTGCTCCAACAGGAAGTGGTGCAATTGTAGCTAGAGTTACATCTGGTGTAGAACCAATTTTTGCAACTTCTTATAAAAGAAAAGTTAAAAAGAATGATAGTCTAGGAAAACAGTTTGACACATTTACTGTTTATCACCCTGTAGTAAAAGAAATGTTTGGAACAGATGAAAATCTACCACAGTATGTTGTTACAGCGCATAACGTTGACCCTTACTTTCGAGTTAAAATGCAAGGTGTTGTTCAAAAATATATTGATAGTTCTATATCATCTACAGTAAACCTTGCTGAAGAAACTACTGTTGATACGGTTGCAGATATTTATATGACAGCATACAAAGCAGATTTAAAAGGTATTACTGTCTATAGAGAAGGTTCCAGAGAAGGCATTCTAATTACTGATGATAAATCTTCTGAAAATGAAGAGAAATCATCCGAAGATGCAGAAATGAAGACCGCTCGTACCCGTCCATCAATTACAGAAGGAAGAACAAGACGAATGAGAACTGGTGATGGTACACTCTACGTAACCGTAAACGAAGATGAAAATGGTCTTTGTGAAGTCTTTACCGCAATTGGAAAAGCAGGTGGAACGGTTGCAGCACAGACAGAAGCAATAAGTAGGTTAATCTCCTTAGCATTACGCTCTGGCGTAGATCCTAATAGCATAATTAATCAACTTAAAGGAATAAGTGGACCAAATCCAACATGGGAAGATGGTCAGCTCATTTTATCAACTCCTGATGCAATTGGAAGAGCGCTTGAAACATTTGTTAATGGTGATTCTCCTTCCCAGGAAAAAAAAAGTCAATTTGAAATAGCAGACGAAACTTCAGCAAAAGTTCGCCAAGCTAAAGAATACGGCCAACATTGCAGTGAATGTGATGGAAGTGGAATCGTTAATGAAGGCGGATGCTTAGTTTGTAAAGACTGTGGTTGGTCTAAGTGCGAATAAAATAGTTGATTTTAACTATCTAAAATTTCTACTTCTTTATCTTTCTGAAGAGTATTAAGTCTATTGATAAAAGAATCAGTAACTTCTTGAATATCATCCATAAACTTTTTCATCTCATCTTCAGAAATATTTTGCTCATCTTCAATTCTTTTAGCAGACTGAATAATTTCTCTTCTAATATTACGAATTGAGATTCTACCATCTTCGATTATTTTTGAAGCTACTTTAACCAACTCTTGTCTTCTTTCAACAGATAGAGGTGGAAAAGTTATCATAATACTATTACCATTATTTGAAGGATTAAAGCCTAAGTCAGCTTCAAGAATTGCTCTTTCAATATCATCAATAATAGTTTTATCAAACGGTTGAATACTAATTGTAATTGCATCCAATGCAGCAATATTTGCAACTTGGTTTAAAGGGGTATCATTATCATAGTAACTAACAAGAATTTTATTAAAAATATCGGGATTAGCTCTTCCTGTTCTAATTTTGCCTATTTCACTCGAAACAAATGAAATTGTTTGTTCCATTTTTGATTTAGCAGAATCGATACTTTGACTTAACATTTTTAGACTGACTGTTCACCTAGAGCAAATCTTACAAATCTATTAATTGTAATATTTTCTCCAAGCTTTGCAATTGCTTCTTGAACTAATTGAGAAATGGTCATATCAGGGTTTTTAACAAATGACTGATGGACTAAGCAATTGTCTTCAATAAATTTATTTAACTTTCCTTCAACGATTTTCTCAACAACATTATCAGGTTTTCCAGAAGATTTAGCCTGATCCATGAAAATTTCTTTTTCTTTATCTAATAAATCTTGAGCAATTCCAGATTCATCAATAGCAATGGGATTGGATGCAGCTACTTGCATAGCAATTGATGCAGCCAAGTCATTAAATCCTTCTGTTTTAGCAACAAAATCTGTTTCACAACCAAGTTCTACCAGAACTCCCAGCTTACTTCCGTGATGTATATATGAAAAAATTATTCCTTCGTTAGCAGCCCTTGATGATTTTTTTTCTGCTTTAGCAATTCCAGCTTTTCTTAAATGATCTACCGCAGTATCAAGGTCGCCTTTAGATTCAACTAAAGCTTTTTTACAATCCATCATTCCAGCACCTGTTCTCTCTCTAAGAGTTTTAACTAACTTAGCATCTACGCTCATTTAATTATCCTCTTTTACTTCTTTATCATCTGAAACAGATTCAGATTTATCGTCGTCTTTTTTAGTGACAGAAATAATTGTATTAGCTACCTCATTAACAATTAATTGAATTGTTCTAATTGAGTCATCATTTGCAGGAATAGGATAATCGCAAAGAGATGGATCTGTATTTGAATCAACAATGCAAATAATTGGGATTTCAAGTTTCTTTGCTTCTTGGATAGCGATAGATTCAGTCTTTCCGTCAACGATAATTATAGCACTTGGAAGTTTTTTCATGTCTTTAATACCTCTGTGCTGGTCTGAAAGCTTAATTTTTTCTCTATTTAATTGTAAAAGTTCTTTTTTAGTAAGATCTTCAAAAATTGAAGAACCTTCCTTCTCTAAAGAATGTAATCTTTTGATACTTTTTTTAATGGTAGAAAAATTAGTTAGTGTGCCACCCAACCATCTCTCAACAACATAGAACATTCCACACCTATCAGCTTCTTGCTGAATTACATCCTTAGCATGCTTCTTAGTACCTACGAAAAGTATTTCGCCATTTCTTTGTACAATACTTGATACAAAGTTTAAAGCTTTATCAAGACCATTTAAAGTATCGTCTAAATTGATTATATCAATACCATTTTTTTGAGATATAACAAAATCTTTAAAATTTGGATCAGTTTTACTACTAACATGTCCAAAATGTGCTCCTGAATTAAGTAAATCTTCTTTTGTAATTTTTTGCATATTTTTATCTTTTTGAGAATTGGAACTTCTTTCTAGCTCCTGGTTGACCGTATTTTTTTCTTTCAACTTCTCTAGCATCTCTTGTTAACAAACCATGAGATTTAAGCTGAGATCTAAACTCTTCATCAATCTTTAATAGGGCTCTTGCAATTCCTAATTGGATTGCTCCAGCTTGACCAGTCAATCCACCGCCTTTAACATTTATTCTGATGTCATATTTATCTTTTAAATTTAGGACTTCAAGTGGTTTTACTGCGTGAATAACTAGGGACTCTCTTTTTAAATAAGTATTTATATCATCTGAAACGTTGTTAATAGAAAACTTCCCTTTTCCATCTGAAAGATAAACTCTTGCTGTTGAATTCTTTCTTCGTCCAACGCCATTAAAATATTCTTTATTCATTAATTAGAGCTCCATTCTTTTGGTTGCTGGGCTTCATGACCATGATTGGTATCTTTATAAATCCTAATATGTTTAGATATCTCTCTACCAAGTTTATTTTTTGGCAACATACCTTTAACAGCATTAAAAACTA
>CACHCR010000007.1 GCA_902578385.1 uncultured Fidelibacterota bacterium | reverse complement strand
ATATTCATCATCTCTTGCTTGTTTTGTATCTAAGTCAAATATTTTTTCAATTTTTGCTGAATAAGTATCATCAAGTGATTTTTCTATATCATCAGTTAAGATTTTTGTTTCAACAACCTCATATGAATTATCAAAATGCTTTGAGAATTCCATCTGAAGATCAACAATATTATTAATTCCTTCCATAGCAACATCAAGCGCTTCTAAAATTGTTTTTTCTGGAACAAAATTTGAACCACCTTCAATCATACAAATTTTATCTTTTTTACCTGTAACCATTAAGTCTAAATCAGATGAATCCATTTGCTCATGTGTAGGATTTAATACATATTCTCCATCTATTAATCCAACTTTAACAGAAGCAATTGGTCCATCAAATGGAACAGGTGATAATAATAGTGCAGCAGAAGCACCAATTGCAGCTACTACATCAGGTGTGTTAATTTTATCGTATGACATTGTAGTTAACATAATTTGCAACTCATGTCTATAATTCTTAGGTATTAAAGGCCTAATTGGTCTATCAGTAAGTCGTGAAGTTAAAACTTCAGCATCTGTAGGTTTTGCCTCTCTTTTAAAGAAACCTCCGGGTATTTTTCCTCCCGCATAATGTTTTTCACGATATTCAACTTGCATAGGTAAAAAATCAATGCCTTCTCTAGGCTCATTTGAGCAACAAACTGTTGCTAATATTGATGTTTCACCATAACTAATCATGACTGAACCTCCTGCCTGTCTAGCAATCTGTCCAGATTCAATTTTAAGCGGTCTTCCCGCTATATTCTTTTCAACTTTTATCATATTCTTCTTTATCTTCCTCTTATCGATAGTTTTTTAATTAATTCATCGTAACTATCTAGTTTAGTTTTTCTTAAATACTTCAATAGCTTCTTTCGCTGTGACACTAACTTAACTAAACCATGTTTTGAATGAACATCTTTCTTATGCATCTTTACATGCTCTGTCAATGATCTAATTCGATCAGTTAGAAGCGCAATTTGTGCTTCACTACTACCGACATCTTTTACATCAAGACCTGCGTCTTGAAGAAGTGTACTTGTTTCTTTACTATATTTCATATTTCTCCTTGAAAGCATCTATCAATTCAATAAATACTTCTTTATCTTTTTCAATTTGTTTGATTAGTAATTCCATATTATCAAACTTTTTTTCATCTCGAATTTTATGTAAAAATTCGATATAAAAATTTTTATCGTATAGACTGCCGAATTTATCAGATAATATGTGAACTTCCATAACAAATTTTTTTTCATTAAATGTTGGTCTAACACCGGCATTCATCATTCCAAAATAACTTTCTCCGTCTAAAAATACTCTAGTTAAATATACTCCAGTACTTGGAAGAAGCTGATTCTTGAAAGTTGGAATAAAGTTTGCAGTTGGATAATTCATTGTTTTTCCGCGTTTTGAACCAGATACAACAGTTGCATTAAATCCATAAAATCTTCCTAAATAGTCATACACTTTTCTTGAATTTCCATCTAAAATTAATGACCTAATTAAACTACTTGATATTGTTCTTCCTTTATATTTTCTCATTAAAGGAGTATGAAGTTCAATATTATTTTCACTACAAAAAGCTTTTAGAAATTGCAAATCTCCTTCTTTTTTATGTCCAAAATAATGATTTGTGCCAACAGAAATTAAAGTTGGATTAAATAAATCTTTTAATATCGTATCTGCAAATACCTGAGCAGACATTAGTGAAAACTCTTTGTTAAATGGTATTATTAACACCTTATCTAAGCCTATCTCCTCTAAAGCTTTTAGCTTTACATCAAGGCTTTGAAGATTTATTGGAGTTGTTTTTTGAGAAAGTACATAAAATGGATTAGGATCAAACGTAATTAAGCAAGAAGGTATATTTCTTTTTTTACCCTCTTCAACAATATAAGATAATACATCATGATGCCCCTTATGAATACCATCATAATTACCAACAGTTATAACGGAGTTTGATAGCTTTTTGAAATCTTTTAAAGTTGTTATGACTTCCATTTGTCCTCAAACTTTTCTATTGTAACTGATTCATCTAATCTATATTCACCAACACTTAATCGAGTCAAGCTAGTCAAATGACCCACTGTGCCTAAATACTCAGCTATATCCTCTGCTAAAACTCTTATATAAGTCCCTGATGAGCATTCAACAGTGATTTTTAATGTACTTTTTTCTAATTGTTTAATTTTCAAACTTTTGATAGTTATTAACTTTGGATTTGTTTTGATTTCAATATTTTTTCTTGCAAGCTTGTAAAGTCGAACCCCATTAATTTTTCTCGCTGAGAACATTGGAGTTCTTTGCAATAATTCGCCAACAAATTTATTTTCACAATCAATTAAACTCTGATCAGAAATTTCAGTAATTTTTTTTTCTTCAACAACATTCCCTGTTAAATCCATTGAATCAGTTTTTTCGCCTAATTTTATTATACCTTCATAAGTTTTATCAAATTGTATGATATTTGATAATTTTTTTGTTGATTTTCCAACACCTAAAACTAAAACTCCGTCTGCAAATGGGTCTAAAGTTCCTGAGTGTCCAACCTTTTCTTTGGTAATATTTTTTACCTTCCTAACAATAGAAAATGAGGATAAATCTTTTGGCTTATATATATTATATATCATACTAATCTATTTCTTTTATAAGCTTATCAATTTTCTCAAACTGCTCAAAAGAATCATCATAGAAAAATTTTAATGTTGGAGTAGATCTCAAATTTAGTGAAGCTGACAAAAATTTTCTAAAAACTGGCACAAGCAAGTTTAGTTCTTCATTTATAATTTCTATTTTTTTAGTAGGATTTATTACACTATAATATAAGGTTGCATGTTTTAAATCAGCCGTCATTTTAACTGAAGAAAAAGTTATAAAACCATACTTCCTTAAATCCATCTCTCTTGTTAAGATATCATTAATGGTTTTTAAAACTTGTTGTGATACTCTTTCTGATCTTGAAAACGGTTTATTATTCAACTGTCTGCTAATGTTCTTTTAATTTCGTTAATCTTATATGCAACAATTCTGTCACCTTCAAAAAACTTTTTAACGCCCTCTATGGCGATACCACACTCTAAACCTGAATCAACTGTAGTAACATCGTCCTTAAATCTCTTTAAAGAGGTAATTGAGCCTTTAGAAACTAACTCTTCTTCATCACGGATAAGTCGAACAAAACTATCTCTAGTGATTTTACCTGATTCAACCTGTGAACCTGCAATAAAACCAATTTTTGGAATTTTAAAGGACTCTTTAACGACGGCAACACCTAAAACCTCTTCAACTAGATCAGGTTTCAATAGCCCTTCTACTGCCATCTTAATATCTTCAACAACTTGGTATATAATGCTATATGCTCTTATTTCAACATTATTTTGATTAGCTAAAAGCTTTGAGTTTGAAGGAATCTGTACACCAAAACCAATAACTACAGCTTTAGATGCTTGCGCTAATAACACATCAGACTCTGTTACATTTCCAACACCCTTATGCACAATATCAACCCCAACTTCTTCGTTGTTAATTTTTTCAATGCTTTGAATAAGTGCTTCAATCGAACCATCAGAATCAGCTTTGATAATAATATTTAAATTATTTACATCACCTTCTTTAATTTGTGCTGAAATACTATCTAATGAGGTTTTTTGAACCATTTGTAGGTCAATTTCTCTTTTTATTCGCTGTCTTTCATTGGCAATTTTCTTTAAATCTGATTCATTTGAAACCTCGGCAAATATATCTCCTGATTGTGGAACTTGATCAAACCCTAGAATTTGTACAGCATCCGAAGGTTTTGCCTCTTTAATTCTTTCATTTCTTTCATTCATTATTGCTCTAACTTTTCCAGGAAAATTATTACAAATAAAAGGAGTACCAATTTTCAATGTACCTTTTTGGATAAGAACTGTTGCTACCGGTCCAAGTCCCTTATCAAGCTTAGAATCTATAACGATTCCCTTACAATCAATTTCTTCATTAGCTTTTAAATCTAAAACTTCAGCTTCTAATATAATTGCTTCCATTAATGCGTCAATTCCTTCTCCTGTTTTTGCAGAAGTATTAACAGATTGTATTTTACCACCCCACTCTTCAACTAATACATCTTTTTCAGACAATTCTCTTTTAACAACATCTGGATTAGCACCTTGTTTATCCATCTTATTAATTGCCACAATTATTGGTACTTCTGCAGCTTTAGCATGGTTTATTGCCTCTATAGTTTGTGGCATCACACTATCATCTGCAGCAACGACTAAAATTACGATATCTGTTGATTGTGCACCTCTTGCTCTCATTGCAGTAAAAGCTTCGTGTCCAGGTGTATCTAAAAATGTAATTTTATTTTCATTATGTAATACTTGATAAGCTCCAACACGCTGAGTAATTCCACCAGATTCTCCTGCAGCTACTTTCGTTTCACGTATATAATCCAAAATAGAAGTTTTACCATGATCTACATGACCCATAATAGTTACAACTGGAGCTCTTTCAATTGCATCAGATAGTTCTTCTTCAGAATGTGAGGTTACAAATAAGTCATCAACTACTTCTTCATATTTTTTTAACTCAACATCATATTCACCTGCAATAAGCTCTATAACATCCCATTCAAGACGTTGATTTACAGTCGCTAAAATACCCATTTGAAGACATTTACCGATAACTTCACTTGTAGATACATCTAAAACCTTTGCAATTTCATCTATACTAGCATATTCTGTCAACTCAATAACTCTTTGTTGATCTCCATCTTCTATCTTTAAATCTTTTTTTGATTTTTTATATGATTTCTTTTTCGGACCTGAATCAATGGAAGCAAGAGTTTTTTTCAACCTTTTAACAGCGGAGCTATCTTTTTTAAGCTCATCTTTATGTTTTTTTGACTGTTTTTTATCTTCTTTCTTTTCAGGTTCTCTAAGAGAAATTTTTCTAAGCTTTTTCTTAGGTTTTTTCTCCGCAGGAGAAGATTTCTTTGCTTTTACTTTATCTTCTTTAGTTTTTTTTATCTTCATCAGGTTTTGGTTCAGTTTTTTTCTTTTCAGACTTTCGCTGATCTTCAACTGACATAATTTTAAATTTTTTAACTGATTTGGTTTTCATGACAACTTTTGAATCATGAATTTCTTTTCTTACCTGTTCTTTTCTGTCTCTTTCAGCAGATTGTCGATCTTTTGCAAACTCGGTATATACTAATTGTTGAGTTTTACCATCAATAGGAGACATATGACTTGAAACAGATATATCTTTAGATTTTAGAAAATCTAAAATATCATTATGAGATATATTAAGCTCCTTAGCTAATTGGAATATTCTTATTGAATCAGACATTGTTTATTCTTCAGAGTCCTCTAACTTTTCTTGATTTTCTTCCTCTGTTAATTCAGGAGATTCAATAACTTCTTCAACTTCTTCGCTAGATTCAGCAACTGTATCTTCTTCTTTTATAGGAGATTCATCTACTTCTTCAACTTCATCAGCAGTATCATTTTCAGAATTATCTTCAATTACTTCTTCAGATGGTTCAGTTAAAACCTCTTCAACGACCTCTTCTGCTTCTTCCTCTTTATTATGAGTAACCTCAATAAATAAATTAACAGCATCGCTTATTGATGTAATTTCTTTATCATTAAGTTCTAATTCATCTACCAAAACATACTTTTTAGTATTTAAATAATCTGCAACTGAAACAATTTCGGCTTTTGCAAGCTTATTACTTAATGTTTTAGTGATACCGTCTAAGGATTCTAATGTAGTTTTTTGATTGATTAAAACCTCATCATACTCTGATTTAGTATATGCATCAATAGTATAACCGGTTAGTTTTGACGCTAAGTTAATATTTACTCCACTTCTACCAACTGCATTTTCTAACCCACCTTCTTCAAAAATAGCTACACAATACTTTCTATCATCATCGATATATAAATCCATTGGTTTTGCAGGAGATAAAGCTCTGGTTATAAATACTTCTGATTTTTCAGTATAATTTACAATATCAATCTTCTCATTATTTAACTCTCTAACCACAGATTGAATTCTACTACCTCTCATACCTACACAAGCCCCTACTGCATCAATTCGCTTATCAACTGAATGCACGATGATTTTACTTCTTTCTCCTGGTTTTCTAGCTATTCCTTTAATTTCAATTATACCGTCTTCAATTTCAGGAACTTCCATTTCAAACAATTTATAAAGAAAAAGATCATCACTTCTTGATATCAATATATCTGGACCTTTTGGAGTTACTTCAACAGATTTTACCAATGCTCTAATGGTATCACCTCTTCTAAATCTTTCAGAATAAATCTGTTCATTTCTAGGCATTCTTAACTCTGTTTGCTCAATGTTTACAAAAGTATTCTCTCTATGAACCTGATGAACTGTACCGATAATTACTTCACCGATTCTTTGAACATAATCTTCATAAATATACTGTTGTTGTACCTCGCGAGTTCGTTTATTTAAGAATTGTCTAGCATTTGCAACAAGCCTTCTACCAAACCTAGCGGGATCAATTACTTCAACAAAAGTATCTCCTAATTTTAACTCTCCTGCAAGATCAGGCTCTAATTCTACAGCTCTTTCAAGAGTAATATCAAAATGATCGTCATCTACCTCTTCAACGATTGTTTTCTCAACATAAATTTCAATTTCACCTTTATCGAGATTAACAATAACACTACAATTATCTGACTCACCAGTTTCTTTTTCAATAATAAATAAGAATAATTGTTCAATTATCGTTCCAAGCTCTGATCGCTCAATATTCTTCTCTCTTGCTAATTCAATAAAAATTTCAATTAAATCTCTATTAATCATAATAACCCTTCAATTTTTTTCATTATAACAAAAATGGGCCGTAGCCCATTTAATTCACTGAAATATATAATATTAAAATCGTTTTAACAAGTATCTTAACTAATACTTAACACATAACCATAAACTTCTTCATAAAGCTCGTTATAGAGTGGATTATCAGTATCTAACGATTCTAATAAAAGAGTTGCTTGATCAAGTTGATTATTATCAGCTAATTTTTTAGCCTTTAAAATAGAGATATATTTAATTTCATTTTCTGAGGAAGTATATTTCATTGCTTTATCATACATTTTGATATCATTCTGCAATTCTGCGAGCATGATATACCCCTCTTTTTTAAGATTATCAAATTTTAATTTTGAAACACTCTCAGATAAGTAAACTAATGCTTTATCATTGTTACCATTAATAAATGCAGTTCTTCCGAGATAAAATTTAGCTTGATGAGCAGCTTTACTTCCGGAATAATTATCAATAACACTTTCTAACTGCAATACAGCATTATCAAAGTCTCCTTTTTCAAAATATATCATTGCATTACTTAGTGCAGTATCTGACTGAGTTGGTTTTGCTTCACCGTTTAAAGAAAAAGCCTGAAAAGTTACAAGGAATACCAAGAGCGCTAAAACCAAAGGGTTTAAAATAAAATTTTCGATTGGAGAATAATCTGATCTCTCCTTATAGCTCACCTTAATAGGTGTTAAAATAAAATTTTGAATCTTATCAATCATTATTATTTCCAGTAATTAAATAGTTTATAAAGTTTAGGCCTAAATTTAGTGGATAATTTGGCACTTGAAACCTTTTTATTTATATCTTTTCGCAATTTTTTTTGAGTATCTATGTCTAATGAGATGAACTCATTACAAGCTTCAGAGCAACAATCATTATATTTACTAGCACATTTATCGCATTGAATAAAAAGTAAATGACATGCATCATTCTTGCAATTTTTATGTTGATCAGAAGACGCAGTACATTGATGACATTGTGCTATAACATCATTTGTAACTCTCTCACCCATTCTGTCATCAAAAACAAAGTTTTTTCCAATAAACTCGGATTTTAAATTATTTTCTTTTATATCGTGAGCATATTGTATAATTCCACCTTCGAGCTGATACACTTCTTTGAAACCTTGATTAATTAAATATGAACTTGCTTTTTCGCATCTTATACCACCTGTACAATACAAATGTACTTTTTTGTCTTTTTTATCCTCAAGAATCTCAGCTACCTTTGGTAATAATTCTTTTGAAAAATGAGCATCCGGAATAACAGCATTTTTAAATCTACCAACTTCACTCTCGTAATAATTACGCATATCTACAACAACTGCATCTTTGTGTTTTATTGAATTATTAAAATCTACAGGCTTTAAATGAATACCGGTTTTGTTCATATCATAAGAATCTTTGGGTACTTTATATGCAACTATTTCATCGCGAACTAAAATTTTTAACTTTAAAAAAGAAATTCCTTCTTCAACAGCATGTTTAAACTTTATATCTTTAAAAATCTTAAAAGAGCTAATATATGATTTAAATTGATCAAGACTATGTTCTGGAATGCTTATTTGAGCATTTATGCCCTCATAAGAAACATAAATTCTTCCTAAAATATTATAATTTTCAAGATTTGTATATAATTCGTTGCGAAAATCTTCAGGGCTATTAATAGAACAGTACTTGTAAAAAGAACAAGTAATTCTATTAAAGCTTTCTCTGTCTAAGCTTTTTTTAAGCTCAATTTTGGACTTTTTATTATACACGGCCTTATTTTATCAGAAAATGCTTTTAACGTCAAATAATTTATTATTTCCATTTTTATACAACGCATACTGAAAACCTTTTTGAATAGAGGCATATCCTATACTTCCATCTTTACCCAATGCAATATATCCAACTTGAAGCTTTGTTTTGTTACCTTCTTGTTTAATAATACGATTTACGGCCTCAGTACAAGCTTCCATGGCTGAAAATCCCTGACGCATTAATTCTACCACTAAAAAACTTCCACATGTTTTCATTACCAGCTCACCAACTCCCGTAGCCCCTGCAGCACCAATCTCATTATCAACATACATTCCTGCTCCAATAATAGGACTATCTCCTACTCGACCATGTAATTTATAAGCCAATCCACTAGTAGTACATGCACCCGCTAAATTTCCATCTTTATCTTGAGCTAGTGATGTGATAGTATCATGATCATCATTTGGACCCCATGTATCTTTGATATTGTTATCTTTTTTCCACTCTAACCAACCTTTTTTAGATTTTTCAGTTAGTAAATCTTCCTCTGAAAAACCATTTTCTATCGCAAATTTTAATGCTCCTTTACCTGCAAGCATCACATGATTAGTTTTCTCCATTACTTTTCGAGCAACTGAAATAGGATGTTTAATATTTTGTAAAAAACCAACTGATCCAGCATTACCATTTGAATCCATAATACATGCATCTAAAGTAACATTTCCTTCACTATCTGGTCTTCCTCCAAGTCCAACTGATTGATTTTCTGCATCTGCCTCTGTAACTCTAACTCCCTGTTCTACAGCATCTAACGCAGATCCATTTTGTTCTAAAACCTTTATGGAAGCTTCATTTGCAGCCATACCATGATTCCATGTAGATATCACAATTGGATTATTTTTATTTCTTTTCATATTATTATTTTCCGATAAAAAAATAGGAGTGGCTATTCCAGCAACTCCTGCTTTAATAAAATTTCTTCTTTTCATAATGTTTAATTTAGGAAAAAAAAGAGCCTTACAATAAAATAATTGAAAGGCTCTTTTAATCTAAAGTATTAATTACTTAAATCAGGTCTATGAACGGATACTTGACTTTCTCCATTCCAAGCGCTTTGACCCCAAACAGATTCCCAGTCAGGCATTCTGTTATTAAGCTCTGCTAATAATGCAAAAAAAGCTGATTGATCTAAAGCTTCTGAAAGAGTATCATGTCCTGAAACAAATACATACTCGTTGAATGGTTGACCAGTATTTGAAACCATACATACAAAATGCTCATCTGAACCTAATGCATCTCTAATTTCATTTGCCATTTTAAAGATTGATTCTGCGCTAGATTGACCGCCTTGTCTTACATTCCATTTACTTTGTCTAATATATTTCCAAGTTTTTACTTGAGGATTGTAACTTAAATCAGGTCTTAAAGTATAAAACACAGTTCCATTTCTTCCTTCGACCATTTTTCCATCGAATTTATCATAAGGAACAGGCTCATGATTTTGCCATTCATTAAATACTGCGTCAATCATATCTGCTGAAGTAAATATAGATTTAGGCATTCTGACATAATCTCCTGCATCTGGACCATTAATAATTTGGTAAGTTGTTGCAGCACCAAGATCTGTAGCATGTGCTTTATTATGTTGAATCATAGCTTTTTCAAAATCAGTAACTTTTACACCATCTTTAACACCTATTTGAATTTGCATATTATAAGTTTGACTAAAAGCTAAAGTTGAAAAAACTATCATTAGTAAGATATTTTTCATTTTTCCCTCCATTTTGTTAATAACATATAAAATTAATTATTTTTATAAAAATAGTGTTAGATAATTATAATTTTAACATTTGACCAAACTCTGAGATATTAAATCCGTTATAGATTACTTTTTTATGCTCAACAGAATCCTTATTTAATGCAGGATTTGTGTGATTTAAATGAATGAAATAAATAGAGTCTTTTTTATCAGAATTTTTAAACAATCTCATCGTTTCAATTATGAATGGATGAGGAATTTCTGACATATCCCTACCAGGAAGTTCATTAATATCATAAAAAGTACCATCTAATATGCTATAATCTGAGTTTTCAACGATATCTATAATATCAATTTGCCATTTATTCCACTTATCAATATCTGGAATAAATATCAATGATTTAGACGGACCATCAATTCTAAATCCTACTGTTTCAGAAAATTCATCTCTATGAGGAACTTTAAAAGGTGTAATTGATAATTTTGAATTCAATTGTACTGTTTCATTATTTTTTAAACCTTTGAGTGTAATATTGTTCAGTTTTACCAATTGGCTCCATGGTCCATTATTTCTTAAAAATTCCTCCATTTTCGGCATAACATTTACAACTGTATTTTTTGAACCCATAACCTCTCTTCCTAAATGAATTAATCCTGTGTAGTGGCCTATGTGTGCATGTGTAATAAAAATCCCCTTAAGAGCTCTTTGATTGTTATTTGTAAGTAAATGTAATTGCTCTGCAAAATCAGGAGTAGCATCAATCATCCAAACTTCATTTGATTCAGGATCAACAATACCGATACTTGAGACTTTTTTGTGAAGATTGGGATTACTCCACTTATTTAAACAACATACTTTTTCACAAGCTGCATGCGGAGCTCCTCCATCCTGAGCGGTTCCTAAAATAATTACATAAGGAGATTTTTCATAATCTGAAAAACTAGTAAGACTAATAGCGAAAAAAAGTATAAATGCTATTCTAACCAAATAGTTGACCTTCGTCATCCGTAGCAACTTTTGGTAAATCTTTAGAATTGTACATAGCTTCAATTTCTGCTTGATGTTTTTCTATTACAACTTTTCGTTTTATTGACATTTTTGGAGTTAATTCTCCTTTATCAACAGTCCATTCATCAGCAATTAAGGTAAACTTTCTTACTGATTCATATCTTGAAAAATTGGTCATAACTGTCTTTACTATAGCATCATAATGCTCGTACGTTTGATCGTGTGCACAAAGAGCATTATAATCTAAACTAGCTAAGCCTTGTTCTTCCGCCCAACTTATAAGATTATCTTTACTTGGAACTATTAAAGCTGAAATAAAGTTTCTATCATCACCAACAATATTACATTGCTCAATATATTTATTAGATGTAAGTGACACCTCCATAGGTTGCGGAGCAACATTTTTTCCTCCAGATGTTACAATTAAGCTCTTTTTTCTATCAGTAATTCGTAACAAACCATCTTCATCAAATTCACCTATATCTCCTGAATGAAACCATCCATCAATAATTGCTTCATTTGTAGCTTCTTCATTTTTATAATAACCCATCATAACATTATGACCTCTACAAACAATCTCACCATCAGGTTGGATTTTAACTTCAACACCTGGTATCGCTTTTCCAACAGTACCAAACTTAAAAAGATCAGGATGTCCTATTGTCATAACTGGACTAGTTTCTGTTAAACCATATCCTTCTATAATAGAAATTCCAATTCCACAGAAAAATGATCCAACTTCTTTTGACAATGCTGATCCGCCAGAAGAACAAGCTCTTACTTTACCTCCCAAAGCAGCTCTAAATTTATTTAGTACTAATTTATCTGCTATTTTATACTTTAAACCTAGCATAAATGGTAGTTTTTGGCTTCTTTGACGATAAGGAACTGTTTTTAAGCCAACAGAAATTGACCAGTCAGCAAGCTTCTTTTTAACTCCAGTCATAGATGCAACTGTATCTAAGATTTTAGCATGAATTTTTTCAAAAATCCTTGGTACTGCAGTTAAAAAAGTTGGTCGAACTTCTCTGATATTTTCAAAAAGAATTTCAGGAGTAAAATTCATTTCAGCGTAATATATAGAAGTTCCTTGACTGAAAATTGAATAATGGCCACCCACTCTTTCAAAACTATGACTAATTGGTAGAAATGAAACAAATCTTTCTATACCATCAGCAGGTTTTAATTCAGGATTAAGCTCCATTGCTGCTTTAATAGTGCTATCAATTGAAAGAAGGTTATTACAAATATTTGCATGGCTAAGCATAACACCCTTTGGATTGCCAGTTGTTCCACTAGTATATATTAGTGTTAATAGATCATTTTCCTGAACTGTAGCAGAAATTGATCGAATGTCATGTTGAGTATCTTTCATATTAAATACATCAGAATATTTTACAACATTATCTTTACCTCCATTATAGTTATCATCCATAATTACAATGGTATGTAGATTAGAATTAGCATCATTAATTAATGAATGAACTTTATCTAATTGAATTTCATCTTGCACAATAGCAATTTTACTTTCTGAATGCTCAACAACATACTGTGATTGTGCCGGAATAAGCGTTGGATAAACTGGAACTGAAACAGCTCTTATATGAGCTATGGCATAATCAGATATTGCCCATAAACGTGAATTTGCACCAATAATAGCAACTTTATCATGTTCATTAATTCCTAAATTTTTTAAACCATTTGCAAAATCTTCAACTAATTTTTGAAGTTCAGTTAATTCTACACCTTCCCAACCATTATCAGTTTTTGTATAAAAAGTTTTCAAAGTTGGTCTTTCGTTTACTAAATGTTGAAACATTTGTGGTACTGTTTTAAATGACACTATACACTCCTTTTAATTTTGGTTATTGACAAACTACATACTTTATCTGAAATTTGTCAACATCTTTGCCGGGGTGGCGGAATTGGTAGACGCGCTGGTCTCAAACACCAGTGAGAGTAATCTCATGTCGGTTCGAGCCCGACCCTCGGTACAAAAAAAAAGGGCTTTTAAAAGCCCTTTTTTTTAAAATTAGTTTAAACTTATTCTTCTTCCGGTGGGAAGACTTCATCATTAAGTTTCTTTAACTGTTTCTTAATATCAGATAAGTCTCTTCTAGTTCTACGTTTTTCAGAGTCAAAATTATCTTCTAATCCTTCAAGATCACGTTGAACATTTTTAATTCTTTTAGTTAAATCTCTATCAACTCTTTTGATTTCGTAAGCTAAATCATCAATCAAATTTCCAAGAGAATCAGCTTTGGCGTAGATTAATTTAGTATTAGCTAAGATCATATCTTGACCTCTTTTAATTTCTTTGCCTTGACCGATATTTTCAAGCTCAACAGCTTTAACTCTTTGTTTAAATTCTTTATTAACCATATCAACATGCTCTGCTTGTTCGCCTCTTAATTGAGCCATTTCATCCATAGCTGAACCATATTGCATTAATGAAAAACCAACCGCTAAGGTAAGAGCAAGAACAACAACACTTAAAATCTTTTCTGTACTAGATAACATAATATAATACCTCAATTGTTTTATTAGTCCACTGAAACTAATGAATGAAAATCAATATGAAAACATTTTTTTTATTTAGGAACATTTCCAATTCTTGACAGCCTAGGAAGATAGTTTTCAAGGTTTAAAGAAAACCATGTAATTACAGGTTGACCAAGGATATGACTTTTAGGAACAAAACCCCAAAATCTTGAATCTTCACTATTATCTCTATTATCGCCCATCATCCAAAAATAATCTTGCTTAAGAGTATAATTACTATATTCATCAATAGGAGTATCATTTATAGTTAAATATTTTAAATAGTCTTTTTTCATAACAGACATCCAAGGGTTAATTAATGATGCATTTGGTTGTGGAACAAATTCATTAAAAACTTTTCTATCTCCGGTTCTCCTATAAAGATCAAATGGATCCTCATTTGTAAATGTAAGTTTTTGATCATTAAAAACTAATTCGACTTTATTTCCTTCAAAAAGTAATAGCGGAATAATCAATTCCCAGTTCATTTGTTCATCAATAATAAATATGTCTCCTTTTTTTGGAACAATAAATTCGTCTAAATTATCTTTATTTCCCAAATCCATAAATATATTTTCGTCTATGTAATCTTTCGAAGACGAATTTTTAGATAAAAACTGTCCTCCTTCAGGCAATAAATACTCTTCATTATTAACAAATACTTTACGATCCTCAATCTTCAATGAATCACCAGGAAGGCCAATACATCTCTTTACATATTTATAAACATTATCTCTTGGGTATTCAAACACCACTACATCTCCTCTTTCAATTTCCTTAAAAGCTGGAAACCTATATTCTGGTAAAAATGTTGGAATACTTATAGCGGTAAAAGGAATCCAAATTTTTTGTGGAACTTTCATACCATATATATATCTACTTCCAATCAACATATCTCCCCTCAAGATATTCTTTTCCATACTACCTGTTGGAACGATATATAATTCGACAACTGTTTCTTTCAAAAAAAGAACTGCTAAAATCAAAACAAACAATGATTTAATCTCTTTAATAATATTCTTCATTTTTTTATATCTGTAGAAATTGGTTTAAATGTTAATCTATGAATAGGTGTATATGAGTATTTCTCTAATGCTTTTAAATGTTTTTTTGTTCCATATCCACTGTTAGACATAAAATCATATTCTGGATAAATATAATGAAATGAGCGCATTATTTCATCTCTTGTTACTTTTGCTATAATTGATGCTGCCATTATTTGCTCAAACTTTTGATCGCCTTTAATAATACCTTCGTTTTCTATATCTATATCAAGAGAAAAACCATCTATCAAAACCTTATTAGGTTTTACGTTCAATAAATTGATAGCATCTATCATTGCATGCTCTGAGGCAACTTTAATATTATGCTTATCAATATAGTCATTCCACTTAACTCCAACTGCAACTGAAGTGGCATTTTCTAAAATCTCGCTATATAAAACTTCTCTTTTCTTTTTAGATATTTTTTTTGAATCATTTAAGCCAGTGATTGAATTTTCTAAAATAACTGCTGCTGCTACAACAGGGCCTGCCAAACATCCCCTTCCTACCTCATCTACTCCAGCAATAATCATTTTTTAAATTAATAATAAAAAATCAATGTACATCTTTTAAAAAAATAATTAATATGTGTTCATGTCAAAACAGCAGTACACACTTTTAGTATTTTCAATTATAGCTATTTTACTATTATCTCCAGGAGTAGGAGTTGAATTTTATGATAAAGTATGGTCTTTTCCTGGAAATCTTTTATCAGATGATTTCAAAAACACCTTTCCTATTGCCAGTATTCCTTTAATGGTAATTGCTTTACTTGGTACAGGTATTTATATGACATTTAAATTAGGTTTTCCTCAATTAAAACATGTTTTACATGGAATTAAAGTAACCAGAGGTGATTACGATGATGTTGAGGATGAAGGTGATTTAAACCATTTTAAAGCACTTTCAACTGCACTTGCTGCTACAGTAGGAATTGGTAATATTGCTGGAGTTGCTATTGCTATCTATTATGGTGGTCCAGGTGCCTTGTTTTGGATGTGGATTACCGCTTTTTTTGGAACTGCTTTAAAATATTCAGAGTGTACGCTGGCTTTACAATATAGGGAAACCGATAAATTTGGAAATACTGCTGGTGGTCCAATGTATACAATAGAAAATGGACTTGGTCCCAAATGGAGATGGCTAGCTGTTACTTTTGCTGCATTTGCAATTATTTGCTCTTTCTTTACTGGAAATGCTATTCAATCTTTTACATTAACTGATCAACTTTATAGTCAATTCTTACCTGTTCTTGGAGAAACACACCCCTTAATGACAAAGTCAGTTATTTTGCCTGGAATATTTGAACCATCTGCGCTTCAAATAATTTTAGGGATATTATTAGCTTTTATTGTTGGATCTGTGATTTTAGGTGGAATTAAAAGAATTGGTAATGTAACAGGTTATCTGGTTCCTATTATGGCTACAATTTATGTATTTACAGCTTTATTTATTGTATTAAGCAATTTTGAAAAAGTTGGTTCATCTTTTAGTACAATATTTTCAATGGCTTTTAATCCTCCAGCTCAAATTTCTGGTATTGGCGCTGGTGCAGTCATCGCATTTTTAAACACTATGATGATGGGTGTTAAAAGAGGATTATTTTCTAGTGAAGCTGGACAAGGATCTGCAGCTATAGCTCACTCTACAGCTAAAACTAAATATTCTGTTCGTGAAGGTGTAGTAGCTCTACTAGAGCCTTATATTGATACTATCATTATCTGTACATTAACTGGTCTTGTTATAATGGTAACTGATTCATGGCATCTTACTGAATTCTATGCAACTAGAATTGATCCAAGCATTTCCGAAGACCTATGGATGAATAGCAGTGTTTTAACAAGTCATGCATTTGCACAAGGTGTTCCTTTTGGAGACAAAATTGTTACTTTAGCCGTTGTATTATTTGCAATTTCTACGGCAATTAGTTGGTCATTTTATGGAGATAGAGCAACTGAATATCTATTTGGTTCTAATGCAATTAAATACTACAGATATGTATACGTTTTTATGGTTTTTGTAGGCTCTACTTTACTTCTAGAACCAGTATGGATTTTTGGAGATGCAGCTTTAGGATTTATGACTTTTCCTAATCTTATTGCAATAATTCTTTTAAGCACTAAACTAAAAGATATTTCCTCTAAATATTTCGAAAAGTACTAATTAAAATAATTAAAGAATCTTAGCTTAACTCTAAATAATCTTTTACATCTGATAAAACGTTTTTCATTAGCTTTTCATCTGTATCAAGCAAAGCTTTGACCTTTTCACGTCCTTGGGCAATTTTATCACCCTTATAAGAGAACCAGGAACCCATTTTTTCAACAACTCCTCCCTGTAATGCTAAATCTAATAAATCACCTGAATATGAAATTCCCTTTCCATACATAATATCAAATTCAGTCATTTTAAAAGGTGGAGCTACTTTATTTTTAACTACTTTTACTCTGGTTCTATTTCCAGTCATATCAGTACCTTCTTTAATAGCAGCTATTCTTCTGATATCCAATCTTACAGATGAATAAAATTTTAAAGCTCTACCACCTGGAGTAGTTTCAGGACTACCAAACATTACACCAATTTTTTCTCTAATCTGATTGATAAAAACTACACATGTTCTTGATTTATTGATTGGTCCTGAAAGCTTTCTTAAAGCCTGAGACATTAATCTAGCTTGTAATCCAACAGTAACATCTCCAATTTGACCGTCAAGCTCAGCTTTAGGTACGAGTGCAGCTACTGAATCAATTACAATAACATCTAATGCAGCAGTCTCAAGTAATTTCTGAAGAATATCAAGTGCTTGTTCTCCTGAATCTGGTTGAGATACTAAAAGGTCATCTGAGTTACATCCAAGATTCTTTGCATATTCAGGATCTAATGCATTTTCAGCATCTATAAATGCAGCTTTACCTCCATTTTTTTGACATTCTGCAACAATATGCAAAGCTAAAGTTGTCTTTCCTGAAGATTCTGGTCCAAAAACTTCAACAATTCTACCTTTTGGCACTCCGCCTACTCCAAGGGCCATATCCAATGAAAGACAACCTGTTGAAATTGCCTCTACATCAAGATTGGCTGTTCCGCCCAACCTCATGATGGAACCTTCTCCATACTCTTTATTAATATCTAATTGAACTGCTTCTAAAGCTTTTTCTAAATTTTTTGTTGCCATTGCGACTTTCCTTTAACTATTTATAAATTTATTAAAATTTTTCGTACTTCATTCAGACACAAAATAACAGTAAGCTCACGATTTGTGGTTCTGTCAGGTGTTAAATTATACTTCTTAATATATAAATTATTTTTATAAAATATTCCAACAAATACTAATCCAACAGGTTTTTTTTCAGTTCCTCCATCAGGACCAGCAATTCCAGTAATACCAATTCCAATATCTGAATTATTTTTTTTAGCAATATTTTTTGCCAAAGATTCTACTACTTCTTCGCTTACCGCGCCGTAACGTTCTATCAAATCTTTATCTACTCCAACATCATTTATTTTTAACTCATTGCTATAACAAACACTTCCACCTTTAAAATATTTTGAGCTACCAGGCACATCTGTTAATCTTGCAGCTAATAATCCTGAAGTACAAGATTCAGCTGTACTTATGGTTAGATTATTTTTTAAGAATAAATTAGCAATTACTTGTTCAAGTTTGTCATTATCATAACCATAAACATATTTTTCAATTCTAGAAACAATCAATAGAATTAACCTATCTACCAACTCTGAGTCTGACGATGTTAAACGAATATCAACCCCTAACATTCTATGAGGAAGAAATGCAATATCGCAATCATCTTTATTAGACTCTATAATGTCCGTAATTTTTTCTTGAAGAATTGATTCTGGTACGCCGGTAGTTCTAATACTTTTACAAACAACCTTCTTTTTATTTGTCTTTTCAATTTCTGGAAGAACATAATTAGTAAACATAGACTTCATTTCTTTTGGTACACCAGGAAGGGCATAAAAATTAACCTTATTCTTATCTCCAGTTATTAAACCCTTAACGTCCCTCAAAATGGAATCATGCTTAGCTGTATAATGCAATCCTCTTGCTGTACCTACTAAATTTGGAATCATTGATCCTTTCTTAGACTTATAAGCTTGATTTTTATTAAGATTTGGCATTTTAAAATTCAATTTTTTAAATCTTTCGCACAATATTTCCCAATACTCTTTATCAAATTCATGCGAATCATCAAAATACTCAAGAAATGCGGAAACAGTTATATCATCAACCGTTGGACCAAGACCTCCTGTTACAATAATATGGTCACATTCCCATTCTTTAAGTTGATATTCTAATGTATCATAGATTACACCAAAGTCATCAGGTATCGTATGATGTACGTTTACTTTTATTCCAGATGAAAGTAATTGCTGTCCAATCCAGGCAGCATTACGATCTAAAGTAAAACCACTTAATAGCTCATTCCCAATCGTAATAATTCCAACTCTCATAATACCCATAAATTAATACTTAAAATAATTATTACAATAAGAATGGATAGAATAGCTGCCACTATATCGTCTCCTATAACTTTATTGTATGCTTTTTCATTAGAATTTTTTTCTACCCAACCAACAGGACCTATTTTTGAAATATCAAAAAATCTGAAAACGATAAAAGTCAATATAAATAAATTACCAATATCTGAAAGTGAGGTATAATCACTAAAAATATTGAATGAGAATTCATTTATTAGCCTTGAAAAAATATATACACCAGAAATTGCAATACCCATACCAATTACTTCGTCTAACACAAACTCCTTTGGATCTTCTGTATCTACTACAGAAACTAATTTTTTGTAAGCTTTAGGACCAACTATTAGTGATAAAAAAGCTAGAAAGGATGCTGTTCCAGCATTGTTTTCATATAGTGCAATTAATAAAACAATAAGAGAAGCCCATGTACCACCACCAGGTATTTTACCAATACCAAACAATGTTGCTAAATGAATATTAAAACCTCTACTAAAATCCATTTTTGACAAAATATTGAACTCCTGTACCAGCTGCATAAATTGCGTTAATATTAACTATAAGATTAATTATATCTTGAGATGGATTTATGAGTAAAATAATTAATACCATTCCATGCTGAAATACAGTTTTTAATTTTCCATACTTTGAAGTTTCAAGAGGTTTATTTTTTGAAATTAAGTAGTTTCTGTAGAGCGTAATTAAGACATCTCTACCAACAATAATTATAAACGGCGATAATTGTATTATATCCAAAAATAATAAAGAACATAATGTTCCAATCATTAATACCTTATCAGCAAAAGGGTCCATATAATTCCCATGATTTGAGACAAGATTGTATTTTCTTGCAATTTTTCCGTCTGCAATATCACTAAAACTACAATAAGCGAAAATTAATCCTGCTGTAAAAAAATTGCCTTCAATAATTAAATATATGATTAATGGGGTTAATAAAATTCGAGAATAAGTAAAAAAATTTAAAATAAATTTCAATTTAATTTTACCCTTCCTGAAATTGCAGTAGATATAGTTTTATCATCAATATACTCTAGATTACTACCAACAGGTAAACCAACTGCTAATCTTGATATTTCAACACCCTTATCTTTTAAGATCTTCTCTAAATATAATGCAGTGGCATTGCCAGATGTGCTTGGGTTAGTTGCAATGATGACTTCCTTTAAGTCTGGATTAATTCTGTTTAAAAGCTTATCAAAAGATAAATCTGATGGACCAATTCCATCTAATGGAGAAATTGAACCACCTAACACATGATATAACCCATCAAAGCTATTAGTGTTTTCAATTTTTATAACGTCTTCCATATTTTCAACGACACATAATATTTCTGAATTTCTACTATCGTTATTTAAAATTGACTCTTCTCCTTTCAACAAAATCATACCCGTATCAGGACAGATATCAATATTTTCTGCAACATCAGTTAAAGCATTAATTAAGTTTTTGCCCAATGATTTTTCTGATTTGACTATAAAATAAGCTATTCTTTCAGCTCCTTTTCTACCAACTCCAGGAAATTTGGTCAATGAATCAATTAATGTTTCAATATATTTGGAAGCACTTGCCATTAAAATCCTGGTAATCCATCTGTTAAACCGCCAGTAACAGCTTTTAGTTTTTTAGCTGAGACATCTTTGGCATCTTCAAGTGCACTATTTACAGCCACTTTTACTGCATTTTCAATTACATAAGCCTCACTACTAAGTAAAGTTTCATCTATTTTTACATCTTGAGTTTTCATATCTGCAGTCATAATTACTTTACAAGCACCATTAGCTGAGACTCCTTCAACTTCAATACTTTCAAGCTCTTTTTTAATTTTTTTCATTTGAGATTTCATATTTTGGGCCTGCTTAAGCATTTCTTTCATATTTCCAAACATTATAACATTTCCTTTCCATCGAACAAAGTCACGATATCATTTTCATTAACCTTACCCTCTTTTTTATCTTCGATTTTTTCTACTTTTGTATCTATAACCAAATTAATATTTACATCAGATTCATATTTCTCATCAATAATTGATTTAATAAATGGGATTCCATCATTTAAAAGCTTTTGATTGAATTCAGTTTTGTCGTACGAAATAAGCTCTAGATTCATCTTGTTTAAACTTCCAAGTACACATCCTGATAATTGTGCTCCAATTGAACCTCTTTTCTTTGAAATTATTTGAACGATTTCTGGCCATTCACTCCTCAATAAATCCTCATCTAATTCTTTACTAGACTTAGTAACAGATTTTGTTTCTTTTTTAGTTTCTTTTCTGTTTTTTTTTATAGGTTTTTTCTCCGAAATACTCTTCTTTGAATCTTCTGCAATTTCATTTTTTAAAAAATTTTCTATTTCAACACTTGAATCAAATTCTAAAAGCTTAATTAAATTTATTTCCAAAAGGAGATATTGATCTGAAAACTGTCTTATCTTTGAATACAAAGATGATAGATTATTTGACAGTCTAATTATATCTTTATTAGACCATGAATAATCTATTTCTTCATATTTTTTAGCTAACTCTGAATCTACACCAGAAAGTTTTAATCCATTTTTAAAATTCTTAACTGATAAATTTCTAAAATGAAGAATTAGATCTTTAAGAAGATCTTCTACAATGTATCCTTTATTTCGAATTAATTCTAATTCAGATATTAATTTATCTCCATCAGAATCATGCAATGCATCTGAAATGCTAAATAAAATTTCAAAAGGCACAATTCCAAGCAGGTCTTGAACAAGTTTATAGGTAATATCTTCTCCAAGAACTAATATTTGATCTAGGTAACTAAGTGCATCCCTCATACTTCCTTCAGATTTTGAAGCGATAAGTGATAAAGATTTGTCATCAATCGATTGTGATTCACTTTCTGCAATAAATTTTAACCTATCACTAATTGTTTCATTGTTTAAGGGTAAAAAATCAAATCTTTGACATCTTGAAATAATTGTTTGAGGAATTTTATGAACGTCTGTAGTAGCTAAAATAAACTTTACATGCTGTGGAGGTTCTTCGAGAGTTTTCAAAAGTGCATTAAAAGCTTGAACGGTAAGCATATGAACCTCATCTATGATAATAACCTTATATTTTCCTGAAACAGGCATAAATTTAATATTTTCACGAAGCTCTCTTATTTCATCAATACCTCTATTAGATGCACCATCAATCTCTATTACGTCCATAGATTTACCATCAACAATATCTTTTACAGAATCAGATTTTAAGTCAAAATCAGTTGTTGGATTATCTGAACCATTCAAAGACATAGCAACTAATCTTGCAGTTGTAGTTTTTCCTACCCCTCTGGGGCCTGAAAATAAAAAAGCTTGGGCTATACGATTCTTTTCAAACGCTTTTTGGAGCGTATTTGTAATATGGTCTTGACCTACAACATCTTTAAACTGTTTTGGTCGCCATTTTAGAGCTAATACTTGATAATTTTCTGACAATTTACTTCCTTTTCAACGACAATTTAATCAAACATAACAAAAGAGCGTAGAATTATAACAACTCTACGCCCCTTTTTCTAGTAAAGATTTCTATTAATTAAATTTTAATTATTTAATCAACACTTTCAATGAGTGCTTTTAGACTATCAACTTTTGATTCACTTGCCTTTAAGCCCATCATAGATGATTGTTCAAAATATCTTAAAGCCATTTCATTATTATTTTCAGCTAAATAATAATCTCCAAGTGAATCGTAAGGATTTGCTTTTCCAGACTGTCTTCTTACCTGTTCTTGGAAAGTAGCTTTTGCTAAATCAAGGTTATCTTTTTGTAAATATGCATAACCCATAATATTTAAAGCTGGTGTAAAGTTAGGATTCATTTCAATCAAATCCTTACCTCTTCTAAGTATCATATCAGGACCAATATCATTGATAGTAGCAAATATTGATTCAAATCTCAAAAACGAACTATCTGGATATTTTCTAACTAATCTTTCAACAACCTGGTTAAACGAATTTGTTCCAAGATTATTATCATTAGATAGTGCCATTATCATTTTTTTCTCTTCTGGTGAAGCATTAATTGACATACTTACAGCAATATCAAGATCTTCAGCAACCTTACCTTGATTTTGCAAAAAATAGTTTGTTCTTGCTCTCATAGCATAAGCCAATGCAAAGCTTTCATCAAGCTCTATAGCTGAAGAGAATGATTGACCAGCTTGCTCCCATTCAAGATTGTATAATTGCCACATTCCAATATTAAATGCATTTCTAGCTTCTTCTGATTCGCTTGTCCAATTCATGACCTTAGCATCTTCGCTAGACATTTTCTCTTGATATTTAGCAAGAGCCAAATTCCTTGTTGCCCACTCAAATTCAGGGTCTACCTCAAAAGCTAATTGATAATTTTCTATTGCTAAATCAAACTCACCTTTATTTAGATGAAACTCAGCTAGTGAATCATATGCATTAGCTTCATTAGGGTTTAATTCAATATATTTCTCAATGTATTGTAACCCTTTATCATATTCTTCATCATTTTCAGCATTCCAAAAGTATGAATAAGCTAAAAGGTTATATAAATGACCAGCATTTAATCTTGCGCCTGCTTCAACAAGTAACTCTCTACCTTCTTCAATTTGATCATTGAACTGGAGATATCTGTATGCGCCTGCAGCTAAAAATTTATCGCCTTTATATTTTTTATATAAGTCAGGGTGAGCATCAAATCTTCCACCCTCACCATTTATCCAATTAACTGATGCTTCCATGATTTTTGTTTCTGGATGGCCTTTTTTTGCCATACTTAAAGCAGTTTCAAGGTATTCTCTTCTTAAAACTCTATCTTGCTCAGCATTTCCTAAATTCAGGTAACATGATGCACAATTTGGATCTTTTTCGATTCCCTCTAAAAACAATGCTCTTGCTTCAGCAAAACGTACATGATGCATCGCTTCTAATCCATTCATTAATTCATTTGAAGCTTGGCCAGCTTGCCTGGACATTTCACCAGAGTTTGACTGACAACTAATTGCTAAAAATGAAAGTAATATTAATATTCTTTTCATTATTTCCTCCCTTTATCTTGTAAATACAAATGTTGATTCATCTGATAATGACATATCAAATTTGTAATTTTCTAAGTTAAAATCTTTCAAATCATTATTACTTGTTATTTTATTATTAATTACAAACTTTGTAAGCAAACCGCGAGCTTTTTTAGCATTAAAAGAAATAAATTTAAGCTCTCCATCACGATATTCTTTGAATACTGTATTCAAAATGTTTCCATTAAGATTCTTTTGATTAATAACATTAAAATATTCATTTGAAGAGCAATTTAAGATTGTTTTATTATCATGTTTTTTAATGTTTTTATTAAGATTATCTGTCACTTCATGACTCCAAAAGTCATATAAATTTTTTCCTTTACTATTTTTAAACTTTGTACCCATTTCTAATCTATAAGGTTGAATCAAATCTAAAGGTTTTAACAATCCATACAACCCAGAAAGAATTCTTAAATGATCTTGAGCAAAGTTTAAATCATTCTGGTTAAATGTTTCTGCTTCTAATCCTGAGTATACTCCACCATCAAATGCAAGAATGGCTTGCTTAGCATTGTCTTTATTAAATGGTAATGACCAATTGTCAAAACGTTCTTTATTAAGATCTGCTAATGAATCGCTAATTTTCATTAAATCTTTTAAATCTTGAGCTGTCAAATTCTTAGCTTGATTAACAAGCTCTTTCGCACTTTCTATAAAATCGCATTGAGTAAATACTGAAACAGCATCTTGATTATTAAAATTTAACTTTTTTGATGGTGATAATAATGTAATCATTCTAACTCCCTTAAATTATCTATAACTACTTGATGAACTGGAATTGATTTTTGTTTTACAAAATTGAACATCACAAACGTATGAACAGTTTGAAAAGAAGGATCATTTTCCCCTTCAACAAATATTCCTTGGTGCACATCATAACTCTTGCTTCCAACTCTAGTAATTCGACATCCAATGTCTAATTTTACAGGATGATGTACTTGTTTAATATAAGTAACATCCATTGAAGCTAATAATCCTGCTGCTGTACTTTTTAACCCCAAATCATAAGTAGTTTCCCCGTAAATATAATCAATAAAATCTTTATGTTTTGTTTCTAAGATACTTAGGTAAATAGTATGATTTATATGACCCAGAGTATCAATATCTCTCCACCTGGTTTCAGCGGATGTAAAAAAATCGTAATCACTTCTATTTAAAATCTTTTTTTTCATATTAGCTTATTTTTATAGTTGTCACACAATTCCCAAACTTTTTTCCAATCTTCTTGACTATATGAAGCCCTTGAAGATTTGATTTCTCTGCATTTAAAAAAATATTTACCAGAAACACCTTTTACTTCATCGGAAGTTGACAAATAAATACTTGAATCTGCACCATTATCTACTGTTCTAGCAAACATTTTCGCACCAAATTTTACAATATATTTTATCAAGTTACCTTCATTTCCTGCAATATTGGTATCAACAAAACCAGGATGTAGTACATTTATTGAAACCTTGTCTTGCATTAAGGATAATTGATAGGTAAACATAATGTTCATTAATTTTGATACACAATAAGACGTCCACGCAGAAAAGCTTTTTTCGGAATTAATGTTTCCATAGTCAACCTCAGCTCCAATATGGGCATTTGAAGCTACATTAACAATTCTTCCATCATTTGACTCAGAAATTATATTTAATAACTCTGTAGATAGCACAAAATAATTCATTTGATTGGTTGCAAATGTTTTTTCAAGTCCTTCTGAAGTAATAATTTTTTTCTTATTAGCACCACCAGCATTATTTAATAAAACGTCAACTTTATTATATTTTTGCTTTATTTGTTCAGATAAGCTTTTGACATTTTTTACTAAACTAAGATCGCACTCAAAAAAATCTAAATTTTCATTTCCTGAGTAAGAAATAATAGTTTCAATAGCTTTTTTACCTTTTTCAGGATTTCTTCCTACTAAACCAATATGGTAGCCTTTTTTTGAAACTTCTTTAGCTGCTGCTAACCCTATGCCGTCAGTTGCACCTGTTATAATAATATTTTTTTGTTGCATATATCTGATATTTGAAGATTTAAATATTACTCATAAATTATTATGGATGTTACAAAATTTTGAATCAATTGTTATACTATGGCTTCTACTGGGTTTTATAACCTTTATAACTCTTTTAAGGATTCCAGCCCCATATGGCAAATTTGCTAAAAATAATTGGGGTCCAATGATTCCTAGTAAGCTTGGATGGATTGTAATGGAGATTATTTCCCCAATAGCTTTATTATATTTCATTATTAAAGGCAATATAGTTCAAACTCCTACAAGTATTATTTTTATATCTTGTTGGGTATTACATTATTTTAATAGAAGTATTATTTATCCACTCAGACAAAACAATCCAGCAAAAATGCCTTTACTAATTGCATTGCTTGCTTTCTTGTTTAATATAGTAAATGGATATATCAATGGAACATATTTAGGCTCCATACAAGAATATTCAATTGATTATATGTCTAATTGGAACTTTATACTTGGATTATGTTTATTTATTCTTGGAGCATATATAAATATAAAATCAGATAATATATTACTTTCATTAAGATCAAAGTCTGGAGAATATAAAATTCCTGAAGGATTTATGTTTAAATACGTTTCATTTCCAAATTATTTAGGTGAAATACTTGAATGGATGGCCTTCGCACTTATGACGTGGTCGTTGGCAGGATTATCTTTTATGATTTGGACAATGGCAAACCTTGTTCCAAGAGCAATTAAAGGACATCAATGGTATCATAGTAAATTTGATTCTTATCCCAAAAATAGAAAAGCTATTTTTCCTTATATTATTTAAAAATCTTTTTTCTTCTGTCTTTTTTTGAAAAAATATTCTTTTATTAAAGCAAGTGATTCCCCAGAAAGAAGATTTCCTCTAACTACCGAAGGGGTACTTAAATTTACGTTTCCACATATTTCAAATTTTGATCCACAGGCACCAAAATCTTCATCATAACAACCAAAATATAAAAACTCTATCCTACTGTTTACTATTGCACCTGCACACATAGGACATGGCTCTTTTGTAACATACATTGTACAATCATTTAATCTCCAGTCTCCAATAGTATTTGATGCTGCAGTAATTGCAAGCATTTCAGCGTGTGCAGTCGAATCATTTAGAGAGTTACATTGGTTATAACCTTGACCTATAATCCTACCTTTATAAACTACTATTGCCCCAACAGGAACTTCATCTTCAAGCATTGCTTTAGTAGCTAAATTAATTGCTTTTCTCATCCAGTCTTCATGGGATGTTTGTGTAAGATTATTTTCAGACATTAGTACGCCCGGAAGGACTTGAACCCACAACCTTCTGGTCCGTAGCCAGACGCTCTATCCAATTGAGCTACGGGCGCATATGTAAAACAGCTTGAAAGTTATCAATCAAAAGCCAGAGCTTCAACCTGATAAACTTTTTTATTATTTTGCCCTGCTCCATCATATTGAACAAAAGCAACTAAGTTTAATTTTTCAATACTCCAAGATACTCCTGAATCATTAGGCCAGTTGCTATCCATAGTCCAATTGAAAGCTTTTGTCATTGTTTCTGCAGCTCCTAAACTAATAGTATCTGAATAAATTTGCTGTCCATCAACATTACTACCAGTTAAAAAATCTACAAATGTTTGATCAAATACTGTTTGTCCATTTGGAGCGTTATAAGTGCTATTGTCGTGTGTTACTGCAACATATAATTTAAATCCAGATACATCGCTTAAATCAGCAGAAGATGTTACCTGAACATTACCACTGATGTTATTTCCATTTCTTGAACCATTAATATCAATTTTAAAAACTGTAGGTTGGTTGACAGCTGCTCTTGCATTTGTTCTCCAAGTAGCAGCAGTGCCTGCAGAATCAACATTACCATTTGTATACATATGAGGCACATATCCTACATCGTAATAAGCTTCTCTATTTATTACAGGTGATTGATTCCAATCATAATAAGGATCTCCCGATGATGGCCACCATACATGATATCTTAAAACAATCCATTTATCTGCTAAATCACCAGCATAAACAGAGGATGTTGGATCAAGATAACGATTTAAAGTAGTATTTTGAGGAAGGCAAGGTCCACAAGTAGTGGATGTAAATAATTCCATTAAAATTTTTGAATCATAAACTATAGCATTACTTCCACCCTCATTATTATTATCAGTGGTCGCAGTAACATTGCTACCTTCTTGACCACAAGATAATAAAATAAAAGATAGTAATATTAAAATATTTAAGTTTTTTCTCATTTTTTACCCTTCAATAGAAGTTAATTCAAATTTGAAGTGTAGTCAATTCTAAGACCATCATCAAATGATTGTATATACCTACATACACCATTTGTACAATCTAGCCCTCCTCTTACTGAACCGTAAAATACTTGAAGAGTATCATCTGTATCAAATTTATATGATACACCAAAAGACTTCCATGAATTTGACGAATCAAAATTCTCATTCGAATCGTTATTTAATTTAGATTCATCTGCATTTGTAGTTTCAACTGAAAAATTAAAAGTCCATTTTTGATTAAAATTTGTAGACAATGAAATGAATTTATTAATCTGATATTTTTCACTTAATAACGAATGAAATGAATATAAATCATCTATGCCAGCAACATCTGAAATAATTATATTTTTAAAACCGGTTTTAAGTTTTTGATACTCTAGTTGCATTTCAAAACTCCATTTAGAACCTGTATTAAAACTAAGTAGCAAAGGAACAGTTTGAGATTTATTTATTTCATAGGACTTATTCTCCGAACTGTTTGATAAAACATTGAATACTTCATTTTGAAAGTCTATACCTGTTTTATAATAAATATTTCCATTTTTGCTATATCCGCTAAACTCTAAATAAATTTCTTCAAACGGGTATGCGCTATTATCGCTTGTAGGAAAGAAAGAATTTTCTTTACCTGCCCATTCTCCACCCAAAATCTGATACCACTGTTTAGTACTACTTGACTTCATAAAATTTATTGCCACAATATTATTGCTATTTAAAGGACCAGATACTTGAAATTCTAAACCAATTTCATCATTTAAATTCACTTCTTGAGTTGTTCTACTGAGCAAACGAAATGTATGAAGATAATATCCTGTTGGTGACCTTTGAATGTCTAGAGCATTTCCAAAATTTTCAGATAAATTATCTCTTGATATAGGATCATTAATATCTATCTTCATTGAACGATAAGATGTTGTAATTGACCAATTTGATAGATAGTTAGTATTAGATAAATAAAACCCCGATCCTTGTTTATTTTGATCAAAGTTATCTTTTTTGGAATCTTTTCTTATTAAAGATAGAAAAATATCTCCAGCAGAATAATCTTTACCTATCCTGAAATTAGATAAATTATGATTTATATCTTGGCTATTTTCCTCAACAGCCAAAATAGATAATCCGTAATTAAAACCTTTTATAAAATGATTAAAATCTGCTCCATAAATAAACTGGTCAATAAAATAATTTGGGATTCTAGGATTATATCCTGAGTGACTTGTCGTACTTTTGCTTAAGGCTAAATCTCCGACAATTAGATTTACTGATAAATTTGGCTTTGAAAACTTAAATCCAACTCCTTCTGCACCAGTATCAAAGTCTAGATTTTGATAATCTAGTTGATTTAAAATTAACCCTCTACCCCAAGTTTGATATATATCTCCAAATTCTAAAGACCAATTTTCTTTATAATATCCAATTAAATATTTTCGTAAACCTCTTTCATCTAAGCCAATTTCTGGAGGATTGCTACGCTCAAAAGACAAAATACCCTCAATCATATAATTTGGCTTGAATAATGAGATTCTAGTATCAAAAATTAATTCATTATAATTATAATCATTTGCACTATCTCCGTAACGAACTTCAAGTTCATTTGTAATATTTACTTGGGAGTACAATGTTGAAAAAAACAAAAAAAATTTGATAAGACTATTCAAAAATTACCTGCTCAATAATATTTTTAATTTCAGTTTCATCTCCAATATTAAACCCTCGTTTTCTATAAATAATTTGGTTGTCTTTAGTGATAAGAGTTAATGGAATTGGTTGTGCATTAAACGATCTAGAAAGTTTCTGATTGTAATCCATCACAATATGATATTTTTCATCAATGGGATATTTTTTTGTATTTACCAATCTTTTTACTTTTGGTATTTCACCAACTTTATCTGTATTGATAAGAATTACTGATAAATTTTCATAATCTTTTACAAAGAGATTAATTTTATCTATTTCCTTAATACATGGAAGACACCATGTAGCCCAAAAACTGATTAAAGTCACTTCATCTGTCAAATTATTTAAGGTGGTTGAATTATTGTTTAAAAGTTTGACAGAATAATTAGGTAGTTTATCTTGTGAAAATAAACTGCAAAAAAGAATACAAAATAATAGTATTTTATTCATTCAATTTCTAAAAGTGTATGCCTTAACCTTCTTAAACAAACATCTTTGCCTAACAATAGAATTAAATCAAAAATTCCAGGTCCAAACGGAATACCACTAAGAGCAACTCTTATAGGCTTCATTACTTTTCCTATGACTACTTCATGTTGCTCCATTATATTTTCAAAAATATTTTCTAACTCAACCCTGGACCAATCTTCAACTGTATTTAATGCAGTATGAAAATCTTTAATAATTGCAATTGATTCACTATTAAAGGTTTTTGATAATAAATCTGGATCATAATCTATTTTGTCTGTGAAAAACAACTCAGACATAGTTGCAACCTCTTTGATAGTTTTACACCTATCTTTGATTAACTTTACAACTTCTTTTAAATAATCCCATTCTAAACCATCTCCCCATCCTGGGCTTAAAACATAAATTTCATTCATGAGATCTCTTACATTCATCTCTGAAAGATGTTGTTGTGAGATCCATAATAATTTTTTTTCATCGAATACTGCAGATTTTTTTTGAACCTGTTGAAATTGAAAACTTTTAACTAGATCGTTTTCATTAAAGATTTCTTGATCAGAATCAGGATTCCAACCTAAAAGTGATAAATAGTTTAATATTACTTTTGGAGTAAAACCCTTTTCTTTATACTCTTGAACGTTTGTTGCGGCATGTCTTTTACTTAATCTTTTTTTATCTGAACCTAGAATCATAGGTAGATGTGCAAAAATTGGTTCATCTAGTCCCAAAGCTCTATATACAAGAATTTGTTTAGGAGTATTTGCCAAATGATCATCCCCTCTAACAACATGAGTAATTTTCATATCTGCATCATCAACTGCTACTACAAAGTTGTAAGTAGGCGATCCATCCGACCTAGCAATAATAAAGTCGTCTAAATCTTTATTTTGAACCTTTATAGAACCATACACCAAATCATTAAATTCTGTTTCTCCATCTGGGACTTTAATTCGAATAGTAAAAGACTTACCTTTTTTGATTAACTCTTTTTCTTTTTCAACAGGTAAATCTCTATATGTTCGAGGAACACGAAATACTTCTTTTTTCTTTTCAGACTCTCGTCTGAGCTTATCTAGCTCATCTTTTTGAAGAAAACATTTATAAGCAGTTCCATCTTTAAGCATCCTAGAAACCATCTCTTGGTGTCTGGAATTATTTTTTGACTGTAAAATAATATCTTCATCCCAATTTAAACCAAGCCATTTAAGAGCATCTGTTATTTGATTAACGTACTTTTCCTTTGAACGTTCAAGGTCAGTATCTTCAATTCTTAAAAGAAATTTTCCATTGTTTTGTTTGGCAAAAAGCCAATTAAAAAGAGCTGTTCTGGCGCCTCCGATATGTAAATATCCAGTAGGACTTGGTGCAAATCTTACGCGTGGATTACTCATTGCGGAGGCAAGAGGATTCGAACCTCTGAAGGGCTTGCACCCTTGCTGGTTTTCAAGACCAGTGCATTCAACCGCTCTGCCATGCCTCCAAAAATCAATGTAATTTATCAATTATATATGAAAATAAAAGATAATTACTACTTAATAATATTATACTTACTTGTCCTTAAAAACTAAATATATTAATTTGTTTTACTAATTTTATTTATAAAAATTTAAGGGAGTATTTTTCTTATGAAAAAAATATTAATAATTATTTTAATTTCAAATTTTGCTTTTGGTCAACTCTTAAATAGATCTGAAAAGGAAGTAATTCCTGTAAAAAAATTTGCTAATACAAGCAATCAAATTGAAGAAAGCTTAATCAGTCCTATGATTATTCTTGATCCAGGGAAAAGTCAATTTATATGGAATGGTGGATTAAAATTTGGGCCAAAAACTCATAATGGAAAATTAAGATTATTGAATGGTAATATTAATTTGGATAATCAAAATATTTCTGGTGATGTTGTTATCAATATGCTCTCTTTAACAAATAGTGAACTTGTTGGTACTTCTAGTGAGAGACTTGTTGGTCATTTAAGAAGTGCAGACTTTTTTGATGTTGAGAAATATCCAACTGCAAAACTGTCTATTGAAAATAGTAAAATAATTGAAAAGCTTAACGATGGAAAATATAAAATGCTTATTGATGGAGCTATGACGGTTAAATCAAAAACTAATCCGATATCCTTTGAAGCAATTATTGACCTAGATTCAGATGTAAAAACTGCAAATGGAATTTTAGTTTTTAACAGAAATGATTTTGATATTCAATATCGATCTGAAATGCATCTTGATGATCCTAAAACCTTTTGGAATAGACTTCAAACTACTCGAGACACTGCTAAAGATAAAGTAATTAATGAAGAAATTGAAATTAGATTTAATGTTGTTTCGATGCCGGGAATGCTATCAAAATAGTCCTTTTTTATCCGCTAAAGAAACCTCTCATAATGAGATAGGGTAAAATTATATAAAGCGTCACATCCCTTATTAAATAGTACATAAAAATGGCTAATCCAACTTTCCAGCCATACTTTCTGAACATTAACTTAATAGCCTCTTTAATACCAGATTCCCTAGTATTCTTACGTAACTCATGAAGAACTTTAAACATGCGTGAATATAATAACTTTTAGTAAAGTTTTGAATTCGAAAAAGGAATTAATGCCAAAATAATTGCATGAACATAATAGTCAGTCCTACTAATTAGATTATCAGACAATATTCCTACAGCACCATTCTTTTGTTTAGAGTTAGAACGTTTAAAAACTATATCATCTGCATCTCCTAATTCATAACCTTCTTTAATAAGTTTGGAAATTTTTAATGGTAAAGGAAATGTTGCAGTTTTTGCCTTCCCAAATTTGTCATTATCAGATATTACAATCCAAGCGAATGCTTCATAATTATCTTCCAATAAATCAACTCCTCCCTCAATAGATACAAAATAATCTGCTTTTAGGTGTTGAATATCTTTAAGTCTATTCATTGCACCATTCAGAGTTTCGGCATTATTCATTGGTTGATCTGAAACTAGTGAATCAGCTGAAACGCCTTCAAATTCAAAACGATCATTAAAAACTTTTTCAAATGCTTTTTTGGTGGCATTTATTTTAACTGGATTTTTTGAGGTTATAATTACTTTTTTCATATTTCAAATCCATGTCTTTTAGAATTAAAAAATTTCACTAAAATATGCTATCAAGAAGCGCTTTTGGCATCCTAAGTGCAACAATAATCCATTTTGCTAGAGGAATTGAACCCAGCATGCTATTTATCCTTACTCTACTTTTGCGCATTTCTTTCAAAGATACAGGTTCATCGCTTTTATTAATATCTCTCATTTCAAGCACTGGAACAATTGTATGTCCTAACACCATAGGTATCAAGTTTACAGGATTACCTTCATTATTGGCTTCAAAAATGATAGTACCTACAGTACCTAAAAATGAATATGTGGCTTGAGCAAATAACACATCATTACTTTGTTTTGCTAGCGCCTTGTTTACTATCTCAGTTTGCTTTTTGATTTCATCTGATAAAATACCTTCCACTGCTTTATCATGATCCTCCAGTATATTTCCTGTAGATGCTTCTTGAGCGAAAGAAAAAGTACTTAGTATAATTAGTGTTATAATATAATTTTTCATTTTCAGAGTTTAGTATACCCTTACTAAATCTTCAATGTTAAAAATTCATTCCAATTTGTGGTATAGCTCTGGGATAGCTTTTCTCTTTTAATGGACCAAGATTCATTCTCTCCTTGCACTGCATACCTAATAGTATCTGACCCAAAAGCTTGATTGATTTGATCAATAGATGCACTAATACGTTCATCTTTCTCTCTTCGATTATAAAACAAAGATTGTTGCACTTCATTTGCTTGTACCAAGTCGTTTAATATTACTCCACATTTCTTATACTCATATCCACTTTTATAAATTGCATACAATCCTTCTAAAGCAGCATTAATAATACCACTGGTATCATTTAACGCAACAGGTAGTTGAACGTTGATATAACGGCGATATTGAGGCATATCAGTGCGAAAACGATTAGTGCATAAGTATACTCCTATCGAGTTTACATAACTATTTTGTAATCTCAGCTTTTCAGCAGATCTAGAAGCATGTGACGAAATAGCGTTTTTTAATGTATTAAGATCAGAAATCATTCTCGAGAATGACCTAGAAGTTGAAATACTCTTTTTAGTAGCAAATTCACTTTCGAGCTCTATCTTTTTTCTACCATTTAACTCATCCACTGTGTGCCTGCTAATAATGGTCATATGTCTTTGAATCCATTCCGAGTTAGCTTGTTTTAAATCATAAGCATTATAAATACCATTAATCTTAAGAAATTTTTGCTTTCTTCTTCCTATACCCCAAATATCATGCACTTTAACTTTCTGCAGCAAAGCCTTATCATTCTCACTATCAATCAAACAAACATTGTCCTTTCCTGTACCTCTTTTGGATAAATGGTTAGCTACCTTGGCTAAGGTTTTAGTTTTTCCGATTCCAATTGATACTGGAATTCCGGTCCATTGATAAATCTTATTTCTGAGTTTTGTAGCATATTTAATAGGGTCTGTATAGCGAGGATTAATAGTTACAAATGCTTCATCAATAGAATATACTTCCATCTCAGAATTACCTGAGCGAATGATATTCATAATTCTATTAGACATATCTCCATATAAAGCAAAATTTGATGAAAAAATCTGTATATCATGAATCTCAACAAGGTGTCTAATCTTAAAAACTGGAATTCCCATAGGGATACCTAAATCTTTTACCTCCTGTGATCGTGCAATAACACATCCATCATTATTAGATAAAACAATAACAGGTTTGTTATTTAACGCAGGATTAAACACCCTCTCACACGAAGCATAAAAGTTATTACAGTCAACAATAGCTATGTAGCTATCTGGTTTTATGGATGACATAGGTTACAACTCCCCAAACAGAGAAATCCATCTCTTCAGTAATTTCAATTTTTTTATAATCCTTATTCGCTGCAACCATAAATAATTTAGTTTTTGTTTTTTGAATTTTTTTAACAGTGAATTCACCATTCAAAACGCCAATTACAATATCATTATTCTTAGGACTTTTTGATCGGTCAACCACTAATAAATCTCCATCATCAATTCCTTCATCTTGCATAGAGTTTCCGGAGACTCTGATATAAAATGTTGCAGCACTGTTTTCTACTAAATACTCATTTAAGTCAATAGGTAAATCTAGATAATCATCTGCTGGAGAAGGAAATCCTGCAGAAACCATGGTATCAATAAAAGGTATTTCTTTTTTGGAATCTACAGAAACTGTAAAAAATTCTAAATTATCTATTGTTTTGATTTTTTTAATGGAATTCATTGTAAAATATTACAACAAACAATCAATAAATATCAAGAAAACCAAGCTAGTTTTCCAAAATGATTTCGAGGAGTTGGCTTATTGTGTTCAGTATACCATTTTAAACCTCCTAGAACAGATTTAAGATATAATCTTAGTTGCGGTTTAACAAACAACTGAAAAGGTATAAACTGTAATACTTTATTACCTTGATTTATCGTCCAAGGGTGAACTTTTATTGTTAAAGCTGATTTATTTTCAGATATGTCTTCTATTCTCCAAGAAACATGGGATTGTCTTCCATTTTTTCTTCCAATAAAAAGATCATATCCATTATCTTTGTCCCAGGAAATAAATTTTCTTTCAATAACAACTCCATTTAAATACTCAAGTCTGTCATGATGATTTTCACCATCCCATGAGATAATATCATTGTTTTTACAAAACGGGTGGTAATGATTAAGGTTAGATGGTTCAGATATGATATCCCATATTCTTTGCGAAGATACATCAAATTCTTCACGGTGTTTTATTGAAAAATTATAATTATTCATTTTTGTTTTGTTTTTTTGCGGAGAGGACAGGATTCGAACCTGCGTGAACTTGCGTTCTACACGCTTTCCAAGCGTGCGCCTTAAGCCACTCGGCCACCTCTCCAAAAATTATTTATCGGAGGACTCTTCAGCTTCTTCAGCTGATTTATCTTCAGTTGCCGGTTCAGCTTCTTCAGCTGTTTTTTCCTCTACAGGAGCTTCTTCTTTAGGCTCTTCAGCTGGTTCTTCTGTAGATTCTTCTGCAGGAGCTTCATCTTTCGATTCTTCTTCTGCTGGCGCTTCCTCTACAGGAGCTTCTTCAAGAGTTTCTCCAAATGATAAAACTTGTTTGGATTCTTCTTCCATTCTTTTCAAAGCCTGATCAAGATTTTCATTTTCTTCCAGTCTTACCATATTTTCTAAAAACTTAATATGACCAGTATCCTCAGAAGTAACAGACTTTATATGTTTTACATATTTAAAGTCACTTCCTTTCTTGCTAAGCTTTGATGTAAATGTTTGTTTTTTTGCCATAACTGATGGAGAAGTTAATGTAGGATTTTAAAAACTCAAATATTTTATTAATTATTTATTCTTGTTCTTTGGATTCAGCTAAATCTCTCATATCAACAACTGAATCATGTTCATCGACAATTTCTTTCCCAAGAATGGTTTCAATTGCATCTTCTAAAGTGATTAATCCCGTCAAAGTATTACTGTCATTATTCACCAAAGCCATATGGTCTCGATTTTTTATAAAAAGCTCAAGCACCTTATCTATTGGATCGTTTTCATTGACAAGCGGAACCTCTTGGCAGATTTCATGCATTCTAGTGCTAAATTGGTCCTCAGCTTTTCGATTTATTATTTCGTATCTATTGACCATACCCTGAATTGAGTCCAAATTGCCTTTAAAAATTGGAATTCTAGTGAAATCCAATGTTTCATGCTCCTCTAGCACTTGACCGACCGTTAAATCGCTATTTAAAGCGAATATAACTGATCTAGGGGTCATGATATCCTTCACTTTAACATCTTTTAACTTTAAAGTGTTTTCAATAATGTCAGTTTCTTGCTCTTCCAAGACACCTTCATCTTCACCCATTTCTGCCATCGCAATCACTTCTTCTCGAGTAACTGTAGCTTCATCTTCTCCAAAATTAGAAATATACTCTGCTAATAAAACTAGCGGATATGTAAAGAAGATTAATATCTCAATTATAAGCGTAGTATTTCCAATCAACCCTCTCCAATAAACACTTCCAATAGTTTTTGGAATAATTTCAGAAAAAACAAGAATCAGTAGAGTTAATATACCTGATGCAATCGCGACTGAACTTTCTCCATAAAGCTCTAAAGTCTGGGCACCTACACCTGCTGCTCCTAAAGTATGAGCAAAAGTATTAAGTGTCAATATCGCTGCAAGAGGACGATTAATGTTTTCTTTAAATCGTTCTAATCGTTCTCCATGTGATGAATTTTGTTTTGCAAGTATTGATGAATAAGAAGCAGGAGTAGAAAGCAATACTGCTTCTAATAATGAACATAAAAATGATAGAAATAATGCTAAGAAAAAGTATGCTAAAAGTAGTGTCATTTATCAAATATCCGTCTGGCTATAACATCAAGAATATAAAAATGAATAATTGCAAAAATTTCAAAACCAATAATGTGGTAAGGATCTTGTAAAACTAAAGGATTGTTAGCTATTGGTGCTTTTGCGAGATACATGTAATTAGCTCCATTTCCTATAATGGAATTAGCTTGTGATACTAAAACAACAATAAATTGTAAAAATATGAAACTTGTCCACCATGCATTATGCCTTAATCTTTGATTATAATAAATCATTAACCATATTGGTACAATAAGTAACATTGAGTGTCCTACATAGTAGTCAAAAATATTCCAAGGTGATGTACCTCCTGTAAATTCTGGAGTTAAAATCGAATGAATAAATCCTACGATGCCAAAATAATATAAAAACTCAAAAAGCATTTGTTTTCTGTAAAATACTACAACTCCAGCAAGAATTCCTGATATTCCACATAATTGGAGAGGAAGATGCGTCGCTAAAATATAATTATCTGACAAAATATGAGACATTTGAACAGCCAATACTTTGATTAATTGATAGGCTCCCATTCCATACAACATATAATCACGTTGTTTTGAAGATAATTTCTTGCCTATAAATAACATAAAAGGAACAAAAAATAAAACAAAGAATACACCGTTCCACCAAAATTGACCTCCAATTTCCGGTGCCCAGTGGGCGACTGCTGTTTTATCCATTAACAATATTCTCCTTACTTTGCAAAAATCTGATTATCGTCATTAAATGCCTTAAATTCAAGTGCATTTCCTGAAGGATCTAAAAAAAACATAGTAGCCTGTTCACCTGCTTCGCCCTTAAAACGAATTTTAGGCTCAATAATAAACTGAATTTTTTGTTCTAATAAATGAGTTTTTAATTCTTCCCATTGGGGCATTGTCAATACTACTCCAAAATGAGAGGCAGGCACATCATCTCCATCAACACTATTTGAAGCGGGATGATCATTTTCATCAACTAAATGAGCTACTACTTGATGACCAAACATGTTAAAGTCAATCCATGCATCAGATGATCTTCCAATTTCACATTTTAATATATCTACATAAAAGGATTTGGTTGATTTTAAATCTGTAACCGGAAAGGCTAAATGGAAAGGTCTCATTATAACAATATTAGCAAATTGCTCATATCAATCCAAGTATTATATCATTATAATATTGTTTAAATTTATAGATAAAGTAATACTTTAACATTTTTACTTAAACTAAACATTATCAGCAAATAAAATTATCTCTTTAACAAATTTATCATTGTATTTAGGAGCCGTGATAATATCATTATGTCCACTTCCTTCATAAATAGTGTACGATGCATTTAGTTTTTTAACTAGATACATAAACGCTGTTTTTGGGGTTGTTTTATCCTTATTTCCAAACAATGAAAGTACATTATCAGGACCGCTAAAATGTATACGCTCTATATGTGAATTCCATATACTTTTTGAATTAAAATGCTCCATCAAAAATGCTCGATTTTCGCGTACTTTATGTTTTGATAATTCCATTTTAACATGTTCAGGTGTATCATCAGTAAAATAAAGTGAACTTGTCAACCATTTAGGAAGCTTTCCACTAAAAAGCATTCTCATACCAATTTTCTTGATAAATTTTGAAAAACGATTGATTTGCATCTGCTGCATAGCTTTCATAGCCACCCTTTTTGGTGCAAGACCTGTGTTAACAAAAATTAACTTGTGAATTTCATCTCCAAGCTGTTGAGCAACATAAATTGCAAATAATCCTCCTAGACTATGTCCGACAAGCACAAAGTTTCTTTCTGGATACTTTTTCATAATTTCTTTGACTGACTGTATTGAAGATTCAAATGCATTATCTAAAGAAGAAAAGTCTAAATCTATAAGTGAATACTCTACAGATCTTTCTTCTAGCTTTGGTACTATTATATCCCAGAAATGAGAGCGAATACCTACACCGTGAAAAAAAATAAAATGATTCATAAGATTTGTGCCCGGGGCCGGACTCGAACCGGCACGGAGTATTATCTCCGAGGGATTTTAAGTCCCTTGTGTCTACCAATTTCACCACCCGGGCAACACAATGAGGCGTCGGTCGGATTCGAACCGACGAATAACGGTTTTGCAAACCGGTCCCTTAAACCACTTGGGTACGACGCCAAATTTAAAATAGCGTCGAAATATAGAGATTTAGAGAGTTAATTCAAAATCATTAACTAGTATACCTGGACATGTGGTTTCTCCAGGATTCCTACCATCGTAAGTTTCTATAACTGGTCGTGCTGAAATCTCTTTTCCAACGCCTTCTAAATTACTTCCAAAAAAATTATAAAACGAATCATCAAATCTCATTGTTTTAATAGGCGCAACCATCTTACCATTTTCAACCCAATAACAAGCATAACGGGTTAATCCTGTAATTCGTCCTCCAAGAGTGTCACTCCAATTCAAATAATGGATATTTGAGATAAAAATACCTGTTCCTAATTTTTCTAAACACTCATCGTTTTCTATATCTCCTGATTCCATTAATGGAGATCGCATATATTCTCCCATTCCCCATGAATTTGACTCTTCTGCAAAATTTGATACCATATTATACTCTAACGCAGTTTTAGAATTAACTAATGTATTCATTAACTCTCCTTTATGGATGATACTTATATCATTTGAAACCTCTCCTCTTGAGTTAAAAGAAGCTGTTGCTTGCGAAGAAAATGATTCCTTTAAAGAAAATAAATTAGACAATTTTTGATCAGAACTTCTCATTTTTAATAAACAACTTGATCCATTTCTAAATGCAGATTCACTTACTCCATTCCAATTAAACATATCCACAAAATCTGCTACAGCATTGGGCTCAAACCAAACTCTATATTTTCCTGGTTTTAACTCCATTTTTGGCTTATTCATAAGCTTTAGCTTTGAAGAAGCTTCTTGGAATGCTGCAGTAAATCTATCCTTATCCCAATCATTTCCTGGAAATAAAACTTTTACCATATTTTCTTTTTCATCAATTAGTGAGAAATCAAATATAAATGAATCTTTTTCAAACCAGTGATTTGTTCCTTCTGAAGTAGAACATGCTCTAAAAATCTTTCCAGAAGTCCAAACACCGGTTAAATAATCTCTGGTAATAACATCCATTAAAGCTTCCAATATTTCATTTCTGTCTGGCAATTGTCCAGATTTAATCATTTCTATAGATTCAAAGTTATCAGGAAAACTTGTAAATTCATTTTCTGGAATAAGAGATAAAGGATCTCTTAAAGCCTGAATTTCATTTTTTAAATTAATTACTGAGCTTTCTATATCAGAGGAAACTGTAGTTGCAGATTGAAGCGACTTCTTACCTGAAAAAAGTGAAATAGTTACAGCATAATCTTCGATAATACCGCTTTGACGTAACTTTGAATCATTAAATCGAAAATACTGAGAATTTTCTCCCTCTAAATAAATGGTTAATTGTTCATTATTTTCTAAAAAACTAAACACTTGTGAACAAATATCATGAAAAATTTCTTTTTTCATTATGCTCCTCCAAATACTTGAACTTTATCAAACTTACATAACGGAGAAGCATGTCCAACTCTTTCAACTTGATTTGGCTCTCCTTTTCCACAGTTTGGAGTACCAAACACTTCATAAGTGTCCTCATTTCCCGTCATTGAAAGACTTCTCCAAAACGGATTGGTAATTCCTCTATAATTTGGATTTTTAACGACTTTAGTTAATTCTCCATTTTCAATCAATTTTGCATATTCACAACCAAACTGAAATTTATTTCTATAGTCATCAATAGACCATGAACGATTGCTTTCCATATAAACTCCACGCTCAATGCTTCCAATAATTTCTTCTTTCGTTGAAACTCCAGGCTCTAAATTAATATTTGCCATTCTATCAATTGGAATTCTATTCCAAGATGATGCTCTTAGATTTGAGACACCATCAATTCCAGAACGTATTTGACTCTCAATACCGCCCAACCCTCTTACAAGAATACCGTCTTTAATTAAATGTTCTTTTGTAGCAGGCATTCCTCCATCATCATAATTATATGAAGCTAATTGATTGTCAACAGTAGGATCAAAGACAATATTCATTAATTCAGAACCATATTGCAATGTTCCAAAATCTTCAAGATTTACAAAACTTGATCCAGCAAAATTTCTTTCATCTCCTAAAATTCTATCGAGCTCTAATGGATGTCCTACGCTTTCATGAATTTGAAGCATCATTTGATCAGGAGCTAGCACCAAATCGCATACTTCACTTGGGCATTGATCTGCCTCAAGCAACTCAATAGCTTGATGAGAAATTTGCTTTGCTTCTGTTTCAATATCATAGTCCTCAATAAATTCAGCGCCAGCTTGAAAACAATGGCCTCTCATTCCATGATTACTTCGTGTTTGTGAGTCTTTTTTATCTTGTGCTGTTGAGGATAATTCTACTAAAACAATATCCATTTTCTGATCTATATCAGCACCATTAGTGCTTACAATCCTAGTATTTCGTTCAATAAGCTCTACAGTGGTTGCAGCATGTATAATTCTCTTATCAAAATTCATCATATTTTTTGATCCAAGAAATGCTAAATCTTTGATATCATTTACTGATAAATTGCTTAATGGAGACTTCAGGTTTGTTTTGTATGTACCTTCATAACCTTTCCTAACTGTGTCATGGTCAAATTTAAAAACGGAAAATTTTGATGCTAGCTGTGCATTATTTACGGCAATATCAATACATTCAAGAATATGTTTCTCATCGAGAAATGGAGTAGCATAATAAGAAAATTGTCCATTTACCATCACATCAATCATGACTCCTCTTGTCGCATTTCTCTGAACATTGTCTAAAGAAAACTTTTTCGTAGAAAGAATGTTTTGTTTTTCTTCAACATAACGTAGGCCTACCCATTCTGCCTTACTATTTGCTTGTGATAATATTTTCTTAAAATTCATTTTTTATGTCAAAAATTCATACAATTTTATAACAATTTGAAAAAATGGCAATGCTTAAAATTAATTTATGCCAAACTTGCATATCTTTTCTAATTGGCACTCCATTTGCAACAATAATAATGTAAATATTAACTATTGAACGGAGAATAAAATGAGTTTAATAAAATGGAAACCATTAAACAATGAAATAGATACATTCGATAATATTATTGATCAATTTTTCAATGACTTATCATATGATCCACGTTTTTCATTAATGAATACGAATAATGTTTCAAATTATTATAATGAAAATGAAAAAGAATATTATTTGACTATGGATGTTCCTGGAATGTCCAAAAACGATGTTGAAGTAACATTCGATAGCAATCGTTTAAAAATTTCAGGACAAAGAAAGTCTGATAAATATAATTCGTATGAATATGGTAAAATGGAAAGAACCTTTAGTGTTCCTAGTAATGTTGAAACAGATAAAATATCTGCTAAAATTGACAATGGGGTATTAAAAGTTCTACTTCCAAAAGCAAAATCATCGCTCGGTAGAAAAATTTCTGTGAAATAATTCTGACCGATTGAAAAAAAAGAGGGGCTTTTCGCCCCTTTTTTTTTAATATCTATGCATGATATATAATGACATTCTTGAAACAATCGGATCTACTCCAGTCGTAAAATTAAATTCTATTGGCAAACACCTTGAATGCAATCTTTACGCAAAAATAGAAATGGTTAATCCTGGAGGATCTGTAAAAGACAGAACTGCCTTTAGAATGATTGATCATGCTGAAAAAGAAGGTCGTATTAAGCCAGGAGATACACTAATTGAAGCAACATCTGGTAATACTGGAATTGGACTTGCTTTAGCAGCAGCAGTTAGAGGATATAAATTGATTATTTGTATGCCTGAAAAAATGAGTATGGAAAAAGAACTGACTATCAATGCCTTAGGTGCAAAAATAGTGCGCACCCCTACTGAAGCAGCTCATGATGATCCAAAAAGTAATTTTGGAGTTGCAAAAAAATTAAATGAAGAGATTTCAAATAGTCACATTTTAGATCAGTGGACTAATTGTTGTAATCCTGACGCACATTACCATGACACTGCTCAAGAGATTCTAAATGACTTCGGAACTGATTTACATATGGTGGTTATGGGTGTTGGGACTGGAGGAACTGCTACTGGAGTTGGAAAAAGATTAAAAGAAGAAATTGCAGATATAAAAATCATTGGAGCTGATCCTTATGGCTCAATTCTTGGCGGCGAAGATGAATATAAAGGACAGCCGTATAAAGTTGAAGGAATTGGTTATGATTTTATACCGAAAACTTGTGACCATGATTATATAGATGATTTTGTCAAAGTTAATGACAAAGAAGCATTCAATACTGCAAGAGCTCTTATTCGTCAAGAAGGACTATTAATTGGAGGTTCATGTGGCTCAGCCATGTTTGCAGCCTTAAAAGCAGCAAAATCGCTCAAAAAAGGGCAAAATTGCTTAGTAATACTACCTGATAGTATCAGAAATTATATGAGAAAGTTTCTTTCAGACGATTGGATGAAAGAAAATGATCTTATATAATTGACACTTCATTAATAATATTTCTGAGACCTTTTTCGGTATAGTCCCATTCTTCAGCAAAAACCTCAATCAAATGAATCTCTAAATCTTTACACCTTTTCTTTTTAAAGTTATCTCTAAATAACAAGTCTTTATATTTATCTCTTGATTTTTTTGAATGAAAAAATCTTTTATCTCTTTTTTTATGCTGAATCCCTTGATATTCAAAAGCCAATTTTAATCGAGGGATGAAACAATCTAATTCTAATGGATAATTTGTTTTTGGATTTACTATATCATGGTTTCTTTTGTTGTATAAAATTTCTTCATTAGGAAAGATTTTTTTCAAAATGTTATATAATCTTTTTTGTGATGTATATTTTTTTTTATCAAACTGAGTTCTATCCCATCGATATTTGGGATATGCAATCATAACAATGTCATAGATTGTAACTCCTTTGTCTAAGCCGTGGACTAATAAACCTGATCCTTTATAATAATTAATAATTTCATTATTAATATCATACCATTCATCTAATGAACTTATTTGAAGCTGAATTGAAAGCCATTCTACATATCTTTTTATATTTTTTTTATTCTGCCAAAATTTATTACCTACTCCTCCAACAAAGAGCCACGGATACCAATCATTTTTAGGGTATAATTTTTTTACAATATTATATAGGCCTCCTTTACGCTCTTTACTAAAACGAGTATTACCAAAATGTTTTCTCATACTTAATTGATACACACCTTGAGGAAATATGAGATTTAAGTCTTTCAAAGTTTTCTCAATCATTGTTCTAACATCATCATCATTTTTATAGCTAAAATTTGAAGGTGCTCTTGAAAATTTCCACAAATCAAAATTAAATGTAGGGTATAAAAAATGAGCTATATTGTAAATACTTCCGCCAAAGTATTGTAATACAAGAGCCGTTCTTCCATATCCTTGAGAAATATTGTAATTATAAAGATCTTTAATTCTTACTCTATACCAATCTTCAGGAGAAAAAATTTTGTTTTTTCTTTCAAATTTTTTTAAATGGGAAATTCTATTATTTTTATCTTGCCAATAACCTTGAGATGCAACTTTTTTGTCCATTAATTTAATCTCAAATATTCTTTTTAATTTCTTTTGCAATCTTTTGACTAACACCAAGCTTATAAGCTAATGCTTTATCTGATAAATCTTTCATATCGCTTGTATTTTGAAATCTTTTATATATTTTTTCAACGGTTTTCTTTCCAACTCCAGGAATATCTTCAAATTTTGATTTAGCAATACCTTTAGTTCTTTTTTGTCTTTGAAATGTGATTGCAAACCTATGTGCTTCATCTCTTAACTGTTTTAAAATATTTAAGGCAGGTGAATTTTTAGCAATGCGCAGAGAATCTTTTTGTGATGGAAGAAATAACTCTTCCAAACGTTTAGCAAGTGCTACTATTGGCAAATCAAGTTTTAATTCTTTGAGTGATTCTAAAGCAGCAGATAATTGCCCTTTTCCACCATCAATCAATACAAGATCAGGTAACGTATTTTTTTCTTTTAATTGACGTTTGTATCGTCTAAGTACTACCTCTCTCATTGATTCAAAATCATCTACTTTATCAACATTAATATTATATTTTCTATAGGCACTTTTAAACGGTCTTCCGTCTTTAAATACTACCATAGATGCCACAGTATCCGTTCCTCCTAAATGAGATATATCAAACGCTTCAATCAGTCTTGGTGGTTTATTAAGATTTAAAATATCTTTTAATTCATTTAATAATTTTGGAATGTAATCTTTGCGCTTTTCAATATTTAACAACCATTCATTCAATAATAATTTTGCATTTCTATTAGCAAGTTTTAATTCTTGCAACTTTACTGCTCTTTGAGGAACATGAAATACTACCTTTCTTCCAGCTTTTTCTGATAACCATGATTCAAGTTCTTTGGATTCTTCAGGAAGTTCAGGAAAATAAATCTTATTAGGGATATAAGCTGCGTTCATATAAAAATTAATTACAATAGATCTTAAAATATTATCTAATGATTCATCAGAATCTAAAGAAATCTTTTCTCTACTAAGAATTCGTCCTTCTCTTATTCGTAAAATGACCACCACAAAGTGTTTATCTTTATTCTGATAACCAATCACATCTCTATTTGAGAAGTCAGCCTCTAATTTTCTTTGACCAACTTTAAATAAATTTATTGCCTTTATTTGATCTCTTACTCTTGCAGAATCTTCATACATCATTTTTGAAGTAAAATAATCCATTTGTTTTGAAAGTTTCTTTTCAACAAACTTGGTTTCTCCTTTTAAAAACGAAATCATATCAGCAACCATATCTTTATACTCATCTTCAGTAATTGTTCTAATGCCTAGCCCGTTTTTTAAAACCAAAGGTTGCTTTGTTTTCTCATCAATCTCATTCAATTCTATGTAACAATTTCTTATGGGGAATGCCTTATACAATACATCTACCAATCTTCTCATCGATTTCACATCCGTGTACGGTCCAAAGTATTTTGATTTATCATTAAATATTTTTCTTGTTATAAAAACCTTAGGAAACTGTTCATTGGTTATTTTTAGGTATGGAAATGACTTATCATCTTTCAATTGAACATTATACCTAGGTTTAAACTTTTTAATTAAAGTTGCTTCAGTAATAAAGGCATCAGCTTCATCTTGACAAACAATCCACTCGAAATCCTCAATTCTTTTCAATAAAGATTGTTCTTTTGGTGTTCTATATGATTTTTTTTGAAAATAGGACTTTACCCTATTTTTAAGATTTTTTGCCTTACCAATGTAGATAATTTTGCCATTTTTATCTTTAAATTGATAAATGCCGGGCTGCTTTGGAAGGCCTAAAATTTTGGACTGTATGCTAATATTATGATCTCCAAAATGTTCTAGTAAATAGAACTAATACCGCAAAAATTTCTAATCTTCCTAAAATCATTCCAAACATCATCAGATACTTACCAAGTACGTGCATGCTATTATAATTATTCATAGCTCCATACTCCCCAATAGATGGACCAATATTACCCATAGCTGAAGCAGATGCTCCAATTGAAGACTCCAAATTATCTCCTAACATTACAAAGATAACAGATGCTAAAAAGAAGAATAAAACATAAAACAAGAAAAATGCTAACGTTTTTCTTATTAACTCATCTGATAAAACTTTTTTTCCTATTCTGACAGGAATAATTGCTTTCTCATGTAAAGCTCTTTTTAGTTCAACTCTAACATATTTATACAAAGCAACGATTCTTATAATTTTAATACCTCCACTAGTTGAACCACCCATTGCGCCTGTAAACATCAAAATATATAGTAAATATTGCGAAATAAAAGGTGTCCAGCTACTATAATCAGTTGCAGTATAACCAGTAGTTGTAATTATTGAAACAGTTTGAAAAGCAACATCTAAAGGAGATGTCTTGTCTTCATTAAAAAAACCAAAAGAAAAAATTAAAGTCATGAATAATAAACATGCAAAAATATAGTATTGAAACTCTCTATCCCTCTGATAAGATTTAAGTCCTAGATTAACTGCTCTAAAATGCAATGCAAAATTAGTTCCAGTAACTAGCATAAAAAATAAGATGACTGATTTTACATAATCGCTTTGTCCATTAATGCTATCATTAAAGGTTGAAAAACCTCCAGATGGCATTGTTGTCATTGCATGACATATAGCGTCAAAAAAAGACATACTGTATGACAATAAAAGAAATAGTGCTAGTGTAAATCCAATATAAAATTTTAGCAATAATCTTGCCGTATCTTTAATTCTGGGAGTTATTTTCTCAGAAGAAGGTCCCGGATATTCAAGATTAAAAATCTTTTCTCCAGATACTCCAAGCAACGGTAATAATGCTATAGTAAAAATAACAATTCCAAGACCACCGAACCATTGTAAGAATGAACGCCATAATAAAATACTCCTTGGCATACTTTCGATGTCAGTCAAGATAGTTGCACCAGTTGTAGTAACTCCTGACACAGCTTCAAATAATGCATTTGAATATCCATTAAAAGCTCCAGATACATAAAATGGGATCGAACCAAAAATTGCAGCTGAAATCCAACACAAAACAATAACCAAAAAAACATCTTTATTTGAAAAAGATTTAGCTTTTCTTGATAAATACCATACAGGTATTGCACATAAAATTGAAATTATAGATATACGGTAAAGATAAATATTGGCAGTATCAAAATATTCTATAGTTGCAGGTATTAAAAGAAATACAGACAACACTGAAATCAAAATAGATAAAAGTCTAAATGTTGGTCTAAGACTCATTATTCAGATTTAAAGATTTTACTTACTTCCCTTATTTTAGAATTAATACAGAAAATCAACACTGTATCATTTTCTGTAATTTGAAAATCTCCAGAAGGAATTTTAATATGACCATTATGATTGACCAGTGCTAAAATACATCCGTGAGGAAGATTTAAATTAGAAACAGGTAATCTTGAAGCTTTTGAATCTTTTTCTGCTACAAGTTCTATTGCTTCCATATCCAACGAACTAAAGAGTTGAATAACATGTTCTTTTTGGTCGATTCTAATAGATTTAATCACTGCATTCACGCTAACATTATTTTTACTTACAATGGAACCAATTCCAAGATCAGACATATTTCTGACATAGTCTGGGTTAGTTACATGTATAATTGAATGTTTTACTTTTAATTGTTTAGCTAATATTCCAGCTAATAAATTTAATTGTTGATCATCCGTAACTGCTACAAATGAGTCAGCTTCAGAAATATTCTCCCCTCTTAAAAACTCAATATCTGTTGCATCTGAATTTAAAACTATTGTTTTGTCTAGATGGTTAGCAATTTCCGTTGCCTTTTCTTTAGACTTTTCAATCAATCTTACGGACATATCATCTTCGAGCATTGAAGAGACCAGCCTTCCAATTTTGCTTGCGCCAGCAATCATAACTCTTTTGGAATCAGAATTTCTCACGCCAAGCGTTTCAAGTAGTGAATTTAGATTCTTTGACTTAACAAAAAAGAAAACATAATCTTCTGGTTCAAATTTAAAAGTTGTTGAAGGAATTGTCATTTTTTCTCCTCTAATAACTGCAACAATTAAACTTTTAAAATCTTCATTGGATTTATGGAATTCTTCCACAGTCATGCCTGCAAGCTTTGATCGGTGGTTAATTTTCTTTGAAAATAAAACAGCTTTACCACCCTCAAACTCATAAAACTTATCTGCATAAGGATGTTTAACTAATCTAATTATCTCTTTTGCAACCTCTTTTTCAGGATGAATTACTATATCAACCCCAAATTTTTCTGGGGGAATGGCATTTCCATTTCTAGAATAATCTAAATCTCTTAATCGAGCTATTATTTTCTTTGCTCCAAGATTATGACACTGTAATGAGGAAATAAGATTTGTTTCATCAGAATTTGTTAAACAAAATACATAATCAGCATCTGCTACATTAATATTTTTTAAAAGTTTTTCGTCAGAACCGTTACCTTGATTTACAATAACATCTAAGTGTTCGTTTGCTCTCGAACATTTGGCATGATCAATATCTATTACTGATATATCGTAATCAAGCTCACTAAGCGATTTTGCTACGTGAAACCCTACTTCACCAGCGCCTATAATAACAATTTTCATGTCTGGAGGTAAATCTATAAATAATTAATTCAAAAACAATATAAATTCGATTATTTTTTTCTAATAATATTTGCACCAATATTGGTCAATTTTTTTTCAATTTTATCATAACCTCTATCAATGTGATAAACTCTACTAATATTTGTTACTCCTTTTGCACAAAGAGCAGCAATAATTAATGCTGCAGACGCCCTTATATCGGTTGACATAACGTCAGCTCCAATAAGATTTTTATTTCCCTCAATTATTGCAACAGAATCTTCAAGCTTGATATTACAACCCAGCCTATTTAATTCCATAATATGAGTAAATCTATCATAATAAATATTCTCTTTAATTGTTGATGTTCCATCTGCCAAACACATTAGCATCATCCACTGAGCTTGTAAATCTGTTGGAAAGCCAGGATATTCATTAGTTTCAATATTTGTTGATAATATATTTTTTCCATCTGACTTTATAGTAATTGAGCTATCTCTAACATTTATATCAATATTGGCCTTTAATAGACAATTAGTTACACTTTCTAAATGTTCAGGAATTATATTTTTAATCTCAACTTCACCTCCAACAGCTGCAGCAGCAATTAAAAATGTGCCTGCTTCAATTCTATCTGGAATAACAGATACTTCTTTGATTGGTTTTAAAGATTTTACGCCCTTAATCAATAATGTATTAGATCCAATGCCTGATATTTTAGCTCCCATTTCATTTAACATTTTACAAAGTTGTTGAATTTCGGGTTCAGCGGCAGCATTTGTGATAGTGGTTGTTCCTTCTGCTAGAATTGCAACCATGACTACATTTCCTGTAGCACCAACTGAAATCTTTGGAAAATGAATTTTATTGCCTACTAATTGCCTAGCATTTGCTACAACATATCCATTTTCAATAGATATTTTTACTCCAAGAGATTCTAAACCTTTTAAATGAAAGTCTACAGGTCTTGGACCCCAGGCACAACCACCCGGAAGAGATACTTTAGCTTTTTTAAACCTAGCTAATAATGGACCAAGAACATAAAATGATGCTCTCATAGTCTTAACTAAATCATAAGGTGCATATGGATTATTTAATTTTGATGAATCAACTATTATAGAATCATCGGAGTCAAATTGAACATTGCCTCCCATCTCCTCAATAAGTTTTGACATAGTTATTGAGTCAGATAAAGTAGGAACATTTAAAATTTTAATTTTTTTCTTATTAAGAATTGATGCAGCCATTAAAGGCAACACAGCATTTTTTGCTCCACTAACTTTAACTGAGCCGTAAAGTTTTTTTGATTCCTTTATTTCAAAATAATCCATTATTGCACTACGCAAAAAGCTATAGCATAGTTCCCATCATGAGAAATTGAAATATCTACAGCTAAATCATTTTTCAAATTAACACCAGGCTTTCCACTTCTATGATTAAAGATCTCTATGGATTTAAAGCTTAATTTTGTGGAATTAATATTATTAGAAGTTGCTTTACGAACAGCTTCTTTTGCTGCAAATCTACCTGAAAAAAATCTTACTTCATCTTTTCTAGATTTTGCATCTTCAATTTCATTTTTCGAAAAAATTTTTTCTAAAAACTTATCTCTTTTTGAAGAACTTAAAATATCTTCAATTCTTTTAATTAAAACGATGTCAACTCCAGTAGATAAACTATTTTCCATTTTCACTTTCAATAATATTAATTAATTCTGAAATATCATCTATGTCCCAATTAGCTCCAGAATTTTTTACCCCGAATGTATCTCCATATCTCGCAAAAATTGTTTTAATGCCTAAACTATTAGCCCCAACAACATCTCTTTCAGGCCAGTCTCCAATCATCACAACTTCCTCCTTTTTTAGATTTAGTTTTTTTAAAACTAAATTGAAAGGTTTTGGCGATGGTTTTTTTTCTTTTGAATCATCGAAGGTTACAACAGCATCAAACATATGATGTAAATTCAAATAATAAATTCTCATCCATGCTTCTCGACTAGGTGCGTCAGAAACAATTGCAAGTCTAATTCCTATTTTCATAAGATGATTTAAAGTTCTATGGACATTTGGGTATGCTTTTAAGTTAGCTTCTTTACCTCTTCTATAAGCAACAATTGCAGCAGCAAGAAATTTATTATCTACATAGCCAATTTCATCCATTAGAAATTTATTGAATACTAATTGATGCTCCCATCCTTCAGACTCATATATAGACATGACCTTATCATAGGATTTATCAATATCAAGCTCTAAACCTGCTTCTTTCATCGATAAGAGAGCATTGACAACTGCCTCTCTCTTCATTTTTATAAAATCTAAAAGTGTATTGTCTAAGTCAAATATGACAGCTTTTATCATTGCTCATATTTTTCAGGATTTCTTACACGATCAATTTCGTACTCAGCCATTTTTCTCCAGTCACGATCATTGCGTGCTCTTTCAAAATGATTAATAGATGCATTTTTATTACCATTTCCGCTACAATATTCAGCAATACCTAGCTCGAACCAGCCACCACCAAAATTCTTTTTAAGATCTATTGATTCTTGGGCAGCCTCTTTAGCTGAATCACAGTCATTTAACTTATTGTATGCCTCGGCTAGATGAAACCATGAAAGAAATTCTTTAGGAGATAATTCGACAGCTTTTGATAAAGATTCCGCTGATTTTTCATAATTTCCAATTTTAGCATATGTAATTCCTAAAGCATGGTAAGCAGAGGAATAATTAGGTTTTATATCAATAGCTCTCTGAAAACTTGAAATTGCATTATCAAACTCTTCAACATCAATAAAAATTTCTCCCAAGCTTTTATGAGCCTTATAATATTTACCATTTAATCTTACAGTTTCTTCAAAAGACTTTTTAGCATTTTCAATATCACCGTTTTCTTTATACGCTAAACCTAGATTATACCATCCTTTATCAAATGTTTTTTTGATATCAAGAGCTTTCAAATAATTTTCAATTGATAAAGACAAATTACCCATTTTTTTCTGAAGAACGCCCATTTGGAAATATGCTTGATATAATCTTGAATTAATTGATAAGACCTGTTTATACTTCGTTAAAGCTAATTCAAGATTTCCGTTTTTATAATCTTGATTTGCACTGTTGTATAACTTTTTAGCTACATTAGAAATAGATTTCTTAGATTTAATGTAGTTTGAGTCTATTTGAAGTGATTTTTTATAAAAATCTACTGCAGTCATAAACTCTTTTTTACCTTCGTGTGCTTTTCCAGTTCCGTACAATGCTTCTGCAGAATTAGGAACACTTTCTAAAACAGCGCTAAAACCTTGTATGGCATCGTCAAATCTTCCATCCTTAACAGACCTGTTAGCGTTAATCATCTTATTTCTTAAATTGTTAAGCCGATCAAATTCTTTTCTAAAAGAATCGTTTGATTTATCTGCTTCAATAGCAGCTCTTATTTTTTCTCCAGCAAGTTCTATATTTCCATTTGATAGAGCTTTTTGAGATTCTTCGTATAATGCAACAGCCGAAGTCTGAGCATACATTGCAGAAAAAGTTAAAAGTATTATAATGAAATTTTTCATTTTCTCACCTTATGTTTATTTCAAATATTATCTAATCTAACAAATCTTTTAAAAACAATGCTAAATAAATTAATTGTGCCGAAGGCGGGACTTGAACCCACACAGAGTTTCCTCCACTAGCCCCTCAAGCTAGCGTGTCTACCAATTCCACCACTTCGGCAAAAATTAGTTGGAGGAGCTTTCTTCAGGAATTAACTCATCTGATGAAGGAAGAGAAAATTCTTGAGGAATCATTTCATCTACCTGTCGTGATTCTGCGTCTTTTTGCAGAATCGATTCAGATGTAGTATTTGATTCACCGCTCAAAGCACCAATAAGCATTGCTAAACCAATAAAAGCAATACCTAAACCAGTTGTCAATTTTGTTATAAAATCGTTAGCACCTGAAGATCCTAGCATAGAATTTGCAGTACCGCTCATCATAGAATTTAATCCACCTTGACCTGACTGCATCAAAACAACAACAATCAACATAATACTAATAATTGTATGTATAGTAATTAAAAATTGAACCATATTACCTCATTTTATTTAAAATATTTTCAAATTTTTCAAAATCTGCACTAGCGCTACCAATCAAAAATCCATCTAACAAATTAATTGATGATAACTCTTTAACAGAATTTTCATCTACTGATCCACCATAAAATAAACTTATATTAGAACAGTTTTCTTCGGAATATAACTCTTTTATTAAATTATTTATATATGAAAGAACATCATCAATATATTCTTTTGATGCAACTAATCCAGTTCCAATTGCCCAAACAGGCTCATATGCGATTATAAGATTTTTACCATTCAATTCTTTTGGCAAA
>CACHCR010000006.1 GCA_902578385.1 uncultured Fidelibacterota bacterium | reverse complement strand
ATAAAAAAACATGATACTCATTAAAAAAATAGCCGGGATAAATGCTTGTCTAAATAATTCCAAAGGATTAATTCCTGCTGTTACAGAATAAATTATTGCTGGCAAGCTAGGAGGAAATAGTAATCCTAATGATCCTGCTGTAGTGATTATTCCTAGTGAAAATCTCTCCGAATATCCATCATGAATTAAAATAGGATATAAAATTGCTCCTAAAGCCAATATAGTTACCCCCGATCCTCCTGTCAAAGCAGTAAAAAATGCGCATAATAAAACAACAATTAATACTGTTGAACCTGGAATCCAGCCAACACTGGATTTGAAAAAATTTATTAATCTTTCAGATATTTTACTTTCAGCCAATATGTAACCAGCTAAAGTAAAAATTGGAATAGCTGCTAAAGTTGGAGAAACTACAATTCTGTATGCGCTATCACTTATTGTTGAAATTAAATCAAAGTTTGTTGCCCAATCTGAAGGTTCGGATAAAAAGAAGAAGACTGATAAAGAAGCTAAAAGAACAAAAATAGGTAATCCAAATGCTACTAGACCTATAGCAAATAAAACTTTTGTCCATAGAAATAATGGATTAGCCAAAGGAAATTGCCAAAAATATAGAACTATAGTTGGAATAATAGAAAAAATTGCTAAAAATAATTTATACTTTAAATCAGAACTACTTGTAAGAATCATTTGGTACCAAATCAAAATTAATCCAAGGGGTATAATTGATTGTGCTACCCAAGTTGGAATAAATGGAGCAATATTTTCAGGATACTGAATTCCAATTTGTATCATCTTTAGGTATGAAACAGAAAGAACAAATACAATTGAAACCGAAAAAATATGCACAAGAAATTGAGTCAAAGATATATTTTTATCTGATCTAAAAACTGGCTCTCTTACAACAGATAACAACTTATTTGATCTTGCAGCAATTACAGCACCTACAAAACCAATCCATAAAGTCATATGTTGAACTATTTCTTGCGATGCAGGGATAGAAAAGAAACTAATATATCTACTTAATATCTGAAAAATTGGAAAAGAAATAAGGATTAAAAATAAGAATAAACAAAGCGCATTTATTGCCTTATTTAGATTATTGTTCATTTATTGCCGAAACCACTTTATCATAAATATCTGTTGATAAAAATGTATCAACAACATCAGGAGTAATTTCGTCCTTGAAGTCATTCCAAATTGCTATCTCTTCTTCTGATGGTTTTTTAATCTTCATACCATATTGCTCCATAACCTCAATAGCTTTCTTTTCCATTTCTCTTCCACTCTTTTGGTATTTTTGTCCAATATCTTTGGATATTTCCATCATTATTTTTTGATGTTCAGGTTTAATTCTTTTCCAAACCCTTTCATCAACAATAACAGCTCCAACAAATGCACCCCACTTAAGATCAAGCATATTTGGCATTAATGCAGACCACCCTGAGCTTAAAGATAAAATTGGAACGGTTTGCATGCTATTAATCATACCAGTTTGAAGAGAAGTAAGAATATCAGTTTCAGAAACTGGAACTGCATTAAATCCAAACTTTTTAAAAAGCTCAACAGTAATGTAATCTCCAGCTGTAGTATAAATTTTAGCATCCATCAAATCTTGAGGAACTGAAATTTCTTTTGATGAAAACCAATATACCCATCCAATATCAACTAAAAATAATAACTTAAAGCCACTCTGAGACAAGCCATCTGAAATATCATCAAACATTACTGATTTAACTTTATCAATATCTTCATAGCTTTTGAAACCCATTGGTAATGTAAAGGCTTGAATTTGATCGGTTAATTCTGCCAACCCGATTGAAGACATAGCTGAAGCTTGAATTTGACCAACACGCATTTTTCTAATTGTATCTTTCTCTCCACCAACAACACCATTTGGATAAATTCTGAGTTGTACTTGTCCATCTGTTTCTTGCTGCCATCTTTGGCCCATTTCAAAAAGTAGATTGTAATACTCTGTACCCTCAGGAGCAACAGTAGCTAACTTGATTACAATTGGACGAGCAAAAATAGTATTTGTTAACAAAAAGAGTATTAGGATATTTAAAATTTTTTTCATTGAAATAATTTACATATAAAATAAGTCATCTACCCTTGATTTTAACCATTTTGCTCTCGATTGAGATAATTTATTTGACTGTTTTAAGTTTTTGTCTTCATTTACATCTATGCTTATTGCTTTATCTAATAATTCAATAAATAATTTTTTGTTTTGTTTAGATACGGCATAGTTTTCAGCTAAAGTAACATAAATTGAAGCATTTAATCCTTTAGATTGTTTTTCAGCTAAATCAAAATATGATAAAGCAGTTTTTTGTGCGTTTTTATCTCCGCTTAAATCATTCAAGTAAACACTCATCATGGCTGCACTTAAAGAGCCATTTTCCCAATCAGGTTTTAGAGAAATAGCATTTTCAAGCAACCATTTAATTTTTGGTAAATCAATTAAATATTGAGGATCACCCTGACTTGCTTGAATAGAACCTGCGATTGAACCACTTAACCAGTATAAATAATCAATATCTTCTATCTCAAAATCTATTTTTTCATTGTTTCTCATTTTTTGAGAAAAATCTTCATACTTAATTTCCAATGCATTAATTAAATAATTTCGAGAAATCAAAAATAAATCTAGTGATTTTGAATAATATTCTCTTGATTTATAATAATCACTATACATTAGCCTATCACCTTTTTCCATCAAAATTCCATAAGCATATGTTATTCTACTCTTTGAAGCATTTAGATAAAAAAGTCTATTATTCGGATTTTTTTGTATTTTTCTTTTTTGAGTCTCGAAAGACAAAGGCATCGTCAATTCTGCAATTTCAGAACCAACCATTAAGTTATTATTTACAGCACAGCTACTTAATAAAAAGAAAGAGATTATAGTATGAATTGTTCTTAAAAAATATTTTTTCAAATTATTCATATATCGGATAGGATGAACATAATTCATTGACTTGAGCTCTTACTGAATTAATCTTTTCTTTATTATCATGATTTAAAATTACTTGATCAATTAAATCAACAATAATCTTCACTTCTTCAACTCCCATACCTCTAGTAGTCATTGCAGGAGAACCAACTCTAATTCCACTTGTTACAAACGGACTTTTTGGATCATAAGGAATCATATTTTTATTTACAGTTATTCCTGCTTCATCAAGAGCTATTTCTGCAGCTTTTCCGGAAATATTTTTGTTCTGCAAATCAATTAATACTAAATGCGTATCAGTACCCCCTGAAATCAAATTATAATCCTTATTTTTAAATTCATCAGCAAAACATTGAGCATTATCAAGCACGCTTTTAATATATGATCTAAATGAAGAATGAAGAGCTTCTTTAAATCCAACAGCTTTTGCCGCAATCACATGCATCAATGGTCCTCCTTGAATGCCAGGCATTACTGCGCTATCGATTAACTCAGACATCATTTTAACTCTTCCAGATTTTGGAGCAACTTTACCAAAAGGATTTTCATAATCCTTTCCTAATAGAATTATTCCTCCTCTTGGACCTCTTAAAGATTTGTGAGTACTTGTAGAAACTACATTACAATGGGGAAAAGGTGATGGGTGCATTTCTGCAGCAATTAAACCTGAATTATGACAAATATCTCCATGTAAAAAAGCGCCAACCTCATCTGCTATTTCTCTAAATTTTTCAAATTCTATCGTTCTAGGATAAGCACTAGCACCACAAATAATAATTTTAGGTTTAAACTCTTTCGCTTTTTTAAGCATATCATCAAAATCGACTAGTCCAGTGTCTTCTTTTACTTTAAAGGTAGTAGAATTATAAATTTGTCCAGAAAAGCTAACCTTGGATCCATGAGTCAAATGACCTCCATGACTTAAATCTAAACCCATTATGCAATCTCCAGGTTCCAAATAAGCCAAAAAAACGCCCATATTGGCTGATGAGCCAGAATGAGGTTGTACGTTTGCATATTCAGCCTTGAAAAGCCTTTTAGCCCTATCTATAGCTAAATTTTCAGCCTCGTCAACATGAATGCATCCTCCATAATATCTTTTACCGGGATAGCCTTCAGCATATTTATTTGTAAGAATTGAACCGGCAGTCTCTAGCACTGCTTTACTTGTAAAATTTTCAGAAGCTATAAGTTCTAAATATCCATTTTGTCGATTTAATTCAGATTGAATTATATCAAAAATTTTTTTGTCTTTTTCTTTGACTGAAGACATTTTCTACCAATCAGACTTTTTTGATAAAGATTCTGAAACCCAATCATAACATCTTCCACTAGGAGAAACCTTACCAGAAGCTTGAATATCTTTATCAGTCATAAACCAATCAGAATAACTGAAAAGTACTTCATTTTCTTCAAGCCAATTTTTTTGCTTAAAATATTTTGAGTTACCTTTCTTTTCAGCTTTGATAAAATATTCATAAGCTAAAGATGCTACAATCTTATCTGATCGAGAAAAATTATCCCCTCTGCATGATTGCATTGCTTTGTAGTACAGGTTGCCCATATGAGCCAGAGACTCAGCATTATTTTTGGAAATTTTCATTGATTTTTTACCCCATTCAAAAGCTGAATCAAAATCATCCATTTCAATACTATTAACTGAAATTAACATTGCTACTCTAAAATTATTTCTATCCAACTCGAATAAATCTTCTAATATTTCTACCGCATCATCAAAGTCGGAGTTTTCATTGTAAGCCTTACCAAGTGACATATAAACCATACTATTTTCACGGTTATAACTCAAAGTGTTTTCTAGAACATCTATTGCTTCTTCAGTATCCCCATTTGACATCAATTTATCTGCATATTCTACAGCATAAGATGCATTATCTGGATTGTCTTCAAATCTTGCTTTGAAAATTTCTAGCGGATCCTCTCCTGAGTCCTCAAAGACTCTCGCTAATTCAGATTGAACTGATGAGTTATTTGGATCAATATCTAGAATTTTCTTTAATACGGAAATCTGTTCATCTACTCTTCCTTGCAATCCATAAGCATTCGCTAAATCTCTCAATGAATCTGTATCATCTGAACCAGAATCCATTAAACGTTCATATTCAATAATCATTTCATCAATTTTATCTTGCTTTTTATATGCATATGCTAATCTTGTCATTAATGAAGTATTTTCTGGAGATTCTTCAAGGCCTTCTATCAAAACATTTTCAGATTCTTCAAACTTTCCAAGATTTTGAAGAGCTATTGACCAATAAAGATAAACATCATCAACATTTACCCAATCTGAATTCCATTGATCACATTTTAAATTCATTAACTCAGAATATGATTGAGCACTTAATTCCCAATTGCTGCTTCTATAATACTCTGCAGAACTACTTGATAACTGTGGACACCTATCTTCTTGTTCATACTCAACTGAGTAGGGATACCATCCTTCATTATAAATCAATCTAGTGGCTTCTCTACAATCGACCACCTTAATCTCTACATCATTAGTTATTCTTAATTGCTCACCTCTTTTACATTGAGCTTCTAGACTTGATGCAAACATAAATAATACGATAACTGCGAATAAATATTTTCTCATCTTATTTCCTGTCAATTAAATTTCTCTTCTTTTAACAAACCACAAATCTCCAATACTAATTCCAATATTAAACATATGGATAGTCTCATCTCCAACCACATGCAATCCTGATCTATTGGCAAATTTGTAACCAAAATCAATTTGATTACCAGTAATTCCAAAATTATAACCTACTCCTAAACCTAAACCAACTTCATTAACATTTTCAAGATTTTTAACCCCATAATTTTGAAAGAATAATGACGCTTTAAAGTTAAAGGGATCTCTAGTAAATGGTTGAGCAAATTTTATAAAAGATACACTCAATTTGTTCTTATTTTTTATAAAACCACCATAAAGAGAACTATCAAGATTATGTTTTCCAGTATCATTCCAGTTTAGTAATTCAACTTGTAGATGTCTTCTAGTTTTAAGTTCATAATCTGCTGCAATTATGAAAGAATTAATTTTTAACTCATCTTTAAAATTTTGCGTTAAAGGAAACAACGCCTGGCCAACATTGGGAAAATCATTTACGTCATGATAATTATTATCATTTAAGTCTAAAAAAGCTTGATAAGAATCATTTTCAACATTTATTCCTCTGATTGGCAAACTATATGCAATTGATAAAAATATTGGTTTATCCCTAACATTTACCCTATTAGTTGAATAAAATAAATCAATCATTGTGCCAGAAAAATAATCTCTAGATTGAAGAAGATGATTCTCATTATCAATAATAAGATTTCTTGTGTTTCTTGATGAACCAAAAATAATATTAAGGCTTGTTCCAATACTATCAAGGTCATTGAGCTTATATCCAAATGATAATTGACCTTTTGAGGGTCCGCCTGATGAGCTATTTAATCTTGAATAGAGAATTTCTTCATCATTAAATGTAAATGAAGTTAAAGTTGTATCATTTATTGTTACTTCTCTTGAAAGATAAGGTTCAAATGCTACCCCAAACGACATTTTTTGCTTCCATGGAATAACTAATTTGGCTGATGAAAGAGAAAAATTAGTACTATTGCTTGATTGAAAAACCGCATTTTGAACATCAACAGAGGTATTTAAATATGAAAATAACAAGTTATGCCAAGTTGATGGGTTTGATAAAGAAACATCGCTCTTAAATGAAGGTAACAATTCATTTGATACTCCAACTGAAGCAGCATCACTATTATCAGCGTATGATCCGAAACCATAGCCACTCATAGAATTCTGAGAAAATATAAAACTTAAAAATAATAAAGATATTAGTAGTTTACGGCTCAACATACATGACCTCAATATCATTTAAATTTAATCTTACTTTATCAAATGGACTATTGACAGGTGCACTATAAAGCATTAACTCATTGTGTTGAAAAAGTCCATTTTTATAGCCTTGTAGAAACGCTTGTATTGGAATACGAACTTGATTGTCTTCAATTTTTCTGGAAATTATGAAATTTGAATCTGTAACAAAATTCTCAATATCTTCTTCATCTTCAGAATCAGATTCGTTATGAATAAATGGAGATGAAAAACTCCAACTTTCAACAGAATCTTGAAGAGCAGTAACAACTACATAAAACTCATCCTCTTCAGTAAGATTAGAGCTTTCAAGGTTTAAAACAAGATTAGAATTTTTGAAAAGCTCATTTCTTGATAAAGAATCAATTATTCCTAGATCAAACTCAACAATTGATCTTAGCCCAGAGCCAGAATTAAGAGAAATAAAATTGAAATCATTATCTTCGATTACAGGAGGAATAAATACACTCATATCACTTTGAGAAAAGAAAGTTATAAAAGTATCAATAGTAGTTTCTTCATTTACAAAGGCCTTAAACCATACTCTCATTTTAGGACCATTTGTGGATTCATTACTTTGGATAGTAAAAAGCTCATCCAAAGAACCATCTTCATCCTTCAACATAAAAGTTCTAGCTGGATATGTATCAGCATCAAAGAAATACTGTTTTAAGTTCTCAAGATTATCTGAACCAGAATCAAACATAAATTTTATTGAATCTAGCCCTGTTGAATCAGGTACAACATTTTCAGGAGACAAATCAACAGTTTGTAAAAGTGTTGAACTCGCTTCAAAATCAATAAAATCATTTAAAGTATAATAATTTAGTGAGTCTGAAAAAACACTATCTTCATCTGAAGTTATTGAATATAAGCCTAATGAAAAGGTTGTATTAAGTGAATCTTGAGTTTGAAAAAAAACCATTGCACTATCAACTTGAATAGAGTCAGCTAATAAGTCTACTAAACTTACAGGGGGAATATTACCCGAAAACAAAGTCATTTGAACTAATGAAAACAAGTTCTCTGAATCTTTTTCATTACCAAAATGCAATTTTGAGTTTGAGGAAAAAGACGGAAAAGACTGATAAAGCTTATTTTGAGTTTGAGGTAATGAAGCTGTTTTAATTGTTCCTTCTGGATTTTCAATCTCATTATACAAAATTGTTTCCTCGCTACAGGATGAAATCATAAAAAATGCTATTAAAATATAGATTTTAGGATATTTGAAATGATTAAACATTTAACTACAAACTTTTAATAACTCTTTCAATTTCATCTAATAAAGCAGAATAATCACCTTCTGATTTAGTTAAATCAACTGTTGAACAAGTCTTGGAACCTTTAAATATTTTTGATTTCATAATGTTGCCACTTACCTTCTCTTCATCATCAATTATAATTGTAGCATCTGCATAAGAACATCCTAACTGATTTAAATTTAACGACTTTATCTCGTTTAAAGTTTCAGAATTAAATGAAAGATTTGAATGATCAAAAATAACATCTTTATTAAGCGAATTTGTCAAATAAATTGTTTTAATTTTATTTAAATCTTTGTCATCGTTAGCTAATTTTTTTATTAGAAATGGAACCAATGCTGATGTCCATCCATTACAAATAATTACATTTGGAAACCAGAATAAGTTAGGCAACATTTTTATTGCAGCTAAAGAGTAAAATGCAAACCTTAAATCATTATCAGCTAGAAACCTTCCATTTTTGGATTTAAAAAGAAGATTATTTAAATCACCAAAAATTTTTTCATTTTCTAAAAAATAAACTTGCAAACGTGATTTAGGAAGAAATGCGCTTTTTGCAGAACATTCATAGTTATGATCTTCAAAGTTAAAAAGAATCTCTTTTAGGCGAATTACCTCTCTTAAAATATATTTTCTTTCACTAATAAAACCATATTTCGGCATCAAGCATCTAACATCATTACCTTTTTCTTGAAGACCCAATGGAATTTCAACGGAAAGGTTAGCTAGATTGGAAACCGACGCAAACGGCTCCATTTCGCTATTTATATAAAAGATTTTTTTAACCATGATATGAGCAAAACAAGTTAACTAAACACTATCAAAACTACAACTGCCAATAATAATTAATTTTTAGATAAATTTGTAACTAAAGCTAGTATAATAAAGCATAAGAGCATAAATGAACCACCCGCTGAAACAAACGGTGTTGGTAAGCCTTTAACAGGCATTAATCCTATTGTCATTGCCGAATTAACAAAAATGTGGGAAAAAAGAATTGAAGTTAATCCTACAATAACTAAGGAAGAAAAATAATCCGAACACTTAAATGCAATATCTAACAATGTTTTAATTAACATGAAAAATAAAATCATAATTATAGATATTCCAAAAAAACCAAACTCTTCAGCAATAACTGATAAAATGAAATCAGATTCTTGAACAGGCAAAAATTTTAATTGAGTTTGCGAACCTTGACCCCAACCTTTTCCAAACATTCCTCCAGAACCAATTGCAGTAATACTTTGAATAATATGGTATGATGAACCCATTGGATCTAAATCAGGGTTTAAAAAATCTAAAAATCTTTGTCTTTGGTATCCATTTAAAAAATCGTTCCAAAAAAAAGGAAATAGTAAACCTGTGAAAATATTTGCAAAATAAATCGTAATCTTTTTGATAAAATTTCCTTGAAAAGTAAGAAAAATAAGAAACATTATAAGTGCCCAAATATTAAAAATAATATTATTTGCTGCTGCAATAATTGTAATTACTGGTGCTATTAATAAAAACAAATTAAAAGTATTAACTCCCGCCCAAAGCAACATCGGCAATACAGGAGCAAAAATAATTACTGCTGTGCCAAGATCGGGCTGATTTAACACTAACAATGAAGACATTAAAGCAATAATTATGGGAATAATGACTACATATCCTTCTTTAACTTCAAGCTGATGATTAGAAAGATATTTTGCTATCAAGATAATAGAGGCACATTTCAAATATTCTCCGGGCTGAATGTAGAATAGACCAAAATCAATCCATCTATAAGTATTTTCTACTGGAGAAAGAAAAAATGGTATTAAGCATAATAAAAACGAAAAAATATAAATTAAAGTTGAATTATCATGTATTGTTTTAATATTAATTCTTCCAATTATAAAGAAGATAAGTAATGAGAACAAAATGAAAATAATTTGCCTTGAGAAAGAGCTGGATAAAGATAATGGTTCACTTGAAATACTATATAAAGTTAGTAGTCCAAACGTAATCAATGAAGAAACGATTAAATACAGTCTTCCTATATATTCATTTGAACCATATAAAAAGCTATTGAAAGGATTCATTTTTCAGCCATTTCTATGTTTAAATCTGTAAAAAATGAAACAATTTTACCGGCTATTGGCGAAGCTACTGCACCACCCCCACCTCCGTTTTCAACTAAAACAACCAATGAATAAGTTTTGCCATTTAAGTCAAAAAAACCATTAAACCATGCATGAGGTTCACCATGAGGATTTTCAGCAGTGCTTGTTTTACCATATAATTTTACTTCAGATTCTTGTTTTGCTCTCCAACCGCTACCTCCATCAACATTTACAACATCGTACAATCCGTTTACAACTCTTTGCCACGTTTGCTCAGAAAAATTAATATCTTCATAGTATTCGATTTCTTTACTTGCATTAAGTTTTAGTTTCGCAGTTTTTCCTTTAGAAGCTATATGGTTTATATATCTCAATGATTGCAAAGGAGTAACAAGTATATCTCCTTGACCTAAAGTAAGATTAAGTAAAACTCCTCTTTCTGACCATCCCCACCTTCCATATGTATTAATAAAAAATTCTTTATCAGGTATTTGTCCAATTAATTCATTAGGAAGATCAATATCTGTTTTAAAATTAAATCCAAAAGTTTTTGCAGTATTAGTCCATTCAGCAAGCTTAATTAGTTGAACTGTTTCATAGAAGTAAACATTGCAAGATTGAGCTATTGCCATATTTAAATCAACTAAACCATGTCCATCCTCTTTCCAACACTTAAAAGTATTTGAACTTCCGGGAGGAGTATAAGAACCTGTACACATTAAGCTATCTTCAGGATCTAATAATCCATCTTCAACTAAGTTAAATGCGGTAATAAGTTTAAACGACGATCCAGGAGGATACAATCCAGAAATTGTTCTATTAATTATTGGCTTATTTTCATCTTTAAGTAAGCTATCCCAATCTCCATCAGATGTTTCTCCTCTATAAATATCTAAGCTATAAGATGGATTGCTTACCATAGTTAATATATCTCCAGTGTCAACATCTGAAACCAAAATAACACCCTTTTTATCATTTAATAAATTTTTAGAAAATTGTTGCAACCTTGCATCAATTGATAAAATCAAATTATTTCCTGGATATGCAGGTATATTATTTTCATTTATTCTATTTATTTCTCTTCCAAAAGTGTCAACTTCTATATAATCAACTCCTTTAGAATATCTCAATTGTTTCTCATATTGCTTTTCAACTCCTTGCCAGCCAATCAATTCTCCTGCACGATAAAGTTGAGATTTATCAAGAAATGGTAAGGATTCTCGATCTAACTCGCGAAGATAGCCAAGAAAATGTGCATCATTCAAAACATCATTATATAATCTTTCATCAAATCTTTTATACTGAAACCCTTTAAGCTCCAACCTTCTTTCTTCAATTTGTGATATTTCTGCAAAAGTCAAATTTTTCGCTATTACAGTTGGCAAGAATCTTCCTTGATTATATTTTTTATATCTTCTTTTAAGTTCTTCAATAGAAATATCAGTTATTTCAGAAATTACTTTAAATTGAGAATCTTTATCTGATAGTTTGTAAGGTGTTACTGTTAAAATGTAAGTAGGGTAATTTTCAACCAAAACAACCCCATTTCTATCTAAAATGAGACCTCTAGGCGCGTATGTAGCTTTAGCCCTTATACTATTTACCTGAGATTTTGAAGAATATCTTTCATAATCAATCACTTGTAAATAAAAATACCTGGACAGTAAAATTGAAATTGAAAAGAAAAGAACAAATAATAATGTTCTATAGTGGAAAATATCTGCTTTATTTTCAATCTTAAGCATTAAGAATTTTCTCCTTTAAATTAAAAATCCTTATTATGATAAATCCTACAAAACAAGTGAAGTAAGTAACAAAAAACCAATTACTAAAAAAAAGAAATAAATCATTAAAGAAAAAGAAATCATATCTGAATAATGCATATATCAATACACCTAAATGAATAAAAGAAATCCAGTATATATCAAAATTTCTAAATGCAAAATTGAAACTTATTTTTGAAGCCGAAAATCCACATATTGAAAAAACTAAGCTTGAAGCACCAACATAAATCCCGCTAAATAAGACAAAATCTGTAAATAAACCAACAAGAAAGCCGTATAGAGTGGATTGAGCAGTATTGCCAAGAGGCATAGAAGATAAAATTACGTATAAAAGCATGATATTTGCTTGATAGCCATTAAACGTTAATAGTTCTGAAAAAATAAGTTGTAAAATAACTGCTACAGGGAAGTATTTAATATATAGACTCATTCAATACCTTCATTTAAAATAACAAATAACTGATTTATTTTTGATAAATCTGAAAAAAGCTTCATTCTTACAATTCTATTGGAACTATCAGATTTCTCAAAAATACTTACTACTTCTCCAACAGGAAGATTTGGAGGAAAATATATACTTAGATTTGAAGTTAAAACTATATCACCTATTTCAATATCAGATATTTTCTTTAGTTCAACAATTTCACAAATATCATTTCCAATCCATCTTAATATTCCTTCAACTTCATCTGGAGCAATTTTAACACTAAGCCTAAAGTTTACATCACTTATTAACTGCACTTCAGATGATGATTCAGATACTGCAGTAATTTTACCAACAACTCCTCTTGAGGATAGAACGGGAAGATGTTTTAATATACCATCGTTTGATCCCCGATTAATTATTATTGATGACATATTAGCACTAACACCTTTTGAAATCACATCACTACCAATAAAATCGAAGTCATCTCTTTTTTTAAAATTTAAAAACTCTCTATATCTCATATTTTCTGTTTCATGAACTTTTAAAACTTGATTTTCAAGACTTAAACGTAAATTTTCAGAAGAAAGAATCTCTAATTTTTTATTAAGAAAAAGCTGGTTATCTAACCAATTAAAGGGTTTATATAGGAATGAGAAAGTATCTAAGGATTTAATTTTTGAATTTTTTATTAATTCAGAATCATTATTAAAAATTAAAATTAGTGAAAGTAATAAACATAAACCTAGAGTAATTTTTTCTTGATAGTCTTGAAAGATTAATTGAATTCTAGACATGCTTAAATAAGAACATGCTTATATTTTTCCAGGTCTTCAATAATTTTACCACACCCTTTTACAATGGCTAAATGTGGCTCTTCAACAACATTGCATGGTACATTAGTTTTTTCTCTTATAACCTGATCAAGTCCTCTCAATTGAGCACCTCCACCAGCAACTAAAATCCCTCTATCAATTATATCAGAAGAAAGTTCGGGAGGAGTAGATTCAAGCGCATCTTTAACTACCTCTAGAATTCTTTTAACTGAATCTTTTAATGCCTGTCTAATTTCATCTGATCTAACATCTATTGTTTTAGGTATTCCAGAAACTAAATCTCTTCCTTTAACTAGAATATTTTTTGATCTAGATCTCATTGCAGAACCAACGGTAATTTTAATTTGTTCTGCAGTTCTATCCCCAATTTCAAGTCTATGAGTATTTCTAAAATAATTTTGAATATCATGATCCATAACGTCGCCAGCAACTTTGATAGCTTTTTTAGTTACAACCCCATTTAAAGAGATAACTGCAACCTCAGTTGTACCACCGCCAATATCAACAATCACATTTCCGATAGGTTTGCTAATATCAAGGTCAATTCCAATAGCTGCTGCTACTGGTTCATCAACAAGAAAAACTTCTCTCGCTGCTTGTTTTTCTCCAGAATCTCTAACAGCTCTTCTTTCAACTTCTGTACATCCTGATGGTACACAAATAACCATTCTAGGCCTTGTAATTCTGTTTAAATTTACCTTCCTGATAAAACCCTGTAACATTTCGTCTACAGCGGTAAAGTCGGATATAACTCCATCTCTAAGAGGTCTAATAATTTCGATTCCTTCATGCGTTTTACCTTGCATTAGCTTAGCATCATCACCAACAGCTAATAATGCTTGAGTTTTACTATTTCTAGCAATAATTGAAGGTTCATTGATAATGATGCCTTTTCCAGACAACCAAATAAGAGTATTAGCAGTGCCAAGGTCTATAGCAATATCTCCACTAACCCAGTTTAAGTTATCAGATAATGAATTTTTTACTGATTTAAAGAAACTCATAGCCCGTAATTTATGAAATATTTATTATTAAACATTAGTTTTTTATTTTGATAAACCTTCTTTACTAAGTTCATCTGCTTCAACATTTTTATCTCTTAGAATATGTATAATCTTCCATGATTTAAGATTTGAAAGTAGTTCGTGTGTCTTTTTATGCAAAATAGACATTCTATCATTTTTTACTTTATAATCACCATTAATTTGCTTTACAACTAACTCACTATCTAAAAAAATCGATATATTTAAAAAATTGCTTTCAACACAAATTTCTATTCCTTTTATGAGAGCCAAATATTCAGCTTCGTTATTAGTTTTTTTACCAATATTTTCTGAAAAAGAAAAAATGATATTATTATCCATTTTTAACAACCCCCCAATACCTGCATTAACTGGTTTGTAATCGTCGTCAAATTCACAAGCACCATCTGTAAATAAATTATAACTTTTTTTAGATTGTAAATCATCTGATAATAAATTCTCTAAGCTTGATAAGTCTTCTTTTGAAAAAGATGATTTATATTTTTCTAATATTGACGAAATTTTCTTATTTTTATTTTTCATAGTTTTAATATAAAAAAGGTGATCTTAGGCGATAATCTCCAAATCCAAAATCATCTACAAACCTAAATTCCTCATTTATTTGATAATAATACCAAGTTTCATAATTATAGCTCTGTTGAGGATTCATTGATCTTGATATATCATCAGGTCTTCCGAATAGAATGTAAATCATGCCCATATCAGACCTCCATCCATTAGAAGTTCCTCTAGAAAAGTTTTCTTCAGCAAAAGCTACTCTTTTATAGTATTCAACCATTAATTCATTTTCTTTTGTTGTGACGTCTGGATCTCTTTTTGCCCAAACTTTTTTAAAAAACTTTTCCTTATCAGAATTTTTTAACTCTTTAAGCTCTCTTCGTTCTTCTGTATTTAATATATAATTCATTTGATCTAAAGCTAATGATACATTTTTAACTGATGAAATCATTAAATAATCATTTTTAAACTCAATTGGAAACGACTGTGATGATACATTTCCACCCTGCGATATTTGAACCTTTAGTCTTAAATCAGAAGTATCAATATCATTAATCGGTATTTTGATAAATTTATAACTGAATTTTTTACTAGCTTCATCTTCAAAAGATTTATTCCACACTGATTTTTTATCTGAAATTAAAGATACGTCTAAAAAATAGTCTCCTTCGTTAAGAAAAAAATATTGATAAAACTCTACGGTATCATTTTTTACAACAATTTCATTATTTTTAGTTGGATATTTATCAAGGCCAAACTCCCAACTACCCTTTCTATCTTTTACAAAAATTGGTTTAAATATTTTTGCATATTTTCCCGATGGAAGATCCTTTTTTGAAAATTTAGATTGTTTTTTACCGACCAACTTGGTATCCATATCTTTTAATGAAAAATTAACGCTGAATTCCTCTAATGGAACATTGAACTTAGATACTATAAGTTTTGGATTTGATCTAGAGACCGTTTGCGAAAAATTTTCCACAGTTATTGATTCTGAAAAAGATTTTTCATCAATCTTGCTCCCATCTTTTGTAATTACAGAAATATTTAAATCATATGATGACTCGAAATAAATGTCTTTTTTTAGAAATTGAAGGTTTTTATTAAATATTTCAACATAAGTAATCACCTCAATAGAATCAGAGGTTGGTTTCAAAATAACATTTGTTTTAAAAGAATTAATATTAGAATTAATGCCTTGAGCATCAATCAAAGAAATAAAAAGAAATAATAGAAAGTTTTTTCTCATAAAGGTAACCTTAATTTAATTAAACCCGCATTTGAAAGTAATACCAAAAATTCATCGATTTGTTCCATCTCAAAAATATTTTTTATAAACGAAAAATTGTAGAAATTGTTCAATTTTTTGTTCTCAAAATCATAAACTGCTAATCCACCATTTGTTCCTATAAATAAAATACCATCAATATAATTAATATCGTTAACTCTGTAATTAAAATATTGACTTGATGGAATTAGCTCATTATTTATACTATTTAAAATTCCTTTTTCAGATGAAAAAAATAGGATATCATTTGACCCAAAAATTTCCTTAATTCTAAAAGAATTATTAAAGAATGGTTTGAACTTATCAATATTTACATTTTCATCTTTATCAAAAATAAAAACTCTACCATTCAAAGATATGTATATTTTTTCATCTATAACGACTAAATCATTAATAAATGAATTATTTTTGTTAATTAAATCTGAAATTTTAGAATTAATAATTTTTTTGGTTTTTTTATCTAAAACAATCAAATCATTTCTTGAAGCTATATACACCCTATTATCTAAATGTTCTATAAATTCTATTCTTTGAGTTGGAACACCTTTTTCGTATCCAATACTTCTAAAAAAATCACTTTTTTTATTGTAAATGATAACTGATCCTTCTGAGCCAAACCATATATCATTATCAATTAATTTGCTTGAAAAAAAATCGACTTCAGAAAAATTAGAATAATTGGAAGATTTAAAGTTTTTTATTTCTTTAAAATTCTTGCTAATTGAAGAAATTGAGGAATTATTAATTGAACTTATTCCTCCAATCCAAATCAAATCATCGGAAGTAATAGTTAATGGTAAAGCCATTCCAATGCCAGAAGATATTGGAGTAATACTTCTAGTAAAATTATCGATTAACAATAGTTGGCCATTTGATAAACCAACCCAACTTATTCCACTTTCAGACTCTAAGTATGATACATATTTATAAAAAATACCATTGTTATCAGCTGCATCTTTTTCACCCAAAAGCCATCCATCTTGAATAAAATAATCATTAAATGAAAAATTTCTTGAAAATTGATTGTGTTTAAAATTAAAGTCACCCCAATCAATATTTTTCTCATCTGGATATGCAAAAGTGCCGAGAACTATTCCACTAATATGATCAAGTTTTATATAATTTGAAGATGTTTTTATCCATAAAAAACTATTTGATGAACCAAAATCTTCAATACTTTTTAAAGATTTAATTCCAAGTCTTTTAAAATCAATCTGATTCCAATTTCCCTCTCGTGAATTTGAAAATTCCATGCCACCATCTCCAACTAACCATAATATTCCAGTATTTTTGTCAAAATATATGTGATTTATTTTTTGAGATTTTATCCCCTGACCGTTGTACAAATTTTTATCAAATAATCTAGAAAATTTATTATACCTTAAAATTCCATTAGAATTTGTAGCAAAAAAAACGTACTGATAGCCTTCAGATATTGAGTTTATTGACTCATTATAGCCTAAAATCTCCCAATCGTAAAGATCGAATCTCTGATCTACTTGAGCATTAATACAACTCAACAATAAAAAGAATTTTACTGCAAAAACTTTACTTTTTTCTGTTATTAGAATTTTTCTTAAAACCTTTCCTGACTTTTGAAACATGTCCATTATCTAAATAAATTATTACACTAGCAAATTGTTTCAAAAAATAATCACTTCCTGAAGACAGAAGCACTGTAGTTCCAAGAATGTTATTCATTTTAATAATTTTTTTTCTAAGAATAATCTCAGTTCTGGGATCGATAGAAAGACCGTAATCATCAATAAGTAAAACTCTTGGATCTTTTTCAACACCAATAATGGTTTTCAACCAATGTCTTTCTCCATCAGAAATCAAATTTAGTGGAGTTTTCCATACAGACTCCATCTGAAAAGTAGTAAAATGTCTTGATTTTATCTGTTGAGTTTTCTTAGGAAAATTTTTCTTTACAACCTGTTCTACGGTTAAGGAAGAGTTTAATAAATTTGCATCAAGATATTGAATGTCATTGTGTTTTTTGATTTTTCCGAAAAAACCTCTTTTAAACTTATTTCCTTGATATAAAACACTTCCATTTGTTTCTTTTAATTCTCCTGCCAAAATTTTTAAAAGAGAAGTTTTCCCTGAACCAAAATTTCCGCAAATACCATAAATTAAACCGTTGTGAAACTTTAGAGTTTTAATCTCCAAAGCTTTTTTATCCTTAAACCTAAGCTTTAGGTTTTGAATGTCATATATTTGTTTAAGCTCCATTGCTACCTCCAAAAAGGACAGCAAAAACTATTCAATAATATTTTCTTCTAAATATTTCTCTGCATCAATCGCAGCCATACAGCCAGATCCTGCAGCAGTAATTGCCTGTCTGTAATGATCATCTTGAACATCACCACAAGCAAAAACGCCAGGAATATTAGTTAAAGAAGAATCAGATTGCGTTATAATGTAACCATTATCATTTAAGTCAATCATTCCTTTAAAAAGATCAGTATTTGGAGTATGTCCAATTCCATAGAATACTCCCTCACATTCAAAAGTTGAAGTTTCTCCAGAAACAGTATCCTTAAGAACAATATTTGAAATTCCATCTTGCTGATTACCATTTATAGATTCAATACTTTTATTGACTATTATGTCGATCAGTGGATTATTTCTAACTCTATCAAGCATAATCTTAGAAGCTTTAAAAACCTCTCTTCTATGAATGATTGTTACTTTTTTTGCAAATTTTGTTAGAAAAGATGCTTCTTCCATTGCTGAATCTCCTCCTCCAACAACTACAATGTTCTTTTCTTTGAAAAAGTATCCATCGCAAGTTGCACAAGTGCTAATACCATAACCCATTAATTGCTCTTCTTCTTCTAATCCAAGCATTCTAGCAGAAGCTCCAGTAGAAATTATAACAGTATCTGAAAGAAACACTTCTTCGCCAACAAAAACTCTATAAGGCTTAGAAGTTAAATCTACTTTAGTGACATGTTTAAAATGACATTCTGCTCCGAATTTCTTTGCTTGATTTCTGAATAAATCCATCATATCGGGACCCATAACTCCGTCTGGAAAACCTGGGAAATTTTCAACATCAGTGGTAATAGTTAATTGACCACCAGGCTGATTTCCTTCGAATACAATTGGTTTTAAATTTGCTCTTCCAGCATAAATAGCAGCAGTTAAACCTGCTGGCCCTGAACCAATAATGATTGTTTTGTGAATAGTTTTATCTGTCATCAAATTAATATTGTTAACTAACGATTTGGTTAACGCTATCAATCAATGTCTGCTCAGACTGTAAGCCTACTTCTTGCTTAACAATTTGACCATTGTTAAAAAATAACAAAGTTGGAATACTTCTTATACCATATTTTACAGGCGTTTGCTTGACTTCATCGACATTTACCTTACCTACAACTACATTATCGCCAAATTGGTCGCAAATTTTATCTAAAATAGGTGCTATAGCTTTACATGGACCGCACCATTCAGCCCAAAAATCAACAATAACTAATTTCTCTGAGTTAATTACAAGCTCTTCGAAGTTTTCGTCAGTAATTTTTACAGTTTTATCAGACATAAATTTTCCAAATCATTTAATAATAAACTTCTGAATTTATATGATTTATTTTAATTGAGTAACAAAAAAATAATATCTATGAAAGAACTTTGAGGAATCTTCTTTTGCCGACTTTAATAACATACTCACTATCAGAAGAAGAAATTATAAAATTGGTATCATCGCATACTTCGCCATTAATTTTAACTGCATTCTGACTTATCAATCTTTTTCCCTCTCCTTTACTAGAAATCAACTTATTGTCTAAAAGAATATCAATAAGACTAATATCTGAATCAATTTTACAACTTGGCATATTATCAGGATTATCTCTTTTTACGAATACTTGATCAAAAGAATCTTGAGCTAAATCAGCATCTTGATCAGAATAATATTTTGAAACTAAATCTTTAGCTAGACTTCTTTTGATGTCTCTTGGGTTAATTGAATCATCTTTTAGTAAAGTTTTCACTTGCTTAATCTTTTCTCTGTCAGCAAAAACTGCTAGTCTGTAATATTTTAAAATCATAGAATCATTAATCGACATAATTTTACCATACATATCCTCTGGACTATCATCTAAAGAAATGTAATTATCGTAAGATTTAGACATCTTCTCAACTCCGTCAGTACCTTCTAAAAGAGGCAAAGTAATAATTGATTGTGGTTCTTGACCATATTCTCTTTGAATATCTCTTCCAACAAGAAGATTAAATTTCTGATCGGTTCCACCAAGTTCGACATCAGCATTAATTTCTACTGAGTCCATTGCTTGAGCTAATGGATATAAAAATTCATGCATAGAAATAGGTACTTCAGACTCAAATCTCTTTGTAAAATCATCTCTTTCAATCATGCGAGCAACAGTGTATTTACTGCTCAATTTAATCACATCTTGAAAGTTCATTTTATTAAGCCAAATGCTATTAAATATAACTTTAAGATTATTTACATCAAGTATTACTTTAGATTGTTCAATATAAGATTCTGCATTGGCTTTAGCTTCTTCTAATGATAGCTGTGGACGAGTTTTATTTCGCTCCGAAGGATCTCCAATCATTGCAGTAAAATCTCCAATTACTAAAACTGCCTGGTGGCCTAAATCTTGAAAGTCTCTTAATTTTTGTAACACTACTCCATGACCAATATGAAGATCAGGTCTGCTTGGGTCACATCCCAGCTTTACAGTAAGCGGCTTATTATCAGCAATAGATTTTTCAAGCTTTTTTCTTAAATCATTAAGAGGAATAACCTCCTCTGTTCCTCGAGAAATTAATTCTAGTTGCTTATCAACAGGTAAAAAACTCATTATCTTTCTCTCATTTCTCTTTTTGCCTCTCTATCAAGATCTTTTATTTTTAAAGCTTCTTTCTTTTGATACATTTTTTTTCCTCGAGCAGTTGCAAATTCTATCTTTGCAATTCCTCTCTTAAAGTATGCTTTTAAAGGTACAATAGTAAGACCTTTCTGGGCAACAACATTCTTTAACTTAATAATTTCTTTCTTGTTAAGGAGAAGCTCTCTATTTCTAACAGGATCATGACCTTTAATTCCAGTATGAGAATAAGGACTTATATGAGCATTTACTAGAAAGAAACGATTCTTTTTTAGAGTAACAAAACTGTCTTTTAAGTTCAATTTTTTTTCCCTCAAACTTTTAACTTCGCTTCCCAAAAGAATAATACCAGATTCGTATTTTTCAATGATAGTATAGCTATGAAATGCTTTACGATTATTGCTAATTATTTCAATTTTTTCTTTCATAAAAAAAAGTTTTTGTTAAAAGATAATATAACTGTAAATTAACATATTATTAACTTTAAAAAGTTATTAACAAAGTGTGTATAATTAATGTGTGTTATATTATTTTATTATTTAAATTAAACTTAAATTAAGTACATTTTTTAATTATGAGTAGTATTTATAAACGAAAAAGAAATGGTAAAGAAGATGGATATGTTATGTATTCTACTTATGCTTTTGATCCATTAAAAAATAAAAAAAGATACTTTAATATTACAATTGGCAAGCTTGGCCCTTCCCTTTCTTGGGATGATTGTAAAAAGCAAAAAAAAGATTTAGATAGAATGTTTAAAGCAAAAGAAGGTGGTAAAAAAGAAATGAACCTAAAAACTGCTATTGAAACATATATTAGTTATAAATCATCAAAAAATAAGTCTTTAAAGGAAAGTTCTAAAAAACTATCTCTATACCATCTAAATAAATTCAATGATACTATATCTGAGAGATACGGCTCTGGAATAATGATTAAGCATATAGATATAAAAATCCTGGCATGGTATTATGCTCTTAGAACGAAAGAATTAAAACAAAGCTCAATGGAAGTTCACAGGAGAATAATTGACTCATTTTTTGAATGGACAAAAAATTGAGCGAGTGACGCGATTCGAACGCGCGACCCCAACCTTGGCAAGGTTGTGCTCTACCAGCTGAGCTACACTCGCATAACATGCCATAATAAAACAATTTTAAATTATAAAAAAGAAAAAGTTAGTCTTTGAGAGGAAAATCTGCCCTACTAGCAATATCTTCGATAAAGGCAGCTACTTCCTTATCATCAGGTATTGTAGGAGAAAGTGGAACACTAAAGAAAATACTTCTATTCTTAAATCCTGCAAGTGAAATACCGAGCTCAGTAGCTTCTTTTTGATATTTTTCTATTAAGGAAAGTACATTGGGTTGATTAGCATATAATTCTTCAAGCGTAATTGATGGGTCTTTGGCTTGTAAACGATTTAAGCGATAATCTATCTCCTGAAGGCGATTAAATGGTGCTGAGACATCATTTATGGCCTTATTTGAGTCTTTTATTCTAATATCAACTATACTTAGATGCTTTCCTTGAATTCCTCCAGAATAAACTAAAGCTCCGCTTTCTGATTGTCTTGTTCTTGGTTCAGTTCTTTTCGTTGATCCACTTAAGAAAATGTAATCTGCATTAGCAAAAGATTGGGATAAATCAATTATATTTTCATCAAGCACATTGATTAACATAACGATAATATCAACTGATGACTTCAATTCAGAAATATATTTATTTCCCTCATCAATAAAGTTCTTATTTATAACTGAATTAAATCTTGCAGACTGGCTTAAGCCTATAAATGCTATTTTAGATCCATCTTTCTCAATAATATGGTATGGCTTAAAAAGAAGAGAGTTAGTCGATTTATCATAAAGATTTGCAGATATAAAGTGTACAGAAGAGTCTTTAGTAATATCTATTAGAAAGTCTAACCCTCCCTTAAAATCATTTGAACCTATATTTACAACATCTTGACCTAAAAACTCTAAAGTTTTAACAAAGTTTTTGGCTTTAAATTTTTTATTCTCAATAGATAAGTTGTCAGGATTAATCATATTACTATCAAACAAAGAATTTCCTGCATCAATAAGGATAGACTCCCTACCAGACATCATATTTTTTAAGAAAAAAGTTTTCCTAGCCAATCCACCTAGTGGATTTTTAGGACAACCACAATCATAAAATTCAGAAAAAACATTGGAGGTTGAAACTATTGAAATGTTTTGAGCATTATCCTCTGAGGGTTGTTGACCCACAAGAATAGTAAAAAATAATAAATAAATAAGTTTAATCATCTATGACTTCTTTCTTCTTCTCAATATAGGAATAAAAAACATATAAATACCTGTTAAACTTAATATCAAAAGTAAAATTCCTGAAGGAAGGAACCATCCATATTTTACTACTTCGCTAAAAAATGATCCGTCATGGATAGACTCAATTATATCTGATCTTCTATAATTCTTTGCATAAATCTCAGTTGTTTCAATGTCAATTTGAATTTCCCAATTGTTTTTTGACTTAATTTTGGCTATTCCTTTATCAGGTCTTATATCGATTCTTTCAATATCATCCCAGGATGAAATATTGGCTTCTTTTACAGTAGATACAGCATCAAGATAAGATTGTAGCATAATTGGCTTACTTGATGATGTAACTTCAACATTTGGCTGAATCCAATTTGACTGCTTTTTTAATTGCAGCATTATACCGCTCGAAACCATGATTATAATCGGAATGATTATAACTGGAGATATCCAATAATGAACTTGTCTTATTTTCTTTCTAAAGCTCAACGTCTTTTAAAGATTTTACTTCAAGAATTTTTTCTAGCTCATCCATTAAGTAGTTCATTTTTCTTGAAACGGCTTCAAATGGCTCACTTGTTGTCATGTCAGCACCTGCTATTTTAAGTAATTCTACAGGATAATCTTGACTTCCAGTCGATAAATAAGCTATAAAATCGTCTATGGCCGGTTGACCTTCGTTTCGAACATTCTCAGCTATTTTTTCAGCTGCAGCAAAAGATGTTGCATAGGTGTAAACGTAATAATTGTAATAAAAATGTGGGATTCTAGACCAAGAATATGCTTCTTCCTCTGTAATTTCCATGTAAGGGCCCCAATATCTACTATACATTTCTCCAAAAGATTCTGTAAGAAAATCTTCTGTTAGAATTTGTCCATTTTCTGCAGCTTCATGAATTAATAGCTCAAATTCAGCGAAACGAGTTTGTCTATAATATGTCGATCCAATACTCTGAATATAATTTTGTATTAAAAAAGCTTTTTCATCATCATTTTTTGCATTTGCTAATAAATAATCCATTAGTAATGCTTCTGTTGCAATAGCTGCTGCCTCTGCATTAAAAGTTGTATATCTGTAGGTTGCATAAGGTTGATTTTTTTGACTAAGATAAGAATGATAAGCATGACCTAATTCGTGCGCTAAGGTAAAAATATCATCTAATGTTCCTGAAAAATTAAGCTTAATTCTTGGAGGTAAACCCCATGTTGAAGACATATATGCTCCACTTTGCTTACCTTGACTTTCAAAAACATCAATTAAATTTTCATTATACATTTTTTCTGTAAAATTTCTGAGATCTCCTTCATTTGAACTTAATAAAGGATCTAGCGCTTCTAAAATCATCTCTTGTGCTTCTTCGTAAGTATAAACTATTGTTGAATCAGCTAAAGGTGCATAGGTATCAAAAGGTTTAATTTTTTCTACGCCTAAATATTTGGCTTTCATCTCAGCCCACCTGTGAAGCGGCTGGAGATTATCATTTACACTGTTTACTAAATTTTTATAAACATCAGTTGATATTCCATCTCCTTTTAATTTAGCCTCTAAAGAACTATCATATCCTCTTGCATCAGCATAAAAAATATGACCTTCAACGTTACCTTTCATTAAAACTGACATTGTATTTATGTTACCTTGAAATGGAACATATAATGCCTCGTACATATCTTCTCTGACTCTTCTGTCAGTTGACTTTGTATACTTTCCATATCTTCCTTGTGACATTGTTAGTTTATTTCCATTTTCGTCTTCAAAAGTTGGCCAAACAAAATCTGTTGCTCTCATAATATCATATGCATCATTTGCAACACCAGTAATTTTACCTGCCATGGTAAGCAATCTTTCTTCCTTTTCAGATAAAATATGTGGTTTTGAAATAAATAAATCTTTGAATTGTTTCTCGTATGTTCTTAAATATTCATTCTGTGACATAAAGTCTTCTAAAGTACTATAGTCACCTTCAATAAGCTCTGGCGTAAAATAAGCTGTAGTTTCCCCAATATTAACAGATGTATTAATTACTCTTTGAACCATTTCTTGGAATTTTTCATTCCTAACATCAGCGTTTGAGGAATTTGAGGCATAATGATACAACTTCCACAGAGTTTGATTCACTTTATTTCTTAACTCTATAGCTTCAATAAGAACTTCAGGGGATGATAAAAGTTTTCCTTTAAAATTTGCAAGACCAGGATAAAGCTCTTTAACAAGATTTAAATCTTCTTCCCAAGCTTCATCAGTAGCATAAACTGCAGACATATCCCATTTATAAATGTCTTCAATTTCAGATCTTAATGGAACAGCCGTATTTTTTGAAGCTTCTGATGCAGTATCAGGTGATTCGTTAGTATTACAAGCCATAATGATGAAAATGTAAAAAATTAAAAGTCTAAAATACATAGTAAAATTTCCTTATTAGTTTGTTTAGAAATAGTTTCAAATAGTATAATAAAAATAATCATGAAAAAAAATCATAAAATAGGTATTCTAATTGAAGGAGCTAGGATATTTTAAGAGAGAATAAAAAATTACTTATTTAAAACTTCTTTGAGTGAATTCAGGCAGTAATCAACACTTTCATTTCTTGCATTATATCCCATTAATCCTATTCTCCATATCTTTCCTGAAAATTTTCCTAAACCAGCACCTATTTCTAAATTATAATCATTAAGCAACTTAGATCTGATTTCTAAATCATCACACCCTTCTGGAATATGGATTGAATTCATTTGCGGTAATCTATATTTTTTTTCGACAACAAAATCAAAGGACATTGAATCTAGACCTTGTTTTAACCTAAAATGAGCATCTAAATGCCTTTTCCAAAGATTTTCAAGGGTTTCATCACATGCAAGTCTTAATGCTTCATGAAGAGCAAAAATTGAGTTGATTGGAGCAGTATGATGATAACTTCTCTTTCCTGTTCCACTCCAATAATCTAAAACTAAGGTCTGATCTAGAAACCAGCTTTGAATTTTAGTACCTCGACTTTGAATTTTTTCTATAGCTTTATCTGAAAATGTTAGAGGAGATAAACCAGGCACGCACGAAAGACACTTTTGACTACCAGAATATACTGCATCCAATCCCCATTCATCTGTTAGAACAGGAATACCTGTAAAAGAGGTAACAGTATCTGCAATAATCAAACAACCGTATTTTTTTGCTATTTCAGCAATTTCTTTTGCATCACTCCTTACACCAGTAGATGTTTCAGCATGAACAAAAGCAACTACTTTAGTATCAGGATTCTTTTTTAAAGAATCTTCAAGCTTATCCAAAGAAACAGGTGTGCCCCATTCATCATTCACAATAATGGCCTCTCCACCAATTCTCTCAACATTTTCAACCATCCTTCCACCAAAAAGACCATTTACACAAACAATTACTTTATCTCCAGGTTCAACAAGATTTACAAAACTTGCTTCCATTCCTGCACTTCCAGGTGCAGAAATAGCGATTGTAAATTCATTTTTGGTTTGAAATAAATATCTAAGCATAGATTTAACTTCATCCATCATTTCAACAAACTTTGGATCTAAGTGTCCCACCTCAGGTCTTGTTAGAGCTTCAGATATTTCTGGATATAAATTAGTAGGTCCAGCTCCTAGTAGTCTCCGCGCCGGAGTTTGAAAAGAATTATATTTCATTTTTCCCCCAAAAAAATATACTTAATTAGTCTTCAAATACTTCGCTTTTTTCTTTCATAATAACAGTCATTTCAATCTTTTCTAAAGGATTGTCATTCATATCTTTTTCAGAATTAACGATTAAATCTATTACTTCATGACCCTTGATAACCTTGCCAAATACGGTGTAGTTCTTATCTAAAAAAGGTGCATTGTCATGACATACAAAAAATTGACTAGATGCACTATTTGGATCGTTTGTTCGTGCCATGGATAAAATTCCTTTGGTATGTGGAATATCATTGAATTCAGCAGGAATCAGCCAAGAATTTGGGTCATTCTCATCTCCAAGCCCAAAAAACTTTCCAGCTCTACCGCCAGTTCCATGCAAAGATCTATTATCTAATTTTGAATTTGGATCTCCACCTTGAATAACAAAACCAGGAATAACTCTATGGAACGTAGTTCCATTAAAATATTCTTCTTCAGCTAAAGCAATAAAACTTTCGACATGCATTGGGGCAACATCAGGGTAAAACTCAACAACCATGTCCCCATGTTTTGTAGATATGATTGCAACTCTTTCTTCTGGTGTCATATTCATATAGAAAACTCCTAGTGTAATTAAAATTAGTACTAATATGATAAATTTTTTCATAATGGTAGGTTAATTTAAGATAATAATTTTTTATGTTGGGCAAAAATTATGCCCAACATAAAGTTTTTTTAGATTTATTCTTCAGTTTGTGGCTGAGGAACTGCTCTAGTAAACTGACTCACGCCAGTAATTTTTCCATCAAGATCAAAATAGTATGTTTCAGCAGTATCAAACTCTGTAACACTACCATCTTTACGTACAATTTCTGCTCTTGAATGAACGATTAATCCTGATGTTGGATCAGTATTTGATATTTTAATCGGAATCATTGCCCAAGGCTTCCAAGATTGTGATTCTCTTGAAGAAAATTCTTGTTCAAAATCTTCTTTGGTCAATTCCATTCCATTATATGAGAAAGGATATTTGATATACTCCGAAAACCCATCAACATCTAAATTGTTAGCAGCTTCAAGGAATTTTTCCATTGTTTCAACTTCACCTCTATTTGAAAAAACAAAAGGCCTTCCGGAATACTCGTTTTCAGGATTTAATCCAATGAATTTACCGCCCTGAGAAAGACCGAACTCGTTAGTTGGCCTATTTCTTCTCCATTGTCTAAAACCATCGATTTTTCCTTCATCATTTACAGGAAAGACTTCAAACAAATCTTGAGTATGCTTTGAGCCGTTCTTCCAAACTCTATCTTCAACAGACCAAACTAAGACAAGGTCTCGATCGTCACCAATAAGTCTAATAGGAACTGCAGCCCAAGGTTGCATATTTAATGATTCGAATCTATTATGCCAGTTTTTCATCCCTTCCATTCTTTCATCAGTAACATATTCTTCAGCATAAAAAGACATTTCTTTTTCAGCATCTAAAGAATTGTAAGCATCAACAGCTTCCATAACTACATCAACAGATTTATCGCTTCCAAGAACGTATGCATTTCCATACAATTCATTACTTTCGTCTCCTAGTCTTTTACCAGCTGACTCAACGCCTTCATAATTAACTGTAGTTGTTTGTTCGCAAGCTGAAAGAAAAAATAGAACTGATAATATTAAAACTATGTTATTTTTCATTTTTACCCCCTTTTTTAATGTTAATATTCTATGATTTTATAAAAAATATGCAAAGATTGCATTAGAAATATAAAATGATTGCTGCACAAAGAGTGCAGCAATCAGTTAGATTTTATTCTTCAGATTGAACATCTTGAGCAAATTGGGAAAATCTTGTTATTTTTCCGCTTGGATCGAAATAAAACCATTCAACTAATCTCTTCTCCCAAACTGAACCATCTTTTCCAACTCTTTTCTCAGTAGAACGAACTGTAATACCAGAACCGGGGTCAGTATCTTTTATTTTTAAAGCATAAATTGACCATGGTTTCCATTCAATGGTTTCTGTTTCATCAAACCATTGCTGCATTCTTTCTCTTGCATCAGCCTGTGTTCTAGTTTCAGTGTTTCCTTCATGATCCGTAGCTGTCCATTCATCAGCAAAATGTTTAAGGAATCCATCGACATCTTTATTATTATAGGCTTCTACAACTTCTTCCATTATCTCCACTTCTCCTCTATTTGAGAAGACTAATGGACGTCCATCATATTCATTATTAGTATAAATCTTACCACCTTGTGGTAAACCAAAACTTGTAAACTCAGGATTACTATTTGGATTATACCATTGATTCCACCCTCCCAGTTTTCCTTCCGGAGAAACGTAATAAATTTCAAACAAATTTACTCTCTCTTTGGAACCATCTTGATCTAACCTATCCTCCGTCGCCCAAGTTAAAACTCGAGTCCAATCACTTCCTTCAATTTTCACTGGAAGCATTGAGTAAATATCCATATTTAATTCCTCAACGAAGTTTTCAAAGTAATCTTCTAAATTATTGCCCATTCTTTCTTTAAATTCATCAGTATATAATGCACTCATGGCTTCCCAATCTCTTGCATTATACGCGTCAGTCGATTTTTGAACAAGTTCCATTGCCTCATTATCAGATAAAACATATGGATTTCCATCAAGCTCATTATCATTATTTTGAAAAGTAATTATTCCTGCAGACTCAACTTCGTCATAATTGACTGTTGGTGGCGATGCGAACATCACAAATAATCCAGTTGCAAAAAGCATTAATGTAGGTAATGAATCGTAATTTAATTTCATATTTAAACCCCCTTTTTTTTGTTAATAATCACAAAAATAGAGATTTTTTACTAGAATTGTAAAAGGATATTTTGATTAAAAATAATTTTGTGGAGCCGGACGGGATCGAACCGACGACCTCGTGAATGCCATCCACGCGCTCTCCCAACTGAGCTACGGCCCCAATGAATATTAAATTTAAATAAAAAAGGGCTACAAAACTGTAGCCCTTTTCATAAATTTATAAAAATGAAAATCTAACCGCGAGTTCCTCCGCTACCAGTTTCATCTCCACCATCTCTTTTGCAATTATCTTTCCAAGCTTGTCTCATTTCTTCAACAGAATTAACTGTTAAAGAAGATCCATCTTCGAAGATTAATTCAACTGGAAAGATTACTCTAGGTCTTTTCTTTTTACCTTCATATGATTCATAAAAAGCTTGCATTTTTGCTTCCAAATCTTCTTCATCTTCAGCAGTTAGAACTGAACCATCAGGCATTGTGAAACTTACAGGAAATCCAAAAGTGAAACACTTCTTATCATCTTGCTCACCTCTACATGCTTGAAATGCTTCTTTAAGTTCATCGTCAGAATTTATGGTAGCTGTTTCAGTATCTTCTCCTCTAAATTCAATTTGTATTGGATACGCAAAAGCAGGTTTTTCTTTAACACCAGTTGCTTCATAATGTGCCTTCATTGCAGCATGAAACTCTTCATAATCATTAACAGTGTGTGATGTCTCTCCTAAATTAAAAGTGAGAGGAAAAACAAATTTAAAACATCTTTTCTTATGTCTTTTTCTTTCATCCATTCCATCTCTTCCGCCTAATTTTCTTCCATCCTTAGAAAAGAAAATTTCAGTCATATCACCTGCATCTAATGCCATATCTCCAAGTGAGATTTGGTATCCATATTCTGGTGAAATTTCTGCCTTATACATCATGTAATCATAATATTCTTCGCCAATTGAAAACAAAGACATAGCAGGAACATCGACTTCATCGATTTCAAATTTATTCGGATCTGATGCAATTGCTTCAATCAGTTGCATATCCGACATTTCTTGCTTGTATGACATGTTATCGTCGCAAGAATTAACTAAAAAAATTAATCCAAAAACCAATAGTAGTTTTTTCATAAGACCCCTTATTAATTAATAAAAAATTAAATACTAATTTATTTCTATTTTTTCTTTCTGTCAAAATTTCTTTTTGACATCTCAGGCTTTTTGCTTTCAATGCGTTTTTTCATCATATCTGCTTTCATTTTTTCTTCCTGAAATACTAATTTAGTTCTTTGTTCATTGGAAAGTACAGAAGTTGTATTTTTTAAAAAATCTGATTCGAGCTTTGCCAACTGATCCTTCATTTCTAGCTGATATTTTATTGCTGTATCGACATCAAATTTTGATGCATCTTTTGCTTTTGATCTAAGTTTACCAACTTTTTCACGGTATTTTTTTTGAACATTACGAACTTTTTCTTTATACTCATTTTGCATTGGAAAAAACTTTTGTGCCTGATCTGGAGTTAAATTTAAATAAATTGTTTGAACTCCAATCATAGTTGATTCCTTCTGATTGCTTAACTGCTCCATTCGTTGTTTACGAACTTCCATTTTATCTGCATCAGACATGTTTCTTCGATCCATTTGACCTTGAGCAAAGATACTTGTCAAAAATATTGTTGTAAGTAATATATATCTCATAATGACTCCTATTATTAATCTTATAAATTTAACAAATCACCAAAGAAAAAGTTTCAAATTAACTTTTTCGAGCATTAATAAATGATTTAACTGCCATGATAAATCCAACTAAACATAAAACAAATGTTGTAAACTGCTCAATAGTTGCTAATGGCCTAGCAAGATTACTGCCAGTTAAAAGATAACCAAATAAATCTGCTACAGACCCATAAGTTGCTCCCATACCAAGGATTAGAATTAAAACATTGATATGAGCAAAGTGCTTATGAAATTTAGGGAAAGTTCTTCCAAGGAATAAAACAACCTGCATTAATAGACCAAGAATTGATGGAATCAATGCAGTAAATGTCATGGCAAAAGCATAAAATGCTATTCCTAAAACAATTAAACTTATACTAATCTTATTGAAAATATTATCCATATTTTTTCCTTTATTTTTCTATAATTTCGCTAATTTTTTTGAAACTTACATTCAATTCTGAAATCATTTTCTCAGTATAAGGATTATAATTTTGGATATCTTCAAATAATTCCCAAGTATCATTGCAGGTTTGATTTACAAGTTTATGTAAAGCCTTATATCCTTCTGTATCAATTCTTGTTTGATTTGTTCCAAAGTCATCAATTATCCTTCCAACAAAGTGAGTTAAGCCTTGTGATCTAGCTGCCATCATATCATGCTCTTCAGCAGAAATTTCTTCTATAGTAATATTTTGACTTTCAAAATAATTTTTCCAGAAATCATATCTATCAAAAGAATTTCTTACAGACTCCATTGTCATTACTGAACCACTATCTTTCAAAGAATCGGGTCCAAACAATGGATGAGTTGCAATTATATCCGTTTCTGTAGGCAATTTATTAATCATAACCTGCTTTGGAAAAACCTTGACAGAACAAACATCAATTATAGTTTTTCCAGGACTAATTTTATCTGAAATTTCAACCATCAAATCCTCAAAGTCTCTAATAGGTACTGCAATAAATATAGTCTCATTATTTAATGCTTCTTCTAAAGAAACTTCATTGATTTCCGAATTGTTTATTGAATTTTTATCATAAACATCAACTTCAAAGCCTTTTGAAAGCAACGAATGGAGCATTACCCCAAATCTACCAAAACCTATAATACTAACTTTATTCATGATCCCAACCTTTTAACAGCTAAAAACAATGTTAAATTTCTTTTTAAATCATGGATATCATTTTCAAGAATTTTTAAACCATACTTTTCAGCAGAAAATTTACTCGCAATTACTGCAACATGCTTAGGAAGCTTGCCTGAAGCCAAATCTTGTGCAGCTTTTGCAGTATCATCTTGCTCAACCAATTTCTTTGACCAAAATTTTTCAGCAAGATAATCTTTACATTGTTTCAATGCTTGTTCGTGAGAATGAATTTCTTCAATATCGCCCACTGATACTCCTTCAATTGCTAATAAATTTTGACTTATTTCTACATAAAACATATCAATAATTTCACATTGGTTTTTGGCTAATGCTTCAACGCTTTCAATTACCACTCCCCCTTGTGCATTTTCCATTGCAAATATACCAGTATCTATTGACTTATCTGATAAACTATTAAGAACATTCATTGAACTAATTAAATACTTTAATTCAAAATCTTCAATTCCAAATTTTTTACAATATGATTTAGCTGCTTGCTCACTAAAACTACCCTCAATTCCCTGAATTCCTAATTTCATTATTTCTTCTCCAAAATATACTTAATGCCATTAATGTAACTCTGTTTGCCCTCACCATAAAATTGAGCTATACAAACATTTTTTATAACAGATGTTTTTCTAAAATTTTCTCGTTTATAAATATTTGATAAATGAACTTCTACTGTCGGAATTTGGGTACCAATTATAGCATCTCTTAATGCGTAAGAATAATGAGTTAATGCTCCTGCATTTAAAATACAATAATCTACACTTTTTCTTTTTGAATGTAAGAAATCTATTAGTTCACCTTCCGAGTTTGATTGAAAAAATTCAAGTTCTAAATTTTTACACAATTCATGATTCTCAATCCATTTATTAACTTGCTCAAGAGTTTCACTTCCATAAATTTCTGGCTCTCTTTCTCCAAGTAAATTTAGATTTGGTCCATTAATGATAATTAACTTCATAGTGTACTCAAACTTTCTTTGATTTGATCAAATGAAATATCTTCGCTAATTCTAGATTTTCCAATTTCATCCAGTAAAATAAATCTTATGTTTTCTCCTCTAAATTTTTTATCATTTTTTACAAAGTTAATAAAAATATCTTTGTTATCGATTTTAAGACTTGGTAAATCAAACTTAGATAACAATTGACAAGATTGTTTGTAATCATCATTATTCAAATCTCCAAATTTATTTGACAAATACAATGCACACTTCATTCCATAAAAAATTGCTTCACCATGTAATAATTCTTCATATTTTGTAAATGACTCTATTGCGTGACCAATAGTATGCCCAAAATTTAAGATCATTCTAAGTTCATCTTCATTTTCATCTTCACTAACAATATCACTTTTTATTTCGCAACATTGGGTAATCACTTCTTGAATAACATCAAGATTTCTATTATTAATCTCAGAGATATTGTTGACTATATAATCAAAGAACTCTCTATCATAAATAAATCCATATTTTACAACCTCAGCTAAAGCTGCATTTAACTCTCTTTTTGGCAAAGTTGATAAAAAATTAGTATCAATTTCTACTGCTATGGGCTGATATATTCTTCCAACTAAATTTTTACCATCTTCTAAATTAATTCCTGTCTTTCCTCCGATTGAAGAGTCTACCATTGCCAGTAAAGTTGTTGGATATTGAATATACTTAACACCTCTCATATAAATTGATGCAGCAAAGCCTGCTATATCACCAACAACACCTCCTCCAATTGCTAAAACTAAAGAAGATCTATCAAAACGCTTATCAGCCATTTCATTTACAATAGATATGGTTGAATCGAATGATTTTGCTTTTTCGCCTTCATCAATCAAAAAAATATTTACATTTGAAATATTTGATAGATCATTAAATTGATTTTTATAAAGATCAAAGATATTCTCTTGTGTAATTAACATGCATTGAGATTCAGTTGAGCTCGCAAACCTTTTAACAGAATCTTTAAAATCTTCAATCATAGTTATATTGTAACTATTGTTTCCTAAATCGACTTTAACCTTATTAGCCATTAATTATCTCCATAATTTGATTACAATTATCTTGAATTGACTGGTTATCAGTAATCACTTCATTCTTACTTAAAGCAACATACTTTTGCTCTCTTTGATTCATAATTTGGTTTAATACTTCACTTTTATTTTTCACGTTTAATAGTGGTCGAGAATTATCATCCTTAAGTCTATCCAATAAAATACTATTGGATGTTTTTAAATAAATGCAATTTTTGGAGCTAAGCATGTCATAACTATCTTGATGAGTTACAGCTCCACCCCCTACAGCAAAAATAGTCTTATTTCTCAAAGAGTGCTTTTTAAGCTCTTGAAACTCTATCTCTCTAAAGCGTTTTTCTCCATCTAAGAACAGCTCATTTATAGTTGAATTATGAGTTCTTGAAATTTCATTATCAATATCAATAAAGTCCCAATTTAGAATCAAAGAAAGAGTTTTTCCCGTCGAAGACTTTCCAGAACCCATCATTCCTATAAGGTATAGTTGATTAATATTTTCCACTGCTTTTAATATGTTTTTTTAACTGTTTAATGCTATCTCCACCAAATTTTTCAAGCAATGCATCTGCAAGAACAATTGCAAGCATGCTTTCCCCAATAATAGATGCAGCTGGAACGGCACAAGAGTCAGTTCTTTCTTTATGCGCAAGCTTAGGTTCCATCGTGTTAAGATCTATTGATCTCAGCGGTTTTATAAGAGTTGAGATAGGTTTCATGCTTACTTTAACATGAATAGGTTGAGCATTACTCATTCCGCCTTCAATTCCTCCAGCATTATTTCTTGAACGAGTAATCTTTTCATTTTCAAATAAAATTTCGTCGTGAAGCTCACTACCAAATACTGCAGATGAAGCAAATCCAGCTCCTACTTCTACACCTTTGAAAGCATTGACAGACATCATTGCTTGAGTGATCCTTGCTTGAAGCTTCCCATCAGCATTTATATAACTTCCTAGGCCATATGGCATTCCCTTGGCAATAACTTCAAATGAACCACCAACAGAATCACCATTACTTTTTGCTTCATCGATTACATTAATCATTCTATTTTCAGCATCCTTATTAAGGCATCTCACTGATGACTTGTCGGCTAAATCATTTAATTTTGACATGGTCAAAGATAAATCGACTTCATCAGAATCTACTACATCATGAATTTGATAAACTCTACTTCCAATAGATATTCCAACCTCTTCAAGTAATTTTCTGCATATTGCACCTATTGCAACTCTCATAGCAGTTTCTCTCGCTGAAGATCTTTCTAATACATTTCTAATGTCATCAAAGTCGTATTTCATCATACCAGCTAAATCAGCATGTCCAGGACGAGGCATAGTAACCTTCTTATGTTCTTTTTTAGGTTTTCCAACAGCCATTCTATCTTCCCAGTTAACCCAATCTAAATTTTTGATAATTAGAGAAATTGGAGAACCAAGAGTATGTTCATGACGAACTCCTGAAAAAATTTCTGCAAAATCTTTTTCTATTTTCATTCTTTTTCCTCTACCATGACCTTGCATTCTTCTTAAAAGGTCAATTGCAATGTATTCTTCAGTTAGCTGAAGACCGGCAGGTATTCCTTCAATAATACCTATCAAACCTTTTCCATGCGATTCACCAGCAGTCATGTATGATATTTTTTTTAACATTTTATTTTCTCCAATTGTTTTTTCACAGATTCAATTTGTGAACCCAAATTATAGTTAGTTTCTCTCCAAATTTCAATAGACTTCAATGCTTGAAAAATAAACATATCAAGACCATTGACTTTTTGGGAGCTTTTATCAAATTTTTTCAAGAACAAAGTTTCTTTAGATGTATAAATAAGGTCTATTAATGAGGTATTTCTACCAACGGGAATATCAAAAAAATTATCTTTATCATCTTTATACATTCCTATTGGAGTAGTATTTATTGCAACATCAAAATTTGAAAAATCAGAATTAAATAATTCTATATTTTTAAAACCTAGATTATGTGCAAAATGTAGGAGGTCACGAGCATTATCGATTGATCTATTTTTGATGACAATCTTATTAGCTCCTTGATCAATTAAAGACTTAACCACAGTTTTGGCAGATGATCCAGCGCCAAGAACAATACAACTACTTCCCTGAATAGATATACCATTTTTATTTAATAACATATCAAAACCATATTTATCAGTATTAAATCCACAAATCATATTATTTGATTTTGAAATACAATTGATATTACCTAATATTTTTGCCTCATCGTCGATAAAATCTAAAAATTTTACCACCGCACTTTTGAAAGGTATCGTAACATTAATTCCATTAAATAAATCAAAATCATTGTTAAAAAAATTATCTAATTCATCATTTTCAATATGAATTTTTTCAAAAGAACAGTTCAAAATATTAAGCTTTTCATAAAGAATTTCATGAAGCTCTGGGCTTAAACTTTTTTCAATTGGATTTCCTATAACTGCAAATTTCATTTGGTAATCTCACTTAGGTAATTGAAGAAATTTGGTAATGAAATATCCACACATGACCTGTTATCGAGCTCATATTTTTTAAAAGAAGTAAGGCTTAAAATTGTGAATGCCATAGCAATTCTATGATCATCAAACGTAGTTATTTTAGGCATTCTTTTTACCTTTCCTCCCTCGACAAACAAATCATTATTTTTTTCATATGCCTTGATTCCAAATGCTTCAAGATTATGTATAATTGCTCTTAATCTATCACATTCTTTATATTTTAACTCTTCTACATTTTTAAAAACTGTCGTACCATTTGCAAAAGCCGCTACAACCGCTAATATTGGTACTTCATCTATAATTGATGGTATAGTTTCTGATTTTATTTCTGTTGCTTTAAGGTTAGATGAGCTAATAGTTAAATCTCCTACTTTTTCACCATTGTGAACTGATTCATTTGATTTTGATATTAAACAATTCATTTGATTTAAAACTTCAACAAATCCAATTCTAGACTCGTTAAGTAAAACATTGGTTAACTTTAAATTTGAATTATTATTAATAACTGCTAAAGCAGCAAAAAAAGCTGCTGAAGATGGATCAGAGGGTACAGAAATATCAATCGACTTTAACTTTGATTTAAGTGGATGAACTATAATCTTACTTCCTTCTCTTTCAATTGATACTCCCATGTTTTTTAACATAATTTCTGAATGATTTCTGGTCGGAATAATCTCATTAATAATTGATATATTATTTCCTCCTAAAGCTGAAAAAAGTATACATGATTTGACTTGTGCACTTGCAACTGTCATATCATAGTCTATAGCTGTAATACCATCAGAAGCATCTATTGACAAAGGCAATAATCCGTTATTTGAGGAAATTTTACAGCCCATTCCTACTAAAGGTGTAACTATTCGCTTCATTGGTCTTTTTGACAATGATTCATCTCCAGTTAATGTAAATATTAATTTTTGAGATGATAATAGTCCTGAAACAAGTCTAGTAGTGGTTCCTGAATTGCCACAATCAAGATCTTTGGATGGAGAATGAAGTTTTTTACCATTTATTATTATCTCATCCTCTTTTTGCTCAATTGAAGCTCCACAATCTCTTAAAATATTAATTGTTGACTGAAGATCAGCTCCATCATTTAAATTTCTAACACAACTAACTCCATCAGCTATAGCTGAAAGCATAATTGCTCGATGAGAAATAGATTTATCTCCTGGAAGTTGTAATGCACCTTGAACTAGCATTTAACCTTGCAACTCCTCAGCAATATTGAAAGAGAGTTCTAGCGCTTGATTAGCATTTAATCTTGGATCACAATGAGTATGATATCTTGAATTTAAATCATCATCACTTACTTTATAAATTCCTCCAGTACATTCAGTTACATTTTGACCTGTCATTTCCAAGTGAATTCCTCCTAAATGACATCCTCTGTCTTTAAGAATTTTAATAGCTTTCGATGTTTCATTAAGCAAAGAGTTAAAATCACGAGTTTTTAAACCAGATGAAGACTTTACAGTATTTCCATGCATAGGATCTGAAATCCATAAAACATTTTTGTTATTTTTTGTTATAGTCTCAACCAGTCCTGGTAAATGTTTATCAATACTTTCTTCACCATATCTAAAAATTAATGAAATCTTTCCAGGTTCATTTGCTGGATTGATTGTTTCAATAATTTTAACTAATTCATCTGGATCAAGACTAGGACCACATTTAATTCCAATTGGATTGCTTATTCCTCTACAAAATTCTACGTGTGCACTATCAATAAAGCGCGTTCTATCTCCAATCCATATAAAGTGTGCTGATGTACAATACACTTCATTTGTTAGTGAATCTACTCGAGTTAATGCAGCTTCATATGGTAAGTGAAGTCCTTCATGGCTGGTAAAAAACTCAACGGTATTTAAGTCTATTACAGTAGATGTATTTACTCCTACAGCATCCATAAAATCTAAATATTCATTAATTTTTGCTGCAATTTTTTCATACTTCTTTCCTTCTTTACTTGCCTTAACAAATCCCATATTCCATGAATTCACTTTTCGCAAGTTAGCAAAACCTCCTTGAGCAAATGACCTAAGTAGGTTTAAAGTGGAAGCAGATTGAGAGTATGCTCTTAATAAACGTGCAGGATTCGGTTCTCTTTTTTCCTCGGAAAATTCAATACTATTAATAGAATCTCCGTAATAACTATTTAAAGTTTTTCCATCTTTAGTTTCTAAATCAGAAGATCTTGGCTTTGCAAATTGTCCTGCAATTCTTCCAAGCTTAATAACGGGAACTTTAAGCTTTGCTGTGATAACAGCACTCATTTGCAAAATGACCCTGAAAGTATCTCTAATATTATTTGCATTAAATTCCTTAAAGCTTTCTGCACAATCTCCACCCTGAACTAAAAAGGCATCTCCTTTGCTAGCCTTTGCAAGATCTTGCTTTAAATTTCTACATTCTCCAGCAAACACTAATGGTGGAAATCCTTCTAGTTTTTTTAATGCTTTTTCAAGCTGATCTGGGTCATTGTATTGAGGGATATGTTTAATCTTGAAGTTTTTCCAAGAATCTTTAGACCACTTTGACATTATAGCTCCTCTACTTTTTTTGATTCTGAGATAATTGACTGATAAATTGATTTTAAGAAACCTGCTTCTGCAGATGAGAACCTGGCATCAATTTTAGCATAAATTGCATTTTCTCGTTCTTGATCTAGAACGGGTAAACCTTCTTGCTTTTTTATATGACCAATGGCTGTTACTGCATCCAACCTTTCTAATAGTAAATCAAAGATTTGTTCATCAGCATTATCTATTCTATCTCTGTTTTTTAATATTTTTTCATTCATAATTTCCTCCATATAACAAAAAACCCTAGCGGGTTTTGCTAGGGTTCGTGTAGAATTGATATAAATTTATCGTTAGGCGTCTACATTCCCCCTGCTTCTAAAATAAAAATAGTAGTTATAAAATTTGCTCATTAAAGTAGTTTAAACATCGATTAATAAGTATTCAAGGAAAATATTATTTAGATTTAAAAATCAATTTAGAAGATTTTGTTTTTTCAATGGCATCGTAAGAGAATTTAAAAGGTTTGAATTCTCCAGCATTATACATCTCAGTTTGATCATCGTAATGTTTTGATCTAAATAGTCCTGACTGTCCAGTTGGCAGGATACTAAATCCATTATCAAGATTTGAGAAGTCAATTACTCTACGCATAGATGAGCCTGCTCGCACACTAAATGGCTCGCTAACAGAATAGCTGGCTGCTCTTGGAGTCATACCCGACCCTGCCATTGGGTACGGTCCTACGCTAAAGTTTATCAGCCTTTTGACTAACGGGTCTCTATCCAAACGATGTCGATAGGTAACCTGATGCACCTGACCCCATGTTAAATCTGCTGGATTGCCATAATTTTCTGAAAGAAATATGTGAGCATCATGAAAAGACTTATTTACAATATCATTTAAAGTTTCTTTTTCATCTGTTAACACATTATCAACCCATAAAGTTGCCTCACCATCAAATATTTTTCTAATGGCCAATGAGCGGATATATTTTAAGCTGTAAAATGAATCAAATGAATCATTACCAAAACTATACAATTCATCTTGAAAGAGATTTTGAACTAAGTGAAGATATATTGCATGAAAGGCTACTGTAGCACCTGAATCAATTGATTCAATGCCATCCCATCCTTTTAACATGCTATAAATTTCATCTCCTTCAACTGAAAAACCTTGCGTATAATTTTCAGTAAAAATTGGAGTATATTCTTCTCCAAATGGTGAGGTAATATCATTGAGGACAGATTTCATATCATCAACGTCAAATTTAGAATCAATTCTTAATCTTCTGTCAATTTGTTCTCCACGACTAGGATCTGCCCAATATCGTGATATGTAGTAGGGATATTCATCCCCAATAATTTTATTGTTTCCATTAGAAACATATCCTTTATCAGGATTAAAAGAATAAGGCATTTCCTCAAAAGGAATATATCCTTGCCAATCATGCTTTGTGGTAGTGCCATCAAAAGGAATGAGCATTTCAGCATCAAGCCTTATTGGAATCTTTGAACTAGGTCTCCATCCAATATTTCCTTCCTTATCAGCATATGTCCAATTCTGACCTGGAGCACCAAATAACTTTGAGGCTTCTGAAAATTCTTCCCAATTAGATGCCTGAGCAAGCATGAATAGTGCTGTAGTCTCATCAAAGGCATCGTATTCTGTCCATTGAAATGATATAGCCTTATTTAATGCTTTTGCATCTCTGTGTATTTTGCTAATAATTGGACCTCTGTGTGTCGAACGAATTGTAATTTTTCTAATATCACCAGACTTTAGAATTATTTCCTCTTCTTCAATTAGCAGATCTCTCCATTCTCCGTCAACATAATATTGTGTTTGATCTTCATTTAATGATTCGATATAAAAATCCATATCATCTGTCATCACATTAGTAAAACCCCACCCTATATGCTCATTATGACCAATGACTGGTAAAGGAAATCCATACAAGCCATAACCACCAAAATTGAAGTTGTCACTTTTGAGTCTTATTTCATACCACCATGGCGGCTGATTGTAGGCCAGGTGAGGATCATTTGCTAATAGTGGTTTTCCTGAAATGGTTTTAGATCCTGACACAGCCCATGCATTTGAACCATAACCATCTCTATCCGTTTTTAATAAATTTCTTAAATCCTTCGAATCACTTGCAAATTGCTGATAACTTTTAAGTAAAACATCATTGGAAGCTATAGTAACATAATCTTCTTTATATGACGGTAATACTTCTGCTAGGTAATCAGGACCAAGCTGCTCATTAATCGCTCCAAAAAAGAGCTCTGAGTCCCATCCACCTTGCAATTCCCAGGCCATCATTGTACTTAAGGCAATGATATCTAGTGGTTCAAATACAGGTAATTCTTTTATCTGTAATAACTTGAATTCTAAGGGATATTCAGCAGGACTTAAGTTTTGGACATACGCATTAATACCATAACATGTATCTTCCAAATGCTTTATAATTTCAGGGGATACTTTGTCTAGCGTTTTTTTGGCGGTTTTTTCAAAACCTAAAGTTCTTAAAAAACGATCTTCAGCAAATAATGTATCATTAACCACTAAGCTTAGATGACCTTTATATGCATATTTCATAAAAGACATTTGAAACAATCTATCTCTTGCTCCAAGATATCCAGCCACTTTAAACATATCAGAATCGTTTTGAGCAAATACGCTTGGAACACCATAATCATCGAAAAATACTTCTACATTATCTTTTAAGGAGAGTTCTGTATTAATACCTTCATAAGAAACCGTAGCAGGCTTTAAAAATGTATTAATAGAATAGTTTATAATTATAAATGAAACAATTATTAGAAATAGAATTTTTTTACGCGTCCCCATGTTAAAAACTAAGGAAAAAATACTTTTTAAGAGAAGACTTTTTTAAAAAAAATTAATCCATTAGGTTTTTTTGAAAAAAATCAGCGGCAAATTTAAATGATTGTTCTCTAGCTTCATCATTCCCGCCCATCGTTGGTCCCCTCCCAGCACAGGTCAATAATGCAAGCTTTTGCATTGTAGGAGAATTAATTGGAATGTTCCAGAATTCGCTTAAAAATAAGGTACCTTCATCATTCATCGGAAAGAAACAATCTCCAAGCGTATATCCATGCTCCATTATAGTTAGCTCCATTTCTCTATCAAAAGAGTGGTGAGCATCTTCATAAATAGTAATATCTATATTATGTGGTAACCCACTTTCATTTAATCTGCCTAAAAGATTTGTACATGCAGAAGCAGGTACCCAGTCATCCAATTCTCCAATAAGAATATGAACTGGTGCTTGGCTAAAAATCATGGACTCTTCAGGATGAGGATATGCTAAACATGCTGGATAAATTGGTAAATGAGCAGCAAACCTAAATTCTCCCTTATTAATAGAATTAATTAATGGCATCCATGCGGAATAAAGCGATACAGCTCCACCTAAACTCCATCCTGTGATTCCAGCTTTATTAATATCAATATTTGGATGTTTTGACAATGTTTCAAGTGCAAGATAGCTATCAAGAATCATCATTGCGGATGTGACTTCTACCTGACTGCCAACTGTAGATTGAACATCTCTACTATCAAAACTCTGTAATTGAAATGTAGCAAACCCTAATGAACGATACATTTCTAAATATTTTAAATGATGTGGACCCCAGTTTAAGCTTCCAGCAACTCCAACAATAAGGGGATATTTTTTCTCTGAATCAAAATCTGCTGGAAATCCTAAGATTCCAGTAACAATTTGTGTTTCTTGGTTATCAAGATCAGTAATTACCTCTTCGAAAGAAAATGGATTTCTACTCTCAAAAACAATGGTTTCATTTAAAGTTTCTTGAGCTATAATCTGAGAAAAAATTAATAGTAATAATATTTTTTTCATGATTTCTCCAATAATTGTAAATACGATTTAAATAGCAATCCACCTCCACCGCTATAACCTACAAGCTCTCCATTACTTCCTACTATTCTGTGACAAGGTATGATAATAGGGATTTTATTTGAACCACTAACTCTCCCAACTGCTCTAGCAGATTTAGGTTCTTTAATTTTTTCAGCAACCTGCTTATAACTTTTTGTTTTTCCGTAAGGAATTTTGGACATTTCCTTAAAAACTTTTAATGAAAACTCTGAACCTTCAATATGAACTGGAATATCAAATTTTTTTAGCTTTCTGGTAAAATAAGCATTCAATTGATTTTGGACCTCTTTAGCAAATTTTGAAGAACTATTTTTATTGATTTTTAAAGATAATTGCCTTTCCATTAAATCATTTTTATCCTCGGAAAATGATAAGTCAAATAGCTTATTGTCATTAAATAAAATTCGAAAATAAAAATGGAGATTATTGACCTGGAATATTTTTTGATTCATGACCAAAAATTAATATCATCATGGATTTGTACTGTTTGAACTCTCATTTTTTTGTACCACTGTTTTCCATGTTTCTTTGCTTCGATGTGTAAAAAATTTTTCCTCCAAATATCTATGCTTTCTAAATCTTTCCAATATGATATAAATGTGTTCTCATTTCCGTCACCAAATTTATCATAACCAAGATACCCAGGAATATCTACCACTGCATCAATGGTTTTTTGATCCATATCAGCATACCCTTCTAAATCATTGCTTAGTTGATATGAGAATATTACAGCATAACAACCTTTAACATCTTTAGGGATTTTATGTGATGCATTCATAAATCGTTAATCTTTAAAGCTTAACTGCCGTACCGTAAATAAAAATTTCAGATGCCCCAGCTTGTAGCATTGATGTGGTGAATCTAACACCAACAATTGCATCAGCATTCAATTCTTCCGCTCTATGAATCATTCTATCCATTGCTTGCTGCCTAGACTCTGCCATCAATTTTGAATATTCAGTAATTTCACCACCAACAACGTTTCTTAAACCAGCAAGAATATCTTTACCTAAGTGCCTAGCTCTAATTGATTGCCCGCTAACAACTCCAAGAACTTGGGAAATAGATTTATTTTCAATTTTGTCTTGAGTAGTTACTATCATTATTTATCAATCTCCTTTGAGTAGTAATTATCTTCTTTATTGTTTATTCGCTCATTCAGTACTTTAACAAAAAGCATCAATAATCCACTTGCAAATAGTAATATTAATAGACCATCTGGGTAAAAAACCTCTACTTCAGAAAGAGAGAAGTTTATTGCAAGCGCGTAAAAGACAATTAACAAAAAATAACCAAATTTTTCCATACCAAACAATTTAAGTAGTTTATTTAAAAAAACTATAATATTATCAGTTGAAATGGACTCAAAAAAACTATACTCTATAATAATAATTTTAATAATTATTTTGTCATTTCTTTCTTACAAATATAACGACACAAATAAAGAATTAAAAAAGTACAAAGAGTACTATAAAGACTTATCAATCATGTATTTAAATGAAGTGATTGAAGCTCCTAAACTTGAAGCCCCAACTGCCCAAGATATGAAGGTCACAACAATAGACTTTGAAAGCAATATGCTACAATTCTCCGATCTTGAGAATAATATTTTCACTATTCAAAATTTTAAAGGAAAAAATCTTTTTATCAATTATTGGGCAACTTGGTGTAATCCTTGTTTAGCTGAAATGCCTTATATGGTTGAGCTGTATGAAAAATATAAAAATGAAGAAGATATTATTTTCTTATTTTTATCTAGAGAAGAATTAAAAACTATTAAAAATTATATACCTCAAGATGAAAATCTTCAAAGACTTCCAATATTCAAGGTTATTACTGATGATGAATTTTTTGCAACTTCCGGTATTCCTACAACTTTTATTATTAATTCTGATGGAGAAGTAGTAGTAAAAGATCTAGGAACTGCTTTTTGGAATGATGAATCTGTTTTCAAATTTATCGATAACTTAATCGGCAATAATGAAGTCTAATATTGTAATTTCGACGGAAAATCATTTTCCCTACCTTGGAAATGGAATTCAATTTAATGAAAGCTTATTTGGACTAGATTTTGATGCTGATTTAATACAAAAAACATCTGAATTAATTTGGCAAAGAAATTCAACCTTACCATACTCAACTCTAAAAAAGCTTCCAGCACCATATGATATATTATCAGATATTGCACTTGAAATGACTGTGCACAATAAATCAAAAACAGGTTTAATTGGAAAGAATGCACTTTTCAACGAAGTAAAATTAATTGATGATGGATTAATGGATAAATTTATTTTAGAAGTGCAAAATCATATTGCCAATCCAACACGTGAATCAGCTGAATTAATCGCAAATGTGAGATGTTGGTCTTCATGGCTAGCCAATGGTATAAAAATTGAACCTATTTTCAATGGAAAAAAGAAGGCATGTGCATTCATTCCTTGGCCATTATCAGGGTTACTTCTGCTGTCTTCAAGAATAACTGGTCAACAGCCCGAATTTGAGTATGCTGCAGATTATGTGCTTCGATCTGGAGTTCTTCCAGAAGAAGAATTAGATAATTATGATGACTTAAATAAAAATATTGAATACATCAGATCAATCAAACCTTTGGTAGCTTTTCATGATTTTGATGGAAATGAACAGGGATTTAGAATGACCCATCTTGCTATGGAAAGAACTTCAAATATGATGATTGAAAATGCTCTTTTAGCTGTAAAAAATAATGATATTAAAGAAAACCTTGAAAAAATTGAACTAGCCACCAAGCAATCAAATCAATTATTTAATGCAATGTGGAAAGTAAGCGAACCACTACTTTATAACAAAGAAGTTAGAATCTTCATTCAAGGTCTATTTGGAAATCAAGGAAGTATTTATCCAGATAAAGGTTTATTTTTTGAAAATTGTGGAGAAGAATTCAATGAAGATTATGATTCTAAAGGATTATATCTTTCGAATTTACATGGTCAAACAGGAGCAAATAGCTCTTATCATCCTATTGCTGATGAAATTACTGGTGTAGGTGATCACACTCATGCATATATAGCAGATAAAATAGTTGATCAAGCAATGATTAAAGGAGTGTTAGACAAAGGATATGTTAGCTCTGAAGATTTACCAAAAAATATTGAAGTTGATTCGCTTACTAAGCTACTAAAATCATTCAGGGTTGGATACAGACCTCCTGCGCATCATGCAATGATTGTTAGGACAAGAAATACTATTCAAAATTCTGATTATTTTTCAAAAATTGAGTCAAATAATGATTATAAAAAAATCTTAGCTAGTGCTGTAAGATGGATAATTCAACATAGAATTGATCATTATAAAATGGTAGTAAGCTATATATTAAGAGCACCAGATCCATATCAAAATCAAACAAAAGCTAAAGGTACTGGAGGATCTCCAACACCTACTTTCCTTCCTAAGATGTTTACACACAGTATAGATAGATTGGAAAATTTGGTTAAGAATGAGAATTTACCTTGGGCAGATAAACTTATTAATATCACATCAAATCATGAAACAGCAATGCAACAATTTCAAAAAATTGCAATGCAAACTAAAAATTAAAAAGTATCAGAAACTAAGTGTTCCATGAAAAAATCAGCCATTTTCTTGTACAGATGATATCTATTTTTCCATCCATCTGCAGGATGTTCTTCACTTAAAAAGTTGTTATTAGACATTCCATGATTGGCATTAGAATAAATAAACATCTCCATATCTTTGCCTTGCTCAGCATAAGCCTTAGCAAGTTTAATAGAATGTTGGTGATGAACATTATCATCTGCATTACCATGTATTTGTAATAAATGGCCTTTTGCTTTATCAACATGCGTCAAAACAGATGCATTTTTGTAACCTTCAGGGTTCTCTTCAACTAAACCCATATATCTTTCTGTCCAGATCGTATCATACAATAAAGGTTCAACATTTGGAGCAATAGAAATACCAGCCTTGTAGTAATCGCTTGCTAAAGTCATACACATATTTGTTAAGTAACCTCCACCACTCCATCCCCATATTCCAATATTTTCTCCATCAACATAGGTTAATCCTTGAAGGTATTTTGCTGCAGCAATATGATCAGTAACAAGATACTTTCCATAATCACCATAGGCTAAATCTTTAAATGCTTTTCCTCTTCCTCCAGTACCTCTATTATCAAATGAAAATATTATAAAATCTCTACTAGCAAAATATTGATGCAAGGTGTGATTTCCAGCACCCCATCTATTTGCTACTAGTTGCGAACCAGGACCACCATAATTGTATAAAATTACTGGGTACTGTTTCATTGGATCAAAATCGTGAGGATAAGTAATTAAAGCATTTAGTCTAGTGCCATCATCTGTAAAGATATTTATTAACTGGGGATAGGTTAATCCATACTTATCAAATTTAGATTTATCCGTGTCTTTTAGAAGTCTAACAATTTTACCATTTTTGTCTTTAATAAATGTTTTTGGCGGAACGGTAAAACTGGAGTAATTATTTATAAAATAATTTAAAGTTGGCGAAAAAGCTGTAGAATGCGACCCTTTCTCTTTTGTAAGCCTCTTAAGTCTTGAACCATTAAATTTTACAGAATATAAATGATTTTCTGTTTCAGTTTCTTTCTTTGCGGAAAAATAAATGGTATTATTTTTTGAATCAATTGCATTAATACTATTTACTTCCCAATCACCTCTTGTAATTTGATTTATTGGTCTTCCATCTGGTCTATTTCGATAAATATGATAAAAGCCATCTTGTTCAGAAATCCAAATAAGTTCACCGCTTTCCATGATAGCAAAGCTAAATCCTCTTCTACTAGCCCAAGCTCCATCTTCAGAAGGGCTAAAAAACGACTTTTTATCAATCCAAGAGTTGTTTGAATCTGTAAGAATTAATTCACCTCTATTTGTAGCAAAATCATATTTATAAAGTTTCCAATCATTTTGTTTTCGATTGAGTGTTACGAAATACAAATTAGTAGAATTTGTTTGCCAAACAATATCTGGGATATAATGAGAAGAATGTGGTAAATGAACACTTCTATATTCCTTATTTTTTAAGTCTAATATACTAATTGAAACAATAGGATTATCTTCGCCAGTTTTTGGGTATCTAATGTATTTTACAACCGGATATTGTGCTTCATAGTCAACCAGCGGATATTTCTTAATATAGGTTTGGTCTTCTCTAATAAATGCTATATAATTACTATCTGGACTCCATTTATATGAATCATAAGTACCAAACTCTTCTTCATACACCCATCCAAAATGACCATTAAGAATATCTTCACTCCCATCAAAGGTAAGTTGCTCTTCTAAATTATTATTCAAATTAAAAAGGTATAAATTATTATCATTTCGAACGAAAGCTATTTTGTTTGAATCTGGAGAAAATTTCACATTTCTTAAACTATCAGGATCACTAGTAACAGGTGTTAAAGATTCTGATATAATATCATAAATATAATATGAACCATACGATGAATGTCTCCATAGTTTTACAGAATTCTTTTTTAGTAATAACTTTGTCTGATCAGGGCTAAAAGAGTAAGAAAAATTACTAATAACACTTTTTTTAACCGTAAAAGCTTTTAAAGAATCATTCGAGGCAAGGTTATATTCATAAAAATCTAAACCTTCATCAGACCTCTTCGAAAAATAATATGCATCTGAACTATTCTTCCAATCATACCTGCCGATTGATTCAGTTCTAAATGTACCATCAAGTACATTTTCTAAAGATATTTTATCCTGTGCAAAAATAGAACCAAATATCAAACCAATAGTTAAATATATATATCTCATAGTTTTGTAAATATATAGATTTTTAATGAAAAAAATCTAATAGTTTATGGAATGAACCAACCCAAAGAATTATAGACTATTCCAACTGAAACAAATCCTTGTATAGCAAACAATACTCCGGTTAATACTAAACCTAATACAGAACCCATAACGCCATTATTAGCAGCATATCCAAAAATGGTAGTAGGTTTATAGATAAGCTCTTTATAATTAATGGATTCATCAACTTGTTGTAATAATGCTCTTGCGCTTGAAAGATCAGTAATTCTTTCTTCTCCTTTACCAGCAAGTTTTAACTCCCAAATCTCTTCCTCAATAATAAATAGTTCATTTCTAATAAAATCTCTATGTTTTGCGCTAAGAGATTGAAGTTGAATAGCTTTTGAGATTGCAAATAAACAAATAACAGAAACAGCTGTTATAACTGTCCCGATAACATATACTGTCGAAATATGATGCTTCATCCCTGTCCAAACTATAAGATTTAAGATTCCAACACATAACAAAGAATAAAAGATTAAAATAGACGTATAACCTTGAATTCGTAAATAATATGTTTCTCCAAAAGATCTTAAAACATTTCTCATGTTCATCCACGCAAAGACATTTACTCTTTTCTGTAAATCAATAAAAATTTTATCGTCTTTTTCACTTTTATAAAAACTCTTAAAAACTGAAGAAAGCTTTAGACCAGGATAAGATACTAATTCACCTAATTTTTTAGAAGTAGCATATCTTCTTTCATAATCAGCAGCACAAACCATTCCAAACATCATGAGTTGGAAACCATTAAAAAATCCAAAAAGAGTAGCCACTGAAATAATCTTTTCTTGAGGAGTAATTCCAAATAAATCCATTCCATAAAAATATTTAGATGAAAATGCTGCCACAGGTAATAAAAGCATACATAAGTAAGTTAATTGCTGCATATACTTCAGTGCAGGTAATCTATAAACTGAATTAATTATGTTATAAAGAATGAAGCCCGAAGGAAGTTCAGTTTCTTTTGTTGAGCTTGTCGATGATGGGAAAAGCTCATTATTAGACTCATTAATTAATTTATCTCTTGTTTCTTTGCCTGGTTCAAATGGAATTCCTTGCAAACAAATATCATTTTCATCCATTGCAATAGTTAATTCGTCTTCAATTAATCCAGGGAATTCCCAAGGTCTCATCCAACCTTGCGCTATTAATCTTCTAACAGTTTTATTATCATCCCAGTCTGGAGCAGGTAAACACAAACGTTCTAAGTCCTCTGGTCTAAAATATCCATACTTAGTTGCAATGATTAATCTTCTAAAAAATAAAAGTAAGTAAGCCAAGATCATATGAAAAGGATCAATGTTAAGGATTAATTCTTTATCAGAAAAAAGAGCTAAAAATAATCCAATATTCATTAACCAAGATGCAGGATAAATTATTAACCAATTATTACGAATTGTTGTTAAAGAATGATGTTTTGTTGATATCGCAATTAACTGTCTATTTTGAGATACATGCCATGCGCGAGATAATGAACCTTCAAGAAATATTGCTGCTAAAGGAGAAAAAATAACTGGAGGTAAATTTTCATAAACAAAAGATTTCCAAAATGCTTTCCATGAAAAACTTACCGGGGAATGGAATTTATCAACGGTCTTATCCTTGGATGCACTTCTTAATTTAGCTGCTTGATATGGAGAGTCTATTCCAGAAATAAATTTTTCATCATCCTGATTTGAAGGCTTTCTTAAGCTCAAAAAAGATTGAATTTTTTTTATAGTTTTACTCATAATTTCTTGAAAGAGCTTCAATTTAAAGCATTTTTTAAAATTCTATTATCAATTTTTTAATAGATTTGCATAAACATTGATGCTGTTATAAATTCGCTGTCATGGGTGTTATAACAAATATGAGAAGTCAAATGCAAGTAGTCATGTGGACTATTCTTGTACTTTTTGTTACTAGTATGGCTATTGGTGGACTAGTTGGTGGTGCTAGTATCACAGATATTTTTGGTGAACGTCAAGGCAATGAAGTGGGTTCATTGAATGGAAAACCAATTATCTTTGAAGATTTTAATCAATTAGTATCTAATGAAATTAACAGAGCAGATGCTCAATCAGGTCGACCTGTTTCAGACGAAGAAAGAGAGTATATTAGAGCAGTTGTTTGGGAAAGGTTAATAGCAGATTTAATTATTCAAGAACAAATTGAAAAAAATAAGATTGTTGTTGGTGCAGATGAATTGCTATTTCAAATGAAAAACAACCCTCCTCCTTTTTTACAAAATTCAGAAGCCTTTCAATCTTTTGGTAGATTTGATCTAGAAAAATATCTCGACGCTGTTTTAAATCCTGGACAAATAGATTGGAAACCAATTGAAGATTTCATGCAAAATGTTTATTTGCCAAACTATAAATTACAACAATATATCACTAATGCTGCTGCAATCACTTCAGATGACGTTATTGAAGATTATAAAAAAAGATTTGTTAATCATAAGATTGAAATTCTTCACATAACAGATAAGGCAATAGATAAAGATTTTTATGAAGGGTTGTTGGCAAATAGACCTTCAGATGATGAATTACGTGATTTATATAATGAAAATATTTCAGATTATGATCAACCTGAGTTTCGTAGTTTGAAATTTGTTAAATGGCCTATTATATCTGATGCTAACGATACTTTAAGAGTAAAATTGGAAGCTGAAGATTTAATTTATAGAATTAATAATGGTGAGGAATTTGCTCAACTAGCAAATATGTATACGGAAGATCCTAGTAATAGTGCTAATCCACAGGAATTAAAAGGTGGAAATTTAGGATGGTATAGCAGAGGGCAATTACTCCCTGAATTTGAAATTGCATCTTTTGACGCCAATAAAGGTGATGTTGTTGGTCCAATTTTAACTGAATATGGATTTCATGTTATTAAAATAAACGACAAAAGAGTTGTTGAAGAAAACGAACAAGTTAATGCTTCTCACATTCTTCTTACTATTCAACCTGGAAGAGGAACTGAAAATAAGTTAAAAGATACTGCAAGTATTTTTTCATTAGAAGCAACCGAGTATGGATTTTTTACACTTGCTGATTCTTTAAATCTAGAAGTTTTAGATTCAAATTCTTTACGAAAAGAATCAATTTTTATTGAAAATTTTGGTGTTGGAAGAAGTGCGGTAAATTTTGCATTTAATAATGTAGAAGGTTCAACATCAGATGTTATTAAAAATGATAATTTCTTTGGAGTTTTCTTCTTGGATTCTATTAAAAATGAAACAGTATTAACCTTTGATGATGTTAAAGAAGATCTTAAAGAAGAATTTTTATCTGAATTCAAAAAAAATCATATTAAAAATTTAGCTCAATCAATAAAAGATAGCAACCAAGATGACTTTAACCTTGGAAAAATTGCAGAAAAAAATCCTGACCTAGAATATGTTGCAGAAACTAGCTCTAATCTTATTGGAAGCTTTGAATCAATTGGAAAGAGTAATTATGTTGTAGGAGCTATTGCTAATTCAAAAGCTGGTGATGTTTTTGGTCCTCTTCCAACAATAAGAGGTCAAGTATTTGTCAGAGTAATTGAAATAGATGAAATAAACTCAGCAGATTTCGATGAGAAAAAAGATTCGATTAAATTCAGTTTGCTTATTCAAAGACAAAATATGCTATGGTCAAATTGGCTTCAGGCCTTGAGAGATGAGTCAGAATTAAAAGATTATCGTTACGATTTCTATTAATCCTCTCTAAATACTCCAAGTTTATCATATCTAGATACTCTATAGTCAAGAAAATTGTCATTAACATTTTCTCTTAATTCTTTTATTTCACTTAAAATTGATTTTTTCAAAATATCAGCAGTTTCATCAAAATGTCTGTGAGCTCCTCCAGGTGGTTCATAAACAACCATATTACAAATATTATGCTCTACAAGATCTTTAGGTGTGAGCTTTAATGATTCAGCTGCTTCTGGAGCCTTAGAAGAATCTTTCCATAAAATTGAAGCACAACCTTCAGGGCTTATTACAGAAAACCATGTATGTTCTAGCATTATCATTTTATCACATAAACCGATTCCTAAAGCACCTCCGCTTGCACCCTCTCCAATAACTATTGACAAAATTTGTGTTTTTATTGATGCCATTTCGAAAAGATTGTTAGCGATTGCATATCCTTGACCTCTTTCTTCTGCTCCAATACCAGGATCTGCACCAGGAGTATCAATTAAAGTAACAATTGGTAATTTAAATTTTTCAGCCAATTTCATTACTCTTAGTGCTTTTCTATAACCCTCAGGTTTCATCATTCCAAAATTTCTAAAAATATTTTCTTTTGTATTTCTTCCCTTTTGTTGACCTATAATTGCAACTTTCAAACCATCAATAATTCCTATTCCTGCAACAACTGCATTATCATCTGAAAAAGCTTTATCGCCATGTAACTCAGTAAAATTATCACACCATGTATTTATATAGTCTAGAGTATATGGTCTATTTGGGTGTCTAGCCAATTGAACTGTTTCCCAAGAAGATAAATCTGAAAAAATTTCCTTTTCTAATTCTTTCCTTTCATCAATTAATTGATTTAGTTTAGTATTATCAGATTCAGAATTAGATAATTTCTCAATCTCAAAATCTAAATCTTTTAACGGTTTTTCAAATGGTAAATAGTGTTTTTTCATCTCTTCAACCTAAACAGCCTCCAAAAACCAAATAGCCATACTTTCAAGACTGCTTCTATCATTACAGCCTTACTCATTTTTGACTCTCCGACAGTTCTATCAGTAAAAACTATAGGATGTTCAACCAATTTACAACCTTTTTGAAACGCCCTGAATGATGTTTCAATTTGAAAACAATAACCTTGCGACGAACATTCATTAAAATTTATTCTTTCTAAAGTTTCACTTTTCCATGCCTTAAATCCTGCTGTTAAATCCCTTACTGGAACTCCAGTAATTGTTCTGGCGTAAAGATTGGCAAAATAACTTATATACAATCTTCTAACTGGCCAGTTTATTACCCTTAAACCGCCTTTATATCTACTGCCAATTACTAAGTCGTTAGATTCTAACAAATTAAACATAGGAACAATTTCTTTTGGATCGTGAGATAAATCAGCATCCATTTGAATAATTTGTTTGTAATTATTTTTAATTGACCATGCAAATCCATCAACATAGGCAGAACCTAAACCTTTTTTCGAATCTCTTCTCATGATAAAAATTTTATCATTCTTTAAGTTTTCAACAATATCTGCGGTACCATCTGGAGAATTATCATCGATAATTAAAATATTTAAATCAATATCTTGATTTAGAATTAATTCAATTGTTTTGACAATATTTTTAGACTCATTATATGTCGGAAGTATGATAAGATTTTTCATTATTTAATGTCAATTGTTTGAGCAATCATTTCCATTTGTCTCATGTAAAACGCTTTTTTTCCTCCAGGATTGAAAACTATATAACTTATATAAAATGTTCTATCATTTTTATAATCATAGAAAAGATATCCTTGGAATGGTCCTCCTTTTGCGTCTTCAATAGATTCCCATAATCCATATATTCTATAAGCTGATTCAGAATTAAAATCTTCAAAATCTATCTTAAGATAATCTGGGTTATATCTTATTGATTCAAAATAATTTTGTGGAAAATCTTGAGCATATTCTAAGGCATCTTCTTTGCTAAAAAAATTACCCTCTCTCCACTGAACAGCAATCCACCTAAAAGGTAATTCTTGTCCAATCCATAAAAAAGATTTCTCAGAATCGTCTTTGATTAATTCCCAACCCCAAGGAATATTCATTGTCCAATTATATTTACTTAAAAGTTCTAATTCTAACTCTTCTTGCCTTTGATTATCTAGAAAATATTGCGCCTGCTTCTTAAAAAAGTTGTCGTCAAATTGCTTTTTTATAAAGGCTTTATTCGAATCTAAATAATCATTTATTTGATCATAGCTATTTCCACTAATTATCATAAAAAGTTGATTCTTTGCAAATTGATTTCTTGATAATATTAAAGGAATTTCATCTAAAGTTTTATTAAAAGTATTTTCTCCTAAAAGCTCTTTAGCAAGCTTTGTGGCAGGATTCAATTCATAATCTCCAATTGAAGCAATAACAAGATTAGTTTGTGTTTTAAGTGCTGAAAAACTCTCAGGTTCAGCAAACTTAATATTATAAAACGATTCTGGAGATGGGGTCAAAAGAGTATCATTAAAAACTACAGACAACAAAGATGAAACTTTTTCTCTATCTTCCTTTGCTGCAAGAACAATAATATCGTCGTTTCCTCCTATAGCATCACGCTTATAATCGCATGATAATAAAATAAATAAAAGAAAAGTAAGTATAGTAATTCTAAGCATTTTTGTTCCTTTTAAACTCATAAAACAAAACCAAAATAATTGATAATAATATAAAAATTAACATCGGCTCCCATGTTAGAAAAGGATATCTTACAAATCTCTCACTTGCTGTAGGAGGCGGTTGAACTGCTGAGTCCTGGGTACTAATATTCGCAGCATACTGTATGGAAGTATTGCCATGAGGATTATAATAACTTAAATCAATCTTTGTAGATGAAGTTGAACTGAAGCCACCAATTATTCCTTGCAAAAAAGTCAACCCATTTTGATCTCTTACTCTCTCTAATGAAAAACCTTCTGCATTAACACTAAAATCTTCAGAAGCAAAAGGTATTTGAACTCCAAGAATAAAAGTGTTTATTAATTGTTTAGATTGAAATGAATATGAAAATTTTCTAGGTCCTGGATCACTTATAAATTTATCTAAAAAAAGATAAATTGTATGATTCCCATCTTTATTTAAAGCAGTTAATGAATTATTTTTTGTTTCTAAAATCTGCTCAAACTCAACATCATTCCCTGAAATTGTATAAAGAACTGAATCAATGCTTGATGGAATTGGAAAAATAAGTTCATCATTTCCAATTTTGTCAAATTTATATTCAATTGCCACTCCGGGATATGAGAATTCTGGATAAATTGTCACTGATAAAGTATCAATAACAGACTGACCAAAAACATGGCTTAGTGCCAACAAATAAAAAAATATTTTTTTCATAGGCTAAGTTAAACGAAAAATAACAAATAAATCATAAAATGCATGGGTTAGAGCAACAATACCAAATCCACGATTTATATAAATTAGTGATAGATAAATTCCAGCAATAAATCTCATTGTAAATGAAACTGGAGTAAATGACTCTAAACCAATATAATGAAACATTGAGAATAATACTGAGCTTACAATAATTGATAATGCTAATGATGAAAATTCTTTGATTTTAAAAATAAATTTAAAGGATTTTGATAATACAAATAAAAGTAAGAATCTGAAAATCAGCTCTTCATATAAACCTGCACCAATGGATAAAATAAAATTATTAAAATTGCTAAAAATAGAGCCCTGAAATAAATAAATATTTTGAAGAACAGCTAGTAAAATACCGGCATATAAAAATGATTCTATAATCATTACAGATAAATATTTTAGTGAGATATCAAATGTTTTAAAATTTTTTCTTTGAGAAAAAAGAATTAAAAAAAATACAGTTAGAAAAATTGAACTTGCGGCATAATACCCATTCAAACCAAGCATATTAATGAATTCTTCAATTAAAACATCAGCTCCATTTTTAGAAAAGGCAATATTAGCTTGAAACATATAAAAAATACCAATTTCATAGATGATAAATAGGGGTAATGTTACTAAAAGACTATAAAATAAAGATTTAGATTTAAAATAATAATCTGAGAACATATTATATTTTAAGAACAGCTAATAAAGCTTCCTGAGGTACTTCAACTCTTCCAATCATTCGCATTCTCTTTTTACCCTTTTTTTGCTTTTGAAGTAATTTATTTTTTCTTGTTACATCTCCTCCATAAAGCTTTTCTGTTACATTTTTTCTAAATGGAGCAATATTTGTTCTAGCTATTACTCTAGAACCTATAGAAGCTTGAATTGGTATTTGAATTTGATGTCTAGGTATTAATTCTTTCAATTTTTGGCACAATGCTAATCCTCTATGATAAGAGTCCTTTTTAGCACAAATCATTGACAATGCATCAACAGGTTCCTTGTTAATTAAAATATCAAGTTTATCTAATTTGCTTGTCTTGTATTCCTTAAATGTATAATCAAAAGAAGCGTATCCCTTTGAACCAGATTTAATTCTATCATAAAAATCAAAAAGAATTTCTCCTAAAGGTAAATCATAAATTAGTTGTACTTTAGATTTAGATAAATACTGTGTTGATTTATACTTTCCTCTTTTTTCTTCACAAATTTTCATAACGTTTCCAATGTAATCAACTGGAGTTAAAATTTCTGCGGTTACAATAGGTTCCATTAGACTTTCTAAAAATTTTGGCTCTGGAAGCAAAGCTGGACGTTGAACCTCTACCTGTGATCCATCTTTAAGATTAGCTAAATATTTTACATTCGGACTTGTTGTCACAATTGAAAGGTCAAACTCTCTCTCCAATCTTTCTTGAATAATTTCCATGTGAAGTAATCCAAGAAAGCCACACCTATATCCAAAACCCAATGCATCACTTACTTCTGGCTCAAAAGATAAAGATGCGTCATTAAGTTTAAGCTTTTCGAGAGCTGTTCTTAGGTCATCATAGTCTCCAGCATCAGATGGAAAAAGACCTGAAAATACCATTGGTTTTATTTTTTGGAATCCTGGCATAGGTTCTTTGCAAGGCTTATTAAAATTAGTAACAGTATCTCCGGCCAAGACATGTTCAATATCTCTAATATTTGCTATTATATAACCAACTTCTCCGGCTTTTATAGAATCTGATTTCTTTCTATCAATTATGAAGTGTCCAACCTCATCTACATCGTAGTGTGTATCATGGGCAAAAAACTTAATTCTACTTCCTTTTTTTAAAGAACCTTCATAAACCCTCAAATAAGCAATAACTCCACGATATCTATCGTAAATTGAATCAAATATTAGACCTTTGAATTCTTCATTTTTTGGTTCATCGGGAGCAGGTATTTTATTAATAATAGAGTCTAAAATATCTTCAATGCCTTCTCCAGTTTTTGCGCTTGCAAGTAAAATATCCTCCTTAGAGCACCCAACTAATTCAATAATTTGAGCAGAAACATTTTCAATATCAGCATTTGGAAGATCTACCTTATTAATAACTGGAATAATCTTTAAATCATTATCTAAAGCTAAAAGATAATTAGTCACAGTTTGAGCTTCAATACCTTGAGCAGCATCGACGATAAGCAATGCACCTTCACTAGCAGATAAAGTTCTTGAAACCTCATAAGTAAAATCTACATGTCCAGGCGTATCAATTAAATTTAATACATTACCTTTATAATCAATTCTAATAGAATGACTTTTTATAGTAATTCCTCTTTCTCTTTCAAGCTCCATATTATCTAAAACTTGGTCTTGCATTTTCTTTTTTGAAATTGTTCCAGTATGCTCAAGCAATCTGTCAGCAAGAGTGGACTTACCGTGATCTATATGTGCGATAATACAGAAATTTCTTATAGGTTTTGTACTACTCATGGAAATGATTTACAATTGGAATTCTTCTTCCAATTCCAAAGGCCTTTTTGCTTACTCTAAGAACCGGAGCTGCTTGCCTTCTTTTATGCTCATTAATATTTACTTTCTTCTTTAAATTTAAAAACTCTTCATTTACATTTTTTTGGTCACTTCCAAAAATAATTTTATCTACAATTGGACTAATTAATTCATAATCAAAAGGGTCTACCTGATTTGGAGCTAATTCAGCTGAAGGTTCTTTATCGATAATATTTTGTGGGATTATTTCACTGTCCTTATTTATCCATTTTGAAAGATTATATACTTCACTTTTATTTAAATCACCAATAGCTGATAATCCTCCACTCATATCTCCATATAAAGTACAATAACCAAGTGCTAATTCTGTTTTATTTCCTGTTGATAAAACTAAAGATCCAAGTTTATTAGAAAATGCCATAAGTAAATTACCTCTAATTCTTGATTGAATATTTTCCTCAGCTACATTTGGAGGATATCCTTCAAAATGATCGCTCATAACATCTAAGTAGGTTTGAAACAAATTATCGATATTTATAGTTTTATAACTAGAATTGAGATTTTCAGCTAACTTTTTTGCATCAATCTTACTATGATCACTAGAAAATCTTGATGGCATTGAAATTAAAGTAACATTATTTGATCCCAAAGCATCAACTGCCAAACAAGCTACTAATGCTGAATCAATGCCTCCACTAAGACCAATTACAGCTTGCTCATGTCCAGTTTTCTTAAAATAATCTTTAATTCCTAAAGACAATGCCTTAAAAAGCTGTTCATCAGAAGAAATATTTTTAAGGGAAGATTTAGAAGTAAGGTCTGTAAAAAGTATTTCTTCTTCAAAACCATTAGCCATATCAATTAACTGCAAATCACTATTAAAAACCATTGAAAAACCATCAAAAATCAATTCATCTTGTCCACCTACTAGATTACAGTAAACGAATGGGCAATTAGCATTACCATAATTAGTTTGGATTAATTTCATTCTATCATTTTTTCTGTCTTTAGCAAATGGAGAAGCAGATATATTTACAATTAAATCAGGATTATGATTAATAATTTCATCGGAAATTTTTCGATCGTATTCATCTTCCCACAAATCCTCACAAATTTGAAGGGCTATTTTATGATTCTTTTCATTTATATTTAAATCAAAAATTCCGACAGAATTACCGTTTTCAAAATACCTTCTTTCATCAAATACATCATAATTTGGTAAATGAATCTTGTGATATTTTGAGATTATCTTTCCATCTTGACAAATTGCAGCTGCATTAAATCTTTTATCATTATCAAAATCAACAAAACCAACAATACATGGCACAGTAACATTTCTTGAAAACTTTTCCAAAGAAACAATATTTTCATTAATAAAATTTTGATTATTTAATAAATCTTGAGGAGGATATCCTGTAATTGACATTTCAGGGAAAATCACCAAATTTGCCCCCTTTTCTACTGCTTTTCTATAGTTAGAGGAAATATTATCAATATTCTTTTGAAAATTTCCAAGAGTCGGGTTTATTTGGCAAATTGCGACATTTAATGATTGAGACACTTATCTACTTCCTCAATTAAAGAATCAACACTTTCAACTTGAATGGATTTTGGAATATCCCAACTATTATATGCAATTAGTTGCTTTTCTTGAGCTAATGTAAATGCTATCTCGCTCAAAGTTCCATAAGCTCCAGATATTGCAACTCCTAAATCACAATTGTAGCTAATTAAAGCATTTCTAGTAATATCCATTCCTGTTGAGATTGGAATACTGAGATATTCATTTCCAGTTTTAAAATCTTTATCCTTCAAAATTCCAATACACGTACCATCGCCAAGAGAAACCCCTTTAGCAATAGCTTCCATGACTCCTTCACCGCCACCGCAAAAAACAAGCCAATTTTTTTGTGCCATTCTTTTTCCTATCTCTACGGTATCATTATAAATTTCTTTTGTTATGAATCTTCCTCCAAAAACAGCAATTCTTCCATCAAATTTCATTACGGCTCCAATCTTCCCATTGTTCTTGGGAAAGGTATAGTCTGCCTAACGTGATCTATACCACAAATCCACGAAACTGTTCTTTCAAGTCCAAGACCAAAACCTGAATGAGTAACCGAACCATATTTCCTTAAATCTAAATACCATTTAAATGCACTTAGAGGTAATCCATGATCTTCAATTCTTTTTACAAGAGTATCATGATCGTCTTCTCTTTGACCACCACCAACTATTTCACCATAACCTTCAGGAGCAATCACATCAACTCCTAGAGCAAGTTTTTCAGAATCATCTCTTTTCATATAGAAAGCCTTAGTTTCATGGGGCCAACTATGAATCATAACTGGACTATCATATTTAGAAGCAATCAGCTCCTCATCAGGTGCACCAAAATCGCTACCATATTCAAATTTCTGGCCATTATCATTCAAGAGCTTTACAGCTTCATCATAAGTTATTCGCGGAAAAGGAGATTTTACTTTTTCAAGCAAAGAAACATCTCTTTCTAAAATTTTTAATTCCTCTTTACAGTTTTTAATACTTTGAGAAACAATATGAACTATAAACTCTTCGATTAAATCCATATTATCTTTTAAATCATAAAATGCCATTTCAGGCTCAACCATCCAAAATTCTGTTAAATGTTTCCTAGTTTTAGATTTTTCAGCTCTAAAGCATGGACCAAAACAATATGTTTTTCCAAATGCCATTGCTCCAGCCTCCTGATAAAGTTGTCCACTTTGAGTCAAATATGCTGATCTATTAAAATATTCAGTTTCAAATAATGTAGTAGTGCCCTCAACAGCATTCCCTGTAAACATTGGAGAGTCAATTAATACAAAATCTCTGCTATCAAAAAAGTCTCTAATAGATTTTATTATATTCTGTCGAACTTTCATGATAGCATATTGTTTTTTTGATCTTAACCAAAGATGTCTGTTATCCATTAAAAAACTAACTCCATGCTCTTTTAAAGCAATTGGATATTCTTCAGCAATATGAATTACTTCAATATCTTTAACTAAGATTTCAACTCCTAAATCAGAACGAGAATCTTCTTGGACAAGGCCTTTAACTATTACTGATGATTCCTGGGTGAGTGTTGATTCTAAACCAAATACATCTTTAGAAACATCATTGCTGGTAACAACACATTGAACAAATCCAGTACCATCTCTAACAATAGCAAACCATATTTTTCCCACTGATCTAAGATTATAAATCCACCCATTTAGTTGGACTTCTTTACCTATAAAATTTTTAAGTTTATTTATTGATATATTTTCCATTTTTTTTACCATGTAGAAAGGATTGAATTTACAATATCTGATGCAATTTTGTTAATTGCAATATTAATCGCCAACTCTCTTGAATCACCGAATTCATCATCATCATTTTCATCCAGAATCCCATCGTTATCATTATCTATACCATCCGAAGAAGGATCATTGTTAATACTATAATTTCCAAAACCTGTGAAAGTTTTCTCAATTAAATTTTTCTCATTATCATTATCTACCCATATAATTTTAACATTTATTGAAAATCTGTATTCATCAACTTGTTCATTATTGTCGAAAGAAAATGGTCCATCGCTAGCATTGGTAATAACACCTAAAATAGAGCTATCGCTATCGCTATTATTTGATATCTTTAAAATATTTTGTAAAGCTATTTCTTGAGTTATTTTTGATGTTAGATTTTCTGCGATTTCAAATTCTGCTGTATCATTTTCTATTAAAGGAATATAGACGTTATTAATATTAGCTGGAATTGATCCTGCCATAGAATAATAACTACACCCAAATACTAAAAAGATACAGAAAATATTAGTTATCTTTTTTAATCTTTTTCTCAATTCCATAGTCATTTATTTTTCTGTAGAGAGTTCGTTCACTCATGCCAAGTGATTTCGCTGCTGCTCTTCTATTATTATTATAATGCTCTAAAGTTCTTATAATCATTTCTTTTTCAAGATCTTTAGTATTAAATGCACCAATCATTTCACCTTTAATAAGATTTTCACTATCATTAAAAATCTCATTATTTTCAATCGTTGAATCAAATGATTGGTTAATACTTCTTGATGAATTTAATTCAGAAAAACTAGATTCTTTCATCATTAATTTTAAATCTTCAATATCCTGCCTTAAAAAAAGTAATTGACGAAGAATTAACTCTCTTTCAGCTTGATCAGGGTCTCGATTTACAACAACTGGTAATGAATTATTAGCATCAACTTGCTCAATCTTATCACCAATTAATTGATTTGCTACCATTTCAGCAGATATTCTTTCTCCTTTCTGCAAAATTAAAATGCTTTCAACAAAATTTCTGAGTTCTCTAATATTTCCAGGCCAATGATAATCTTGCATTTCTTTTATTGATTCAGGAGTAAAGCCTTTATACTTAATATCATTTGTCCTGCTAAATTGTAGCGCAAACCTGTCTACTAAAAGTCTAATATCACTTTTTCTATTTCTTAAAGGGGGAATATTTATAGTAACTGTTTTAAGTCTATAATATAAGTCCTGTCTAAACTTTCCTTCTTGAACAAGTTTACCTAAATCTTTATTGGTTGCTGCTATTACACGAACATCAGTTTTTTTGGTAATTGAATCACCTACTCGCATAAATTCACCCGACTCTAACACTCTTAATACTTTTACCTGAGTTTCAAGTGGCATATCTCCAATTTCATCAAGAAAAATTGTTCCTTTATTTGCAGTTTCAAAGTATCCTTTTCTTGAATCGCTTGCATCAGTATATGCTCCTTTTTTATGACCAAAAAGTTCACTTTCAATTATACCTTCTGGTATAGCTCCACAATTAACAATAACAAGTTCGCTTGAAGACCTTTTGCTTCCTAAATGCAATGCTTTGCTGACCAATTCTTTTCCAGTACCAGATTCGCCATTGATCAAAACAGATATATCAACATTTGATACCTGAGCAATCATTTCTAAAACCTGATTTATAGCATCGCTTTCTCCAACAATTCCAGCTTTTTGTTTAATTAAATCTATATTCATAATATCTCCGTTATTTATAACTTAATTTCTTTCTCTAATTTGTTCATTTCATCTCTTAAATTCGCAGCTTTTTCAAATTCTAAATTTTCAGCGGCTTCCAGCATTTCTTCTCTAATCATTTCAACTACAATTTTTTTATCTTCATTTAAGAATTTATCTGTAGCAGTATCTCTTTTAATTTCAATATCATTTTCTCTGAAAGATTCGGCTACTCTTGTAGATTGCATAATCTCTTCAATTGATTTCTTTACAGTCCTTGGTGTAATATTATTCTTCTTATTATAATCCAGTTGAATTTGTCTTCTTCTTTCAGTCTCATCGATTAAATATTTCATGGAATCAGTAATCTTATCAGCATATAAGATTACCTTACCTTCTTCATGTCTTGCTGCTCTTCCAGCAGTTTGAACTAATGAACTTTTTGAACGAAGAAAACCTTCTTTGTCAGCATCTAGGATTGCAACTAAAGATACTTCAGGAAGATCAAGACCCTCTCGAAGTAAATTAATACCAACTAAGACATCAAAATCACCTAATCTTAAATCTCTCAAGATTTTCACTCTTTCAATAGTTTTTACCTCTGAGTGTAAATACCTTACCCTTAATCCTACTGAGCTTAAATATTCAGATAAATCTTCTGCCATTTTTTTTGTTAATGTTGTTACTAAACACCTTTCATCCTTACTTGCTCTAATTCTTATTTCCGATATAAGGTCATCTATTTGACCAGCTGAAGGTCTTATCATTAATTCTGGATCAACTAAGCCAGTTGGTCTATTAATCAACTCTGTAACAGCACCTTCAGATAACTCTAACTCTCTATAAGAAGGAGTCGCTGAAGCATATATAACTTGATTTTGAAGAGATGCAAACTCATCTGATTTTAGCGGTCTATTATCATATGCTGAAGGCAATCTAAAACCATAATCAATTAAATTATCTTTTCGCTTCCTATCTCCTCCATACATAGCCTGTATTTGGGGTAAAGTAACATGAGATTCATCAATAACAGTTAAAAAATTATCTGGGAAAAAATCAATTAAGGTAAAAGGCCTTTCTCCTTCTTTCCTTCCATCAAAATACCTTGAATAATTTTCAATTCCAGAACAATATCCAATTTCTTCAATCATTTCAATGTCAAAATTGGTTCTTTGTCCTATTCTTTGTTCTTCTAAAAATTTTTCATTTTCATTAAAAAATTTCAATCTGTCTTTTAAATCTTTTCTGATTTCTTTGATAACTGAGTCATTTTTATCTTTATCTGAAATGAAATGTCTTGCTGGATATAGATAAAATTCTTGATGATCAGAATGCTCCTCTCCAGTTAATGGATCAAAAGAGACTATAGATTGAACTATATTA
>CACHCR010000005.1 GCA_902578385.1 uncultured Fidelibacterota bacterium | reverse complement strand
TAGCAAAAATTGAATTAAATAATTTTAAAAAAACTAAAGATTTTTCTTTATCTGATTCATTTATTGAATTTTCTGCAATTTTTTTATTCATTTCAGATATAAAACTAAAGAAAACTCCAATAGCTTCAGGTGTGTTTAAATCATCATTAAGAGCATCAATAAATAAATTGTGATCATCTGAAAATTTTAATTCAATACTTTGATCATCAAATTTAAAGTTTTTTGCAAATCTATTAATTTTTTCAATCATTTTTTTGCATTCATCTAATTTTTTCTGACTAAAGGATACCTTAGTTCTATAATGAGCAGATAGTAAAAACAACCTAACTACATCCGATCCATTATTTTCAATAAGATTATTTACTTCAATAAAATTGCCCAATGATTTACTCATTTTTTCATCATCCATATTCAAATGCTCTGCATGAAGCCAATAATTAGATAAATTATGCTTTTGTAGAGCTTCAATTTGTGCACTCTCATTCTCATGATGGGGAAATTTTAGGTCAATTCCACCACAATGAATATCAAGACGACCATCAAAAAGCGTCTTTATCATTACAGCGCACTCAGTGTGCCAACCAGGCCTTCCCTTACCCCATTCACTATTCCAAAATATTTCACCATCTGAATCTTTTTTTGCTTTCCAAAGCGTAAAATCATTACGATTCTTTTTTAACAGTTCATTATCTTCTGTTTCAAGTTCGTCGTTAATATTTACAAATTTTCCATATTTTGGATAAGCTTCAATATCAAAAAAGATATTTCCCTTCATTTCATATGCTAAACTTTGATCTATTAAAGCTTGAATGAATTCTATCATTTCCTCAACATATTCTGTTGCTCTAGGGTTATGATTATTAGGTAAAATTTTTAAGGATTTAGATAATTCCATAAATGATAATTCATATTTTGAAGTTATTTCTTTTAATGAAGTATTCTCCTGATTCACTCTATCAATTATCTTGTCATCAATATCAGTTATATTTACTGCAGTTTCTGTTTCATAACCATTCAATTGAAGAACCCTATTTAACAAGTCATAAAATACAAAGGTTCTAAAATTTCCTATATGAGGATCGTTATAAACTGTTGGGCCACAACCATAAGTTTTAACTTTTTTATCTGATATTGATTTAAAGATTTCTTTCTTACTTGAAAGTGAATTATATAATTTTAAGCTCATTTTTGTAAAGACAATTTAATAATTTTATTGATTACATCTTTAAAAGAAAATCCGTGTCTTTCAGCAGCCATAGGAAATAAGCTAGTTTCAGTCATTCCAGGAAGAGTATTTATTTCTAGAAAATAAAAATTATCATTATAAAATTTAAAATCAACTCTTGAATAAACAGAGCAATCAAGCATCTTATGAACGCTTAATGCGCAATCTTGAACAAATTGGTATTTATCTTTATTTAAATTAGCAGGACAAATATATTTTGATTCTCCAGCTGTATATTTTGATTTGTAATCATAAATACCAGATTTTGGCTCAATTTCAATAACAGGCAATGGTTCATTTTCCAATATCGGAACAGTAATTTCTCTGCCATCAATAAATTCTTCAATTAAAACTGAGGTATCAAAATCAAGTGCAATATCAATGGCATCATTTAAATTTTCAAATTTATTAACAATATTAAAACCAACAGAACTTCCTTGAGAATTTGGTTTAACAATATATTTTTCAGAAGTAAAATCTAAATGATTATTACATGTATTCGACGAGGTTTGAAAGTATTTTGGAGATAACACGCCCTGCTTCATAACAATTTCTTTTGTTACTGATTTATTAAAACAATTTCTAGATGAATCTTCATCTGAACCATTAAAAGCAATATTATTTTTTGATAAAACTGATTGAATGACTCCATCTTCTCCAAAAGAACCATGCAATGCTATAAAAACAAAATCATGCATTTTTAAATCTTTTAATATTAAATCAATTGAATTTGAATCCAGAACAAATTTTGAAGTATTATAACCTAATTGATTACAAGCCTCAGCGATAGCTTCTCCAGTTCTTATAGAAACTAATCTTTCTTCTGAATTTCCTCCTGATATTACTGCAATATTAATTTTATATCCTTTGCTGCTTCAAGTAAATTATTAGATACTAAATCAACATCGCAAGTTGATTTAACATCATTAAGATAATCATTGCCCATTCCGGTTAATAAAAATATTGTTTTCATTTTAAGTCTATTTCCAACCTGTACATCAACAATTGAGTCTCCAATCATTAAACAGTTTTCCAAATTAATATTGAATTCTTCTGATGCTTTTTGAAACATTCCAACTCCTGGCTTTCTCATTGAGTAGTAATCTTCATCATAATTATCTGCAAAATAAATATTCTTTAAAGGTAGCTTTCTTTTTTTAAACTCATCAAATATATAGCTATGAATGTCTTCTAAATTATTGATATCAATTTTACCTGTTGAGAGCCCTGATTGATTTGTAACGATGAAAAAATTATCACTGTATTTATGCAAAAGATCCAATGCTTCAAAAGTAAAGTCAAAAAAATCATAGTCTTTAACATTATTTATGTAGCCATAGGGATCATGACTTATAGTTCCATCTCTATCTAAAAAAATTGCATCAAACTTCAATTTAATCTCCAATCAATTGTTGTCCATGTGTCGTCAATATTAAAAAATTCTAATGGATTCTGATAATTATTTACTTCTAAAATAATACATTCGAATATTACTTTTTCAGATTGAATTAAACTGATTCTACTAACAATATTTTCTGACTTGTTAAAGATTATCAACAAAATTTTATCATAAAAACTATAACTATAAATTGAGTTTTCATTTTTTTTTTCAACTTCAATCAATGATGCATTTTCAAAATTTTCATACGCAAAAAAATCAAGAATATTTTTTTCAGAGTTTTCAATTATTATTATTTTTTGTGATAAATCAAAAGAAGTAATCAAATTTTTTTCAAATAAAGATATTGTACTATCCGAAGCAAGTGTTTCAAAATAAATTTTTGAATCTTTTAATGATATATTTGCATTGAAAAAGGAATTTTCTTCAACAATCTCAACAAGAATAGTTTTATTTTTTAGGTCATTAAAAAAATTCCTTAGCTGTTTATCCTGGTCTTGACTTAAAAGCAAAGAAGATATGAAAATAAGTATTAAACTAATCTTCATTAATTGTTTCTAGATAAGATTCATCAACCAAGACTTCTCTTGCTTTACTTCCAGTGAATGGACCAACAATTTTTAATCTCTCCATCTCATCAATAAGTCTAGCTGCTCTAGAATAACCAACTGATAGTCTTCTCTGTAACAGTGAAATTGAACCTTGTTTACTCATTACTATAATTTCAATAGCCTTATGGAGCAAATCATCATCTATACCATCTCCATCAACCATTGAACTGGATTCTTCTCTATAAGTTTCAATAATTACTTCATTTGGTTTTGGCTGGGAGGAAATATGATTTACTAAATCTTCAATTTCTTTTAATGTTATAAAAGCACCATGCATTCTTACTGGAGCTGGAGATCCAGGTTTTTGATATAACATGTCACCTTTACCGATCAACTTATCTGCTCCATTTTCATCTAATATAGTTCTAGAGTCAATTTTTGTTGCTACTTGAAATGCTATTCTGGCTGGAAAATTTGCCTTAATTACACCAGTAATAACGTCAACTGAAGGTCTTTGAGTTGCAACTATTAAGTGTATACCTACGGCTCTAGCAAGCTGAGCTAATCTTGCAATTGGAGCTTCTACATCTCTTGGGCTATACATCATTAAATCAGCCAATTCATCAATCATTAAAACAATGTAAGGCATTAAGTCTTTTTTAGACTTTTTCATCATCTCATTGTATTCTGAAATATTTCTTTTACCTGCTTCAGCTAGTAAGTCATACCTTGAATCCATTTCCTTTTCTAGAGATCTTAATGCTAGAATTGCATTATCTTTTTTAGTAATAATAGATTCATCAATTCCGTTAAATTTCAATAAATAATGATTTTCTAATCCTCTATATAAAGACATTTCAACTTTTTTAGGATCAATTATAACAAATTTTACTTCTTCTGGTTTCAATTGGTATAGAAGGCTTACAATTATTGTATTTAAAGAAACAGATTTACCTGATCCTGTGGTACCTGCAATTAGTAAATGAGGCATTTCTACAAGGTCAAGTATTGATATATCTCCTAAAGTTCCTTTTCCAATTGCTAGCTTTAATTTTGCATTTGATTCGAGATATTTTTCAGAATTAATAACATTTTTCAAAAATATTGTTTGAGGATCAACATTAGGTATTTCTACTCCAACATGATTTGAACCTGGAATTGGTGCCAAAACTCTTACACTTTGAGCCTCCATTACTCTGGCAATATCATCTGAAAGCTGGACAAACTTATTAACCCTAACTCCTTCCGCTGGCAAAATCTCAAACAGTGTAATTATTGGACCTGTTTTTATTGCTCCAGAACTTCCTTCAACTCCAAAATTTGAAAGTGAATTTTTAAGTAATTCTGATCTTTCCCTAATATCGTCTTCATTTATTTCGCTCGATTCATCTGAAGACTGTAAAATATCTGTAGATGGAAACTTCCAGGCTACTTTTAAAATAGATTTATTTCGCTCTTCATCAATTTCAGCCTCTTTTTCAATGACTGCCTTTTCAATAGTTATTGAATCAAGCTCATTATTAATATCAGAATCATTATTTTGTGATTCAGTATTTATTTCATCTTGAATTTCATCATCTGGTTGCGATTCTGTTAAAGCTTCTTCTTTAATTTCTTCAATAACAGAATCAAGGCTTTCTTCAGAATTAATACTTTCTAAAAAAGAATCATCTTCTATAATTTTAACTTTTTCTTTTTTCTCTTCTTTCTTAGTGAAGTCAGGAATTAATTTTTTAAAGTCAAAATTAATAGTTGGAATTAAACCTTCTAAATTTTTAGGTAGATTCATTAATTTTTTGAAAAGATCTATTTCAAAAAACGTAACTATAATCAAAACATATGATGAAAAAAGAATTAAAATACTACCGAAAAAACCAGTCCAATCAAAAATCAATCCTAATAAAAGACCCCCTAGAAGACCTGATAAACCATAATCTTCAATCAATTTTAATTCAGATAAAGAACTTAAATTATTAAAAAAACTTAGAGTTATAGACAAAAGAACTAATAAACATAATTGAAATTTTAATAACTTTAAAAGATTAAAAGAAAAGTTTGATATTAAATAATATGAAACTGTAGCTAGAATGACTGGAAATAGTAATGCAGCATAGCCAAACCCTAATTTCATCAAATAAAAACCAATATAAACCCCAAGAATATTAAATGGATTATTTATTTTTTGAGCTACTAAAGAAGGCTCTTCCGTTAGATCATATCCAATCATAGATCCTGCTACGAGCATTGATACTATTAAAAGCAACCAACCAATAATTTGTATTTTTAATTTATTTTTCATTTTAAATATGAACCATCTTTATAGAATGGTAGTTTAGTTTTATTAAAAATAAAAAAATTATCTCTTATTCCAATCAAAAATTCTTCTTCTTTTCTAAAATCAAAATCTATAAAAGCTAGAGCAATTCCTTTTTTTAAACATGGAGACATTCCTCCGCTTGTAATAATTCCTACCTCTTTTTTATCTAATGAATATACCTTATAACCTGATCTAGGTATTGCTCTTTCATCTGTAATTAAAGCAATCAACTTTTTAGTTGGAGGAGTTTCCTGAATAGCTTTTGAGCCAATGAAATTGGTTTCATATTTAGTAATCCAAGATAAACCAGCTTCTACAGTGCTTATTTTTTCATTAAGTTCATTTCCGTATAAGCAATATCCCATTTCAAGCCTCAGCGAATCTCTGCATCCTAATCCAACTGGTAGAATATGTTCTGAGAGTGATAAAATTTCATTCCAGAGTTCTAGTATTTTAGAATCAGGTGCATAGATTTCAAATCCTAATTCTCCAGAATATCCTGTTCTAGCAACGACAACATTATTTTTATCTGGAATTAAAGTTTCGTAATATTTTAAACTATCAATTTGAGGATAAAGGTTTTTTAAGAACTTTCTTGATAAAGGACCTTGCATTGCTATCAAAGAAATGGAACCAGAATGATTTTCTAATGACACGCCATCTATTAATTGCGAAGAAAGCCATTTGAAGTTTTTATCAATATTTGAAGCATTGACAACCAGCATATAATAATCTCCAAGGTGATATACCAACAAATCATCGATAACTCCACCAAGATCATTACAGAAAGCAGAATACTGTACTTTTCCTGGCTTGAGTACTGTAACATCGTTAGTAGTGACCATTTGTAAGAATTTTTCTGCATTTTGTCCTGAGACTATAAATTCACCCATATGACTAACATCAAAAATTCCACATTTCTGTCTAACATGGTGATGTTCTTTAACGATACTAGAATACTGAAGTGGCATCCAAAATCCTGAAAAAGGAACTAATTTAGCTTTCAAAGTTTTATGAGAGTCGTATAATATAGTTTTTTTATAATCACTCATCGAATGATTGCCAAAATTCTTTTGATTACATTTTCAATATCGCCCTCATAAGAACCTTCATCATTCAACTTTTTAACTGCTTTATCAATTTGAGATTTTTTATATCCAAGTGAAGAAAGTGCAGTATAGATATCATCATATGAAAAATCTACTTTAGAATTATCAATATTATTTTGAGATACAGGTATTGAAGAAATTTTTTCTTTAATATCTAAAATAATTCTTTTGGCAGTTTTTGGACCTATGCCCGGTATTAAACTAAGTGACTTAACATCTTCAGATAATATATTTTCTTTGAAACTTGATACTGATGCATTAGAAAGAAGATTAATAGCTGTTCTAGGACCAATTCCTGACACATCAATTAAATTTGAAAAAAGTGATCTTCGCTCTAAATCCAAAAAGCCATATAATTCCATTAAATTTTCCTTAACATTAAGGTATGTGAAAATAAAAACGCTTTCGCCCTCTTTTGGGAGCTTTTCATAATCTCTTAAACATATAGATATACTAAAAACAACCCCACCATTTTGAATGAAAAGCATTGTTGGTTCTTTTTTAAAAATTTTACCTGAAATTGAATCAATCATTTATGTCCTATTTAATCCACACCATGCTACTGCAATAGCATCTGAAATATCATTTTTCTTCAAAATATTATCATCTAATTTAAATATTTTTTTCACCATAAATGCAACCTGTTCTTTAGATGCAGATCCATTACCAACTATCGATTGTTTTATTTCTCTTGGACTAAACTCTTGTGAACTAATCTTATTATGTTCCGCTGCCAACATTACTGATGATTTAGCTTGACCTAATTTTATTGCTGACTGGACATTCTTCCCGTAAAAAACATTCTCCACAAAAATTGTTGAAGGTTCGAATTTTTTTATTAAATCACTAGCTTGACTAAAGATTGTATACAATCTTTCAGAGATAATTTTGCTTTTTTTAGGATTAATTAAGCCGCATTCAATCAATGAAATGTCATTATTCTTTTTTCTCAAAACCGCATAACCTGTATTTGTTAGTCCTGGATCAAATCCTATAATAACCACTATGTTCTTCCTAATGTTTGATTTGAAAATACATTTTGAACGTCTTCTAAATCTTCTAAAAATTCTAAAAGCTTCTCAACTTTTAAATTTTCATCTTCTGATAATTCTATGTCGTCCTTTGGTATGTAATCTAAAAATGATGAATCAACTTTAATATTTTGTTTTTCAAATGTTTCAATCTTGTTATATAGTTCATTAGAATTAAAGTGCAACCTATAATAGTCTCCATCATCAAAAAATTCAATACAATCGTTTTCAATTGAGAATTCAAAAATTTTATCTTCAGTGATTTGCTTTTTATCAATCAATATTATTCCTGTTCTTTCAAAATTCCATGAAACACTACCTGCCTGACCTAAAGAACCACCAAATTTTGATAAAGCGTGTCTTACATCTGCAACTGTTCTATTTTTATTATCAGTTATCGCTTCAACTATAATTGCAACTCCAAATGGGCCATATCCCTCATATGAAACTTCCTCGATCATAACATTTTCAAGCTCGCCAACACCTTTTTTTATTGCTTTATCAATATTTGAATTTGGCATATTTAATGATTTTGCTTTTTTAATTGCTTGTCTTAGACGAGGATTAGAATCTATTTCTTTTCCTCCAAGCCTTGAAGAAACAGTGATTTCTTTACTAATCATTGAAAAAAGCTTTCCTCTTTTTTGATCGAGTGCCCCTTTTTTTCTTTTAATTGTAGACCATTTACTATGACCAGCCATTAATCTTCCATTTCAATCATAGTTGGAACTACCCAAGCTGTTCTATATCCCAATCGTACAATTTTTTTCTGAAAACTTTCTGCTTCCTTTCTATTTAAAAAATTTCCAACTCTCAACTTATAATTTGGTAACTCAAAGATTATGTAAATTTTTTTATCAACTGATTTCATAAGCTTATCTTGAATAACTTCAAGTTCATTTACATTTTGTGAAATTACAATCTGAACTCTATACCCTTTGACAAGATAGCTTGTTGAATCTAGAGTATCAGTTTCAGCAATTTCTTCTGTAGTAAAAGATGGCAAAACAACTTTAGGAAAATTTGGGGGATTGTCATTAAAATCGCTGGGTTTTATAAAGTCGGTTTGACATATTGCGAAATTCATTAAAAAAAATAATAAAAAATATCTCATCTTAATTCAAATTTCTTACATCTTGAGCTTGAATCCAACCTTTTCTTCCATCAAATGAAGAAACTTCAATCCATGATTCAGTTTGCTGTATGACTTTAACTTTATTTCCGCTATAAAATACTGATTGTTCAATTGCTTGATTTAAAAATGGAGCCGAATAAACAACCGATTCCTGTTTAATAATAATTGCAAAATTATTATTATGATCCCATAGGTTTTTTATAAAAGTTATCGAAACGAATATAAATGAAATCATTACAAAAACTATAAATAACCTATCAAAAACATTTATTTTAAAAACCTTTTTAATAAAAAAAGATAGAGATGTAATTAGAATTATTATAGAGTTAATTAAAATAAATTGATTGAGCGATAAGGATTGAAAAAACAAATTTATAAAGTCAATAATACTATTCTTAGGAACTTCAATATAATTTTCAATATAATTCTTATTTACATTATTATTATTCCTTAAATCAGGATTTCTTGGGTTCAATTTTAAACCCATTTCGTATGACCATCTAGCTGAGCCATTTTCAAGATTCTGAAAATATGCATTACCAAGATTTAAGTATAAATCTTCTGAGAAAACATCTCTTTCAATAATTTTTTCATAAATTTGGATTGCCTCTTCATATTTACTTTCATTATAATATTTATTAGCAGTACTAAATAATTCATCTACATTTTGAGAAAAAATAAATGATAATTGGATTGAAATAATTATTATGATCTTATACATATAAATCAATCCTTTTTAGAACTTTTATTAATGAATTAACCGCACTTTTTATATCCTTAAAATCATCAACTTGCGAATATGATTTTGTTTGAAAATCATCAAGATGTTTTGATAATTCATTAAAATCTTTATTATTAATCTTATTTTTTAAAGAAGATTTCAAGGTTGATATATCCATATTTATAGAATTAATCATATTTTTTTGGTAGAAAAATTTTATAATTATTTTTGAGCCATCATTATAAAGCGATTCACTTTCATTTAAGCTATTTATGGCATTATTTAGTGCTGATTTAACTGACATAAAATTAAAAATTAAATTTTTGACAGAATCAAATTTTGATTTAAAAAATGGTATTACAAAAAAAATCAATGAAATTGATAGTATAAAAATAATTGTTTTTTCAATTTGAATTTTGGAAGATGATAACCAATCCTGTTTACCGATTCTATTATAGCGTATAACATTAGATTTTGTAGATATTAAATCTTTATCGCTACTATCAAAAATAAGACTTTTATTAACCGTAAAATCTATTTTTTTTGAAGATGCCTTTGACCAGGATTTTGTTGAGGAATTAAAATATGGTACTTCAATAACATCAATAGAAAATATGCCATTTTTTCGTGGAATTAAATTATACTCCCATGTTATAGAGCCAGAAAAATTGTCTGAGATATTCCTATCAATAATTGTTTCTCCTTCAAAAATATCAATATTGTCTGGAAAACTTATCTTTGGTCTACCAATATTTGCAAGATTACCTTTCCCATCAAGAACAACTTTAAAAATAAAAGGAGAACCTTCATCAATACTTGAATTTGATAGCGATGAGTTCAATGTAAATTTTCCAACAGCTCCTGTAAAATTTTCAGGAATATTTTTTAAAGAAGAAACTTCAATGGTTATTGGATCTGAAACTAAAATCTTTGCTTTTGTTCTTTGTGAAAAAGTATCAAAAAAAGGGTCATCCCAAAATAATCTATTAAATGAAGAATCTTTTTCCTTGGTTTCAACTTTCATTATCATTGATTCAAGATCAAATACACCCTCTTTTAAAGGAAATATAGCAACTTCAAAAATTTTTAATGACTTATAATTATACCCATTCAACTCAATGTCTTCCCAGCTTTCAGGAGTAAATTGCATACCAACAGGATCAAACATTTTTTCAACCCAAAAATCGCTATATTTTGGAAATTCAGTGGAAATAACTTTGGATGCAATTTTAGTATAAAAAGTATATGATAATTTTATCTGCTCTCCTACAACAACCTTATCATTACTAACTTTTATTTCAAGAAATATATCTTTAGTAGCTTCTGAAGATTTTTGCTTTGAAACCTGAACTTGGTGTATTTTAGTATTAAATGATTTTTTTCCTACATTAACATTAATAGATGGAATTTCAAGAAGACCGTCTTTTAATGGAATTAATGTCCAAGAAATTGATCTTGATGATGATTTATTTCCATTAACAAATCTATATTCACTACCAATGTTAGGTCCAGATATAATAGTGAAATTATCTTCAATTTGTTTAATATCAACTGAAGGGTTGCTATCAATGTCAGTAATTTTAATTGTAAAAATTAATGATTCAGTTAAACCAATTTTATTACTTGATACGGTTGATGATAGCTGTTGACTATAAATGGAACTGAAAAAAAACAGTAAAAATAAAGAAAATTTTACCATTCTTTTCCACTTTCATTTGAATAATTATTTTGCTTTCTTTTTTTGTTTACTTGTTCATTTTCTTTCATAGCATTTAGAATATTTTCAACATTTTGATCAACATTCATTTGACGATCTGAATTATTTTCTTGTTTAGGGGATTGTGAAGATTCTTTCTCTGAAGGTCCATCGTCATTATTATTATTTTCTGGATTTTTATCAGAATCATTTGACTTATCATCCTTATTTTCATCACTCTGATTTTTATCCTCATTTTGATTATTCTCATTATTTTCAGATTTTTGACTATCTTCATTTTCCTGTTGATTTTCTTGTTTATTTTGTTTGTTTTTTTCGATTTCATTTTTAACAAACTCATAATTTTTTCTTGCCTCATCGTCATTTGGATTTTTTAATAGTGCGTCTCTATATGATTTTAAACTTTCTTCGAGTTTTTGAGACTTAAAAAACATATTTCCGCGATTATAGCTTAACTCTGCAGATGGATTTAAACTATCTTGAATTGCAAGATTAAAGAACTCTTCTGCTCTTTCAAGACTATCAACTGAGGAATAAATTGAAGCTAAATTATAAATAATATTATCCTTAGATAAATCTTCATCTTCTAGTAGATGCTGATAATATTTAATAGCGGAATCTGTATCTCCATTTTTAAACATCTTTTGCCCAATATCTTGACATAATAATAGGTTAAAAAATAATATTGGAATAATGTATTTCATCTTCTTCTTCCAGATAATAATAAGTTTGAAATTATTAAAAGTATTATTGAAACTGCTAATGGATATTGATATTTATGTTCATAATCTGAAAATTCAAAAGAACTTATTAATGAATCTTCTCCTAAATTAATGATATCAATAATATTTTCACTTACAGGTTCACTTTTGGATATTCTTAAAATTTTTCCATTATTTATATCTGCAATACTCCTCAAAAAATCAGAATTAATTTTTGATAAAACAAGCTCACCCTTAGAGTCTTTTACAAAAGAATTTTCTTTACCACTTAACGGAATTAGAGAGCCTTTAGTGCTACCAACGCCAATTACATGTAAATCGATTTTATTTTTAATTAGAAAAGATATATTTTCTAATGAATTTTCACTATGATCCTCACCATCTGAAAAGAGAAAAATCATTTTTTGCTGTTCTCCCTCATCTCCAAATGCTTCAACAGATGTTTTTATTGCATTTGGGATATCTGTACCTCTTGAAGAGATCATTGATGTATCAATGCTCTTTATAAAGAGCTTTGAAGCATCATAATCCATAGTTAAAGGTAAATAAAGAAAATTTGAACCAGAAAAAACTACTATGCCAATACGATCACCTTCTAGGTTATCAACAATTTTTGACATTTCAAATTTAACTTTATTAATTCTTGAGGGCTTTATATCCTGGGCATCCATACTTAAAGAAACATCAATGCAAAAAATAATATCTACACCTTTTCTCTCAACAGGCTTTACTGTAATGCCAGTTTTAATTCCTGCTAGAGCAAAAATCAAACTCAAAATACCTAAATACCTTAAAATCATTTTGAATTTTATTCTTGAATCACTTCCAATAAATAATTTATCAAAGAAATTTTTTGAAAAATTTCTATTATCAAAGACTTTATATTTATTAGATCTATATAAATAAAATATTATGCTTAAGATAAAAATAATTAAACAAAATAGAGCTATTTCTATATGCTCTAAAATCACAGAACTCTCCTGAAATAGTAGGTTCTTAACAATTCAGATAAAATTATAAAAACGAATCCTAATAAAATGAACCATATATAAACTTCTTCAAAGCTTGAAAAATAACTTACTGAAATTTCAGATTTTTCAAGTTTATCAATTTCAGAATATATTCCAGATAGACTAGCTTTATCAATTGCTCTAAAGTATTTGGCATTTGTAACATCAGCAATACCAATTAAAGTCTCTTCATCAATTTCATTTCTGACAAACCCTCTTCCAGGAATTTGCGTAATTGATTGGTTAGTACCAGCTCCAATGGTATAGACTTTAATTCCATACTCTTTTGCAATTTTTGCAGCTGATATAGGATCGATTGATCCAGCATTATTACTCCCATCTGAAAGTAAAATAATAACTTTGCTTTCTGAATCGCTATTTCTTAATCTATTAACTCCGCTTGCAATGGCTACTCCAATGGCAGTACCATCATATTTTGGCTCCATTACAGTAACTTCGTTCAATAGACTATTTAAGACACTATAATCGATAGTTAAAGGACACTGAATAAAGGTCTCTTTACCAAAAACTAATAAACCAATCCTATCTCCGTTTCTATTTGCTATAAATTTCTGTGCAGCATCCTTTACTGCCTCTAATCTATTTGGCTTAAAATCTTCAGCTAGCATACTACTACTAGTATCTAATACAAGAATAATATCGATTACTTCCACAGTAATATTTTCATCAACCAATGATATTCTAGGTCTAGCTAATCCAATTATTAGAAGTGTGATTGAAATAATAAATAAAACATTTATAATTGAAATCTTTAGTTTTCCTTGATTGCCAAAATAATTTTTAAGGCTATTGAAATTTGAAACCTGGATAGAAGAAGATCTTTTTAAAAATATTTTTTTAATAATAATTAAAATTAAAAATGCAGGTATTGCAAATAAAAAATTTGGGTATAAGAATTCCATTAAGCTTTTTCAAAAATTTCCTCTTCATTTAATATATGAGCCAAACTAAATAAAGTTTCCTCTTTAAATGAATTAGAAACTATTTGTAAACCAATAGGTAGATTATTTGAAGAATAACCTACAGGAACATTTATAGATGGGATGCCTGCCAAATTTATTGGAACTGTGAACAAGTCTGACAAATACATTTTAAGTGGATCTTTTAAATTATTCTCTAACTTAAATGGTAAATCAGGAGTTGTAGGAATTAATAAATTTTCACAATTTTTAAAAATATCAGAATAACCATTTCTTATTAATCTTCTTACCTTTAGCGCTTTTGAAAAATATGCATCATAGTAGCCTGAAGATAATACGTATGTTCCTGTCATAATTCTTCTTTTAACCTCATCTGAAAACCCTTTGGATCTAGTTTTAACATATAATTCAGATAAATCATTGGAATCTGATCTATTACCGTATCTAACTCCATCAAATCTTGATAGATTTGAAGATGCTTCAGCCATTGTTAATACATAATATGCAGGAATACAGTATTCAAAGAAAGGTAAATCAATTTCTATAATTTCTACTTTTTTTGATTTCAAAAAATCAATTAATAAATAGTATCTGTCTTTTATTTCTGGATTTACATCCTTTAAAATATTTTTATTAACTACTCCAATAGATTTCGGCAACTTTGAAGCTTTGAAAGAAAATTTATCATTTAAAGGAATATTACAACTTGTTGCATCTTTTTTATCAATCCCAGAAATGACAGAAAATGTTTTATAAACATCGGTCAAATCTTTTGACATGATACCTATTGTATCAAAAGATGATGCATGTGCTACTAGCCCATACCTTGAAATTCTGCCATAGGTCGGCTTTAAACCATAAATGCCACAGAATGCAGATGGCTGCCTTACTGAACCTCCAGTATCTGAACCAAGTGATATATCAGCAAGATTTTCTGCAATTGCTGCTGCAGAACCACCACTAGATCCTCCTGCAACCAAATCTGAATTAAATGGATTCTTTACTGATCCATAAATAGAAAATTCAGAAGACGAACCCATAGCAAATTCATCACAATTTGTTTGGCCAGTTATAATTCCACCTTCTTTTTGGATTTTTTCTATAACCGTTGCGTTAAAAGGAGATTTGTAAGATTTTAAAATATTTGATGAGCAAGTTAAGGGTTCGCCTTTGATTGCTATATTATCTTTAATAAGAAATGTTTTATTCTCCAAAATTCCATTTCTTTTTTTGTTTAAATCAATTTTTTCAAAACGACTTCTTATAACAGAATTAGTTTTACTGTTTGAAATATTCTCTTTTTCAATCAGTAATTTCTGTTCGAGAGAATTAGATGGATTCATCTAATCTTATTTGTCAGAATTTTCAGATTTTTTAATTTCTTCCTTAGTATCGTCCAAAGCTCCTCTAAACTCTCTTAAAGAGTTAGCGAATCCTCTAGCAATACCAGGTAATCTCTTTCCTCCAAAAAGAAGTAAAAGAATTAAAAAAATTAAAACTAACTCACCAGTACCTAAATTGAACATATAAACCTCTTTTTTTATCTAAAGTATTTTAATAAATAATATGCAATCCCAAAACCAATAATACTACAAACATTAAATTTTAAAATAAAACCAAAATCAATTACTATTACTCCTAAATCAATTAAATAATCACTATTCATTGAGCCAAATGTAAAATCATAAGATAATAGAAAAAATTGCTTAACTGCGCTTCCATCAGGAAGAAGAAAAGCCATAAAATCACCAACAAGTGTTCCAAGTAAAGCCCCTGAACAAAGACCGAACACTATTAACTGAATACTTCTTCTTGTCATATTTTTCCTAAAGTTAAACTTACATCCTCAAAATCGTTTTCTCTTATAACTGTCAATCCTACTTCATCACCAGCTCTTAAATCTAATTTAATCAAAACTGCTTTAATTTCCTCTAATGATTCTATCCTAAAGCCTTCTACTGCTATAATTATATCTCCCCTATATAATTCCTCATTTCGGGCAGAGTCTGAATAATCAACTCTATCAATATACAATCCTATTTGATCACGATTTTCTCCATAAATGTACTGTGTAGCTGAAAGACCAAAAGAAACTCTTCTATCAATTACTCCCTTAAGTTTTAATTCATTTGCAATTTTTTTTGCAAAATTTATTGGAATTGCAAATCCTAAGTTCTGAGAATCTGCCTTAATAAAAGTATTTATTCCAATTACTTTACCACTTGAATCTATTAACGGTCCTCCGCTATTCCCTGGATTAAGAGATGCATCAGTTTGAATCATATTATCTAATAATTTTCCTGTCTGAGTATCAAGATTAAAATCTGCATTAATAGCGCTAATAATTCCAGCTGATGCAATTGGTTGATATTGAGCATTTGAAATTAAATTTCTTGGATTTCCAAGAGCAATTGCCCATTCACCAACCTTTACATTATCAGAGTTACCCAAATTACAATAATTAAAATTATTCCCATTAATTTTTAAAAGTGCAATATCTGATATCATATCAATTCCTACAATAGAAGCATTATACATTTCTCCTCCAGGAACAACTACAGTTATACTAATATCAGTTGTAATAAGTTCAGAACGTAAATTATCTTTTATGTTATGTGCATTTGTTAAAATATATCCATCTTCGCTTATAATAAATCCTGATCCGTTAGATGAAATTGGTTTAAGATTTCTATAACCACCCCACCTTGTCCTTAAAACTACTTCCTGACTTCTATAAATACCTACTACTCCCGGGCTTGCCAACTCAACAGCTTGAGATATAGCTGTATCTTTAGAAATAAGACCTTGTTCATTATTTAAACTTCTTTCATTACAACCTAGAAAAAGAAACATAAACAAACTTAAAATTTTAATTCTCATAAAAAATTTCCCTCAAAATTAAGCCCTTGCTCGGAGCTTTAAATATCCTTGCATCTTTCTTTGGATTATTTAACAAAATTAAAAAATCTTCAATTGAAATTTTATTTTGTCCTACAGCAATCATAGTTCCAACCAAATATCTAACCATATGATGCAAAAATCTATTTCCATGAATAATATATGATAGTTTTTGTTTATTTTTATCATCAAAAAGCCATTCAGAGCTAAAAATCTTACACCTATTATTTTCTTTACCTGAAAATTTTGAAAATGATAAAAAATCATGCTCTCCCTCGATTAACTTAGATGCCTTTTTAATTAGATTAAAATCGATTTTTTTAATAAAATGATGATTTTTTAAAAAAAGTGGATTTTCTTCAGTACAGCAAAAATATTCATATTTTTTACTTTTAGCATCAAATCTACTATGAAAACAATCATCTACTTTTACTAATTTGGAAATTCTAATTTCTTTATTTAATCTGGCATTTATGGCTCTTAGAAAATCATCATCCGATAATTGAGAGACAATATCAAAATGTGCTACTTGTCCCAAAGCATGAACACCAGCATCTGTCCTACTAGCACCATAGACTTTTACTAATTTATTATTGTTTAGTTTTGCAATAGATGATTCAATTTGATCTTGAATACCTGACTTATTTTTTTGAGATTGAAATCCAGAAAAACTATTGCCATCATATTGAATAGTTATTTTATATCTACTCATTTTAACTTAATTGAATAATTAAATGTATTTCTTTCATCAATATCTGATTTCAATAAAACTTCTCCTGATGGAAGAATTATTCCAGATATACCATTATTTGCACTTTGAACTATTGGAATACCCAACTCTATGGCACGCAATTTTGCATGTTCAAAATGTTGATATGGCATTGCTTTTCCAACATATGAATCATTTGTAACTACAAAAATTATTTCCGCACCCTTATCAACCATTTTTTTGGCTATCCTGTAACTGCTCGAATCATAACAGATCATAATAGATGATTTAATATTATTTATTTCAAAAGTATTGTAGTTTTCTCCTGGTGTAAAACTTCCCATATCATCAAACTGATTAATTTTTGTTAACCAGTTTTGAAAAAAAGGTACATATTCCGCAAAAGGAACTAAAAAGATTTTCTGATAAGTATCATAGAAACCATCCGATTTCATAAAAATTGCACTATTATAAACCTTTAATTCATCATTTAAATAAACCCTTTGAGGAATGCCTGTAATTAAAGCAGAACTATTAAGTCTTTTTTGAAGATCAATCCTTTTTTTCGAATTAGATACAGCTAAAAAAGATGTTAAAGCAGCTTCAGGCCATATAATGATGTCTGGATTGGCTTTCAAAGATTGTTCAAGAAGATTGTTCATAATTTTTTCATTTCTTTCTCTTAAGTTAGGATTCCATTTTTCATCAGGATAGATTACAGGTTGACCAATTGAAACTTTAATTTCTTTAGAAAAATTTCCAGAATTATAATTCCTAATTATTACCTGTCCAACAATAATATTTATGATAAGAATAAATGAAAAAACATAGAGGTATTTTTTTTCTTTTAAAAATATAAATTTGAAAAAAAGTATATTAAAAAGAACAATCAAAAATGTAGATAAGTCTACATGAATACTTACAGCTTGAATCAATCTATCGTAACCCGTTTGACTTAACGAAAAATTTAACCATGGAGCAGCTAAAGGTCCAAAATCCCTTAAGTTTTCAATAAATACCCAAATTAAAGGGATAAGAATAAGCTGGGTATTAGTTGAAAACTTTAATTTTTTTAAAGAATTAAGAATAAACAAAAAAACCAACCAGTATAGTGGATAAAAAAAACATATTGCAAGATAAGACAAAACAGCTACCTGAACAGACGTACCAGAGTTCAATGCTACCCAATGAGTTATGATAGCATAACTTGTAAATCCGGCTATATAAAATGATAATGCCTTTTCTTGAAATTTATTTTTTTCATAAAAAATTTTGAATAAAGGAACTAAAAAAATCCATGCAAGAAATCCTAAATGAAATGGAGGAAAAGATAATCCCAATAATATGCCACTTAAAAGAGCTAAAAATAAATTCTTTGTACTCATTAAGCCGCTCCTTTATCTAAAAATGATTGAAGTATAATTGTTGAAGCAATTAAGTCAATCTTCTCTTTATTCTCTCCTGTTTTAATATTCTGTTGATGAATAATTTTTTTTGCAGACTCACTCGATAATCTTTCATCTTGAAGATAAACTTTAAAATTCATTTTAATGAGATCTGCTTTAAACTGGTCAACTAATTCAGTCATTTCATTTTTTTTATTATTCATATTTAAAGGATATCCAATAACAAAAGCATTGACATCATTTTCAATAGCAATTTCATTAAGTTTTTTTAAAAGCTCATTTTTTGTCTTATATCTAACAACTTTTAAGGGAATTGAAATAATTTTTGACGGATCTGATATAGATAAACCTATTTTTGCAAGACCAAAATCAATACCAATTAATTTACTACTCATGTACACGCTCAACTGAATCAACGTTTTTAATTTTTTGAATATCATTGATAACAGCATCTAACTTTTTCCTACTCTGCACTTTGCAAATAATCCATATGTTTGCAATTCCACCTTCTTTTACATCAGTTGAAACGTCCAACATGTTAACATTATTTTTTGAAATTATATTAGCAATTTCATTTAACATACCTGCAGTATCGATGCATGTAATATGAATTTTTGAACGAAAAGCTAAATTTTCCTTAGCATTCCAATTTACTGATACTAATCTATCTTTTTTGGAAGAAAGTGAAGATAAATTTGAACATGACTGTTCATGAACTATTAAACCTCTTCCTCTTGAAATATATCCAATGACATCATCTCCTGGAATAGGATTACAACACTTTCCGTAATCAACAACTAAATTTTTTACTCCATCTAAATTAATACCCTCTACATCTGACCTAGCGGAATCAATAAATTCAGTTGCATCTATTTCCTTTTTAAGATTATTATTTAAATCAGGAAAAATTTTTGGAATTATATCTTTAACAATTACTCCACCTCTGCCGATATCAGAGAGCATATTATTTAATGTTTTAAAACCTGCTAATGAATAGCTTTTTTTAAAATCTTTCATTTTATCTAATATTTTTAGCTTTCTTAGTGACTTTTCTAAGATTTCATTCCCAATTTTTATGCTTTCTTCTAACTCAATTTTTCTTAAATATTTGGATATTTCGTGTTTTGCCTTGGATGTTTTAACAAACTTTAGCCATCCGCTATTAGGAGTTTGATTTTTATTGGTTTCAATCTCTATAATATCCCCACTTTGTAAACTATAACTTAAAGGTACTAATTTTTTGTTTACTTTAGACCTAACAGTAGTAAAACCTAATCCTCCATGAATCGCAAAAGCAAAATCAAGAGGAGTTGAGTTAATTGGAAGTTTGATTAAATCGCCTGCTGGGGTAAAAACAAAAATTTCATCCTCAAACATATCAATTTTTAGCAAATCCATTAACTCTTCAGGTTCAGAACTATCACTATTTAACATTTGTAACAAATCTCTTAGCCATGAAACTTGAGAATCAAATTCACCTATCTGTTCATTGCCTTTGTATAGCCAGTGAGCTGCAACTCCAACCTCCGCAGTATGATCCATTTCATTTGTTCTAATTTGAAACTCAGTAAGACGATTATCTTTAGTTAGTACTGTTGTATGAATTGACTGATATCCATTTGACTTTGGTGTAGCAACAAAGTCTTTAAACCTATCTTGAAGTGGAGGATATATACTATGAATTACGCCCAATGTAAGATAACATTCTTCAATTTTATCAACAACAATTCTGATAGCATATAAATCATAAATTTCTTCAAATTTTTTACCTCTGCTTTTCATTTTTCTATTAATTGATGAAATTGATTTATATCTCCCAAAAATATCTGATTTAATTTTATAAGAATTAAGCTCAGACTTAATTGGTTTTATTGCATTTGATAATATGTCCTGATTTAGTCTCTCTGAAGTTTCAATTTTTTTCTTAATACTATTGAAAGCTCTAAGATCTAAACACTTAAGAGATAAATCTTCTAATTCCCATTTAAGCTTAGCCATTCCAAGCCTATGAGCTAAAGGCACAAAAATTTCTTTTGTTTCCACTGCAATTTCTTTTCTTTTTTGTGGAGAAAGAAATTGAATTGTTTCCATATTATTTAATCTATCAGCAAATTTTATAATTATTACTCTCAAATCTTTTGCTAAAGAAAGAAATAGCTTTGTAAAATTTTCTGCCTGCTTATGTTCTTTAGAATGAAAAGCAATATTTTCAACTTTTGTAACACCGTCTACAAGAAGTGCAACATCTGAACCAAATTCTTTCTCAATATCATTTAACTTCACTTCAGTATCTTCTACCACGTCATGTAATAATGCGCTTACAATAGTTGTATGATCCATATTCCAATCTATTAGAATATTGGCAACATCTATACAATGACTAACAAATGGTAATCCGGACTTTCTTTTTTGACCGTGGTGCATTTTGATAGAAAATTCAAGAGCATTTTCAACTTGATTTCTATTTTTTTTTAAAGGAATTCTTTTTAAAAGAGCTTTGCTTTTTTCAGCTATAACCTCATTATTATCTTTAATGACATTTTTGCTCATTATTAGAATTCTGTATGATTGTCAAATCTTGCATATGTATCGATAAAACTTGCTGTTACTCTACCAGTTGGACCATTTCTTTGCTTTGCAACGATAAGATATGCAATACCCTTTAATTCTTGATCTTCCTTGTCATAAACTGCTGGTCTATACAAAAATATCACAACATCAGCATCTTGTTCAATAGCACCACTTTCTCTTAAATCTGAAAGAATAGGCTCTTTTTTAGTTCTTTGTTCAACTGCTCTAGAAAGCTGTGAAAGTGCTATAACTGGTATATTTAGCTCTTTTGCTAAAGCCTTCAAAGACTGCGTAATTTGTGAAATCTCATTTTGTCTATTTTCTGCATTTTTAGGACCTTGCATTAACTGTAAATAGTCAACAATGATTAATTCAATATTTCTTTCACGCTTCAACCTTCTTGCTCTAGCTTTTAAATCAAGAATTGATAAGGCGGGAGTATCATCTATATAAAGCGGAGCTTGAGAAAGTTTTCCGGCAGCAATATTAATATTTTTCCACTTTATATTAGTACTTCCCCTTCTAACAAGTGAATTATCAACTTTAGCTTCTGATGTTAATAGTCTTTGACCTAACTGATCACTTGACATTTCAAGACTAAAAATTGCAGTGGCAGAATTATTTTCAATTGCAGCATTTCTTGCAATTGTTAAAGCTAAAGCTGTTTTTCCCATAGAAGGTCTACCAGCTAAAACAATTAAATCTCCGTTCTGAAAACCTGCTGTTAATTTATCTAAATCAATTAATCCAGATGGTATACCAATTGTTGAACCAGGATTTGCAGCAATTTCTTCAATTCTTTTAACTGTACTATTTAAAATAGGATCTATATGCTCATAAATTTTAGATGTTTTTTTCTCGCTTAAATTAAAAATAGATTGCTCTGCTTCATCGAGGATCGATCCAACTGAATCTCCAGCATCTAAAGCTTTTTTAGATATTTCATGAGATGTAGAAATTAAATCTCTTAACATTCCTTTTTCTTTTACTATCTCAGCATAAGTTTCAACTCTTGCAGATGTTGGAACTTTATCTACTAAACCTGTTAAGTAGTAAATTCCACCAATTGATTTCAAATTTTTTCCCTTTTTAAGCTCATCTGATACAGAAACAGTATCTATTGGATCATTATTATTCATTAATGAAATCATAGCTTCAAAAATCTTTCTATGAGAATCTTTATAGAAATAATGACTAGAACCCAAGATACTTATTGCTTTATTTGCAGCATCTTCATCAATCATCATAGACCCAAGAACTGCTTCTTCTGCCTCTAAAGCTTGAGGTTGTAAGTTTAAACCTTCATTTTTTTTATTTTCAGCCATCTATATTTATCCACACTCTTTCAACAATATAAAATATTTATTTTAATAGATTAGTAATCTTTTGATTATCTGACAAGACAATCCTTAAATACAAAAAATATTATTTTAATTTCCAGTCAATTGGTTCAATCCCATTTTCTACTAGAAAATTATTTGTTTGAGAAAAAGGTTTGGATCCAAAAAAACCTCTATGAACTGACAATGGAGATGGATGAACAGAAGTAATTATTAAATGTTTTGAAGAATCAATTATATCTTTAAATGACTGAGCCTGCTTGCCCCATAAAATAAAAACTACACTCTGTAAGCTAGATGAAACAATTTCAACAATTCGATTTGTAAAAATTTCCCAGCCAATACCTTTATGAGAATTTGCATTATCTTTTTCAACAGTCAAGACAGTATTAAGCATTAATACTCCTTGATCTGCCCATGATTGCAAATTTCCTGAATTTGGTTTTTGGATATTAATGTCTGATTTCAACTCTTTAAAAATATTTACTAATGACGGAGGAATTGAAATACCGTTATTAACGCTAAAAGATAGGCCATTTGCTTGTCCCTCTCCATGATAAGGGTCTTGTCCAATGATAACTGCTTTAACGCTATTTAAAGGTGTTGAATTTAAAGCATTAAACATCAAGGATGGTTTAGGATAAACAATTTTATTCTTATAAAGATCTTTAATTTGACTAGAAAGATTTTTCCAATACTCTTTTTCAAATTCTTTTTTTAATTCTTTATACCATGAATCATGAATTTTTACTTTTTTGGAGTCATTTGAAATTTTTAGTGGACGCAAATATATCTCGTCTCCGAATAATTGCTTATTTTGTTTAATGTATTTGTATTTGGAAGATTTACTGCTCAATTGATTCTTCGGTCTTATCCCAATCAATTTCACCGTCAAGAAATTCATCTAAAGCTAAAGAGGTTACCTTATCTTCTTTATCGAAATCAATATTCTCCCTAACTACAGGCTCAGCTAGAATTCCATCCTCAGAGATTTCTTCATTATCATCAATCATCTGTTTAACAATTCTATCTTGAAGCATTTGTTTTGCTCTTTTAGAAGAGACAACAACAGCTTCATAAATATCGTCTGTTTTTTTCAGTAATTTGGTAAATGATATAGGTTCAACAGCCATTTTAATCCTCTTTTTTATGTCTATTTATAATTTCTTTTATTTTTTCAAATGTGGTTTCGAAGTTATCATTAATAAGATTATAGTCAAATTCTTTTTTTAAATTATCTTCTTCTTCAAACCTACTTAGTCTTTTATTAATTTCTTGTTCAGTTTCAGTTGACCTTAAAACTAACCTTTTTCTTAATTCATTAAGATTTGGAGGTGATAAAAAGATTGAAACAGTATTATTAGGATAATAATTCATTAAACTAACAGCTCCATTTACATCTAACTCAAAAAATAAAAGCTTTTTATTATCTATGTACTCTTTCAAACTACTTAATGCAGTTCCATATAAATCTCCATGAACATTTTCATATTCAAGAAATAAATTTTCATTAATCATTTTTTTAAATTTTTCTTTTGATATAAAATTATAATGAACTCCGTCAATTTCATATTCTCTCTTATTACGAGTTGTAAATGAAACTGAAATTTCAATATTTAAATCTCTAGATAATAACTCCAATAATGTAGTTTTACCTGAACCCGAAGATCCTGAAACTATGAATAAATTTTTCATAAAATATTTCCCACTTGCTCTCTTAGCTTCTCTGCTTGCATTTTTAAACTTATAGCATATTTAGAAACACTTTTATTTAAGAATTTTGATAAAATTGTATTTGATTCTCTATTAATTTCCTGAAGAATGAAATTAATTTTTTTCCCCGAAAGTTGAGGAGATTTAATTGATTGAGAAATTTGTTTTAGATGGCTATTAATTCTATCAATTTCCTCAGAAATATCAATTTTTTCAATCTCATCTAAATTTTCAATATTAGATTTAGAATTAACTTTTTTGTTATGAACTTTTTCCTGAATTTTTTCAATTTTCATTAAATCTTTTTTTGCAATAGCTAAATATTTAAAAAACTCTTTTTCAATTTGCATACCTTCATTTTTTCTCATTTGCACCAACTCTTTAGTAGCTAATTTTAGTGAAGAAAATATTTTATTCTGTATTGATTTACTATGTGAATCATAAGTTAATATATCATTATTTCGAAGGAGCTGACTGTAATTTAATTTAACACCATATTTTTTTTCTATTTCATCATATGCTTTTAATACACTAGCTGTTTTATGATCATTAAACTTAAATGAATCTTTTGAATCAACCTTTACAATAAGTGTAACTGACCCTCTATAAAGTTGTTTCTTAAGGTAATTTCTAATTTTGTATTCTAAAGGACCTGATAAATCAAAAGATTTGGTATTTAATTCAAAATATCTAGAATTAAATGACTTAAGTTCAATGTTAATTGATAAATTTGAATCTTCATAGCTCGATGAGCCAAACCCTGTCATACTAACTAACATTAAACTTTAACCTTTTTTTTCATTTGTAATAAATAAAGTAACAAAATTCCAATTGGAAACAGTAAAGAAAATATAGGGAAAATTAATTTAAAACTATAGTTATCTGCTATTAATCCTCCCATATATGCTGCTAATCCTGAAAGACCAAACATTAAGAAGAAGTTCAAACCAAATACTACTGATCTTATTCTTAAAGTAGTTATATCCTTTATTATTGAATTGATTAATGGTTGAATTGAATACATCAATATTGCTAAAAAAATTGAAATAAATATAATTAGTTTTTTTCCAACGAAAATTATTGAAATAAATAAAGGTAAAAGTAAAATAAAAACTGTAGATAATAGTTTAATTCTATCAAATTTATCTCCAAAATATCCAGAAAGAATTTGACCTATAAAACCAGTTAACATAATTGCTGAGACAATTGAGTTTGAGTTGGAACCAAAATCTAAATTAAATACTGAGGGTATAAATGTATTAAAAACTGTAAATGATAAGCCAACTACAAATGAAACTAGGAAAAAAATCATTAAAATTGAGTTTTGCCTCTTATCGTTAAAGTCATTTAAACTTATAATATCCATTTTTTCGGTATTAGGGATAAACTTTAAAGAAAGAGGTAATAAAAAAGCATTTAAAATTGCTGTAAAAATAAATGCATAATGCCAACTAAAATGTAATAAAGCAAAAAATGATATTAAAGGACCTAGAGAAACACCGATTGAACCAAAGACTCCGTGAAAAGCATTGGCCTTAGCAATATCCTTATCAAAAGTTTCAGAAATTAAAGTTAAAGAAACTGGATGATGAATACTTGCAAAAAGCCCTAATAAAATACTACTAAATGAAAACATTACAACATCATTTGATATACTTACTAATAAAGCAGATATAAAAATTCCTATCTGCGAAAATGCAATCAATCTTTTTGGCCCATATTTATTATATAAGAAAGACATTGGCAAAGAACCAACACCAAAACAAAAACTTACAATACCAAATATTAGTCCTACCTCAGCAGCATTAAGTGAAAAAAAATCAATCAAATTTATATACATACTAGGTATCAACATCATAATGATGTGATTTGACATGTGAGATAAACTTAAAACAAATAGGATGGATCTAGTAGAAGGCAAGTTCTACTTCTTTTCTGCAAGACGAGCTGCTTTACCAGATAATCCACGCAAATAATATAATTTGGCTCTTCTTACTTTATTTACTCTATCAACTTTGATGGATGCAATTGATGGAGAATGAAGTGGAAAGATTCTTTCAACTCCAACACCATTAGAAATTTTTCTTACAGTAATTGTTTCAGCGATACCAGAACCTTTACGAGCAATGACAGTCCCTTTGTAAAGCTGTTGTCTTACCTTTTGCCCTTCTCTTACATTAACGTAGATTGAAAGCACATCTCCGGCTTTAAAATTTGGTATATCTTCTCTTAAAGTGTTACTCATTATTTTACTTTTCTTTTAAAAGATCAGGTCTTCTGTCTTTTGTAATTTCTAACTTTTTATCATTTCGCCATTTTTCAATTGCTTTATGATCGCCAGATAATAATACTTCTGGAACTTTTAATCCATCAATTTCATTAGGCCGCGTAAAATAAGGAGCATCGAGTAAATCGTCAACAAAAGAATCCGTCATAGCAGAATTTAAATCATTCAAAACTCCAGGAACCAATCTTGCAATTGAATCAAATATAATCATGGTTGAAAGTTCACCGTTTGAAATGATAAAATCTCCTATTGATATTTCTAAATCAACATATTTATCAATTACTCTCTCATCAATTCCTTTATAGTGACCACAAATAAAAATAAGTGCATTTTCATTACTCAAATCACTACTCATTTTATGATTCAAAACTTTTCCTTTAGGAGAGGGAAAAATTACTTTAGGCTTTTTTTGCGATTTATTAATACAATAATCAATCGCACTAAATAATGGCTGACACATCATTACCATTCCACTACCTCCTCCGTAAGGCTCATCATCAATTTTTTTGTAATTATCATTAGTAAAATCTCTAAGATTGACAACTTCAACATTGAGAAGGTTTTTTTTAATTCCTTGATTAGTAATATTGTTTTCGATTAATACATTAATCGTATTTGGAAAAGGCGTTATTATAAAAACTTCCATATTATCGAGGAGCTTTTAAAAATTTATTTTTCTTCTTCAGCAGGAGCTTCTTCAGCTTTTTCTTCTTCAGCAGGTTCTTCTGCAGGAGCTTCCTCCGCTTTTTCTTCTTCAGCAGGAGCTTCTTCTACCGGTGCTTCCTCCGCTTTTTCTTCTTCAGCAGGAGCTTCCTCCGTGACTTTAGCAGCTTCTTTTTTAGCTTTTGCTTTTTCTCTCTTAGCCTTATTAGCCTTAATTCTATCTTGAATTACTTTATCTCTTTCTTTCTTCCATTTTTCAACAGCTTTATCAATTTCTTTTTCAGACAGTCCTTGCTTCATTAGATGCCATCTATAAGCTAATCCCGATCTTTTCATTAACTTATTCACCGGATCCGTTACTTGTGCACCAAGCTTAAGCCATTCAAGAATTCTATCTTCTTTAAGATTATAATTTTTCTCTTTATTATTTTCAATTGGATTATACCAACCAACCTGCTCAATTGCAGATCCATCTCTTCTTTTTCTAGAATCGATAATAATAATTCTATAAAAAGGTCTGTTTCTTCGACCAATTCTTTTAAGTCTAATTTTTGTTGCCATAAATTTTTTTTCTCTTTTTTTATTTTGTTATTAAAACAGGCGTAATTTGTCTAAAAGTAACGAATACTACAAATGATTTATTTTACGAAAAATCAATAGACATTAACTTAGAAATTCCCTGCTTTTCAGCAGTAACACCATAAATACAATCAGCAGACTCCATTGTTAATTTATTATGGGTAACCATAATAAACTGCGTAGTTTTACTGTAATCTTTAATAACGTCTGTAAATTTTTTAATATTTATATCATCTAAAGGTGCATCAATTTCATCCAAAATGCAGAAAGGACTAGGCTTGTATTGATAAATTGAAAATAATAACGCAATCGCTGTTAATGATTTTTCACCCGCTGATAACATTTTTAATGAATTATTTCTTTTTCCAGGAGGTTGTGCAAAAATATTTATATCTGAGTTTAAAGGATCATCAGGATCTGAAAGCTCTAAAGAGCCTTTTCCTCCATTAAAGAAAACAGTGAACATTGTTTCAAAATTATCTCTTACCTTATTATAAGTTTCAAAAAATTGTTCTTGAGCAATATTGTCAATTTTTTTAATCGCTTCTTTTAAATTATTTTCAGCATCAATTAAATCTGACTTTTGATTAAGAAGGTTATTTAATCTTGCAGATTTTTCTTCATGTTCATCCTTTACTGCCCAATTTATCGGACCAATTGATTCTATACTCCTCTTGATTTTTTCTACTCTAAAAACCATATCTGAAATATTATATTCTTTTAAAGACTTAAGCTTAATATCTTTTCCAAATTTTTCAACCATTGTTTGCATAATTTGTGATTTTTTCAAATTTGATTCGGCGATTTTCATTTCTGCTTCTTTTATCTCATAAAAGAGGTCATCTTTACTAAATTTATCTGAATCAAGTTTTGCTCTAATGGTTTCCATATTTATAAATGCTTTATTAACATCATTTTCTTTCTTTTCAAGATCTAAATTATTTGAATTTATTTTATCCTGAATATTTTTAATAGATTCATCCATTTTTGAAAAATCAAACTCTTTATCTTTTCTATACTTATCTATCTTATCCTTGTAATCTTTAATACTTGCTTTGAGTTTATCATATTTTTTGTCAGTTTCAATTACTGTATAATTTTTATTTTTAAACTTTTCTTTACTTTCAGTCGATAAAGTTTTAGTTACATCTTTATTAGACACTATCTTTATATAATCCTTATCAAATTGGTTAAGTTGATTAATTTTTTTCTGAAGTTCATCTTCAAGAAGCCCTACACCTTTCGATGATTCTTGATTTTTTTCTTGAATTTCTGAAAGTAAATTCTCAGTGAGCTTATCAATCTTAGCTTTCATTTTTGAAAGCTCCTCTTTTTCTTTCAAATAAGCATCTCTAGCATTATCAAATTCAACGCTTTCGACCTCTTTTTTTGAAGTATTTTTTTTCAAAAGAGTATTCTTTTTTTTAAGCATTGACTCTAGAGGAACAATAATATTATCAAGATCCATAATTCTTGCGGAAGATAAATCTATTTCTAGCTCTTTCAATTCACTTGAAAGTTTTTCATGTCTTTTAAATCTTTTTAGCTGCAAATCTAAAGCTTTTACTTGAAGTTGAATTTCTACTATTATATCATCAATTCTTTCTAAATCTCTTGAATTCAAATCAAACTTTTTTAAAGCAGATTGTCTTTTAGATTTATATTTATTGACTCCAGCAGCTTCTTCAAACATCTTTCTTCTGCTATCATCTTTATCGGATAGTATTTGTTCTATCATATTTAGTTCGATAACTGAATAAGCATCTGAAGTCAAGCCAGTGTCTACAAAGAGATTTGAAATATCTTTTAATCGGCAATTATTTCTGTTAATGAAGTATTCACTTTCACCAGATCGATATAATCTCCTTCCAATTTCTACCTCTGAATATTCTACTGGTAAAAGCCCTTTATTATTTTCAATAGTTAGAAATACTTCACATAAACCCAATGGTTTTACATTAGAAGCACCATTGAAAATAACTTCTTCCATTTTAGAACTTCTTAATCTTTTAGTTTTTTGCTCACCTAATACCCACCTTATTGCGTCAACAATATTTGTTTTACCACAGCCATTTGGACCAACAATTCCCGTAATTCCACTATTAAAAAGTATTGTTTCCTTTTTAGCGAATGATTTAAATCCAAAAATTTCTAATTTTGAAATATTCATCTTCTCTATCCAGGGGGCCAACTAAATGATCTACCTCCAACCAAATGAAGGTGAATATGGTAAACAGTTTGTCCACCATCCTCATTACAATTAAAAATTGCTCTATAACCTGATTTGTCTATTCCAAACTTTGAAGCCATATTTTTTGCAACTTGAAATAGCTTTCCAACTAATTTTGTATCACCTTCTGCAAGATCATTCAATGTTTCAATTTTCTTTTTTGGAATTATTAGAAGATGAATAGGGGCAGTTGGATTTATATCATCAATTACAATTACCTCATCATCTTCATAATGAATATTTGCAGGTATTTCTCTTAATATAATTTTTTCAAATATTGTTTTAGTCATTATTAATCAATAATTCATTAATGATTGATATAAAAGAAACTATTGCTGTTTCAGACCTTAATATAGTTCCACCAAGATTAACTTTAATGAAATTTTTTTCATTTATAAATTTTTTTTCAATTTCTGAAAAATCACCCTCCGGACCAACGATTAAATTGATTTTATGATTATTTTTTAAAGAACTTTTAATTAAATCTAGTTGATCAAGAATAGTTTTTTCTGAGTCAATTAAGCAAACAATATTTACTGCATTTGAATCATACCACTCTCTAAAAGTTTTTAGCTTATTTAACTTAGGAAAATAAGGTCTCGTACTTTGCTTGCAAGCTGAGTGAACTATAGAATGGATTTTATCATAATTAATTTTTGACTTAACTGATTTATCAAATTTTATTGGAGTAATTTCATTAACACCCAGTTCAACTGATTTCTCTAAAGCTATTTTAAATCTATTATTTTTTATTAATGGCAAGGCTAAATGAATCAAATATTTTTGTTCATTTAAAATTTTTTCTTCTCTTAAAATTTTACCTTTAACTGATTTTTTATTTAATTCAATAATTACTGCATGGTAAACTTTTCCTTGTCCATCTGTTAAGGTTAAATTAGAATTTTCTTTCAATCTTAAAACAGATATAATGTGATGTGATTCCTTTTCATCTAATATAAAAGATGAATTCTTAATATTTTTTTTATCAATAAATGAAAAATTACTCACGATTAATTTGATATTTTAAAAATAGGTATCCACCGCCAAAGTCTTCTTTTGAATGTATTGATTTCTCAACATTTAGATAATCATAACCAAGTCCTAGCGACAAAGTATTGCCAGAAGGTTGCGAAAAATTAACACCAAAGCCTAAAGATGCACCTAGATTAGTTTGCGACTCTGTGCTTCCCCATTTTTTTGAAAAACTTGAAATTGTTTCATCGCCATCTACAGCTATAAAAGGACCAACTGAAAAAGTAATATATGGCCTAAAACTGTTTGCTATTTGGCCATCAAATAAATAATAATTTGTTTTAAAAAATAAGGGGAATAATAATATATCTTTCTCTCCAGCAACTGTAAACTGATTGTAGAAAGGATCATAAATTGGAAATTCATCATTCCTTATATCATAAAACCTTAAATCAAGACCAATTGAAACATTTGATTTACGAAATTTTTCATATTCGTAACCAAAACCATATCCATTATTCGCAAATAAAAAATTAATATTTTGTATTTTATCTTGAGCGTTTAAAGAACCAACAGTTAATGCAATTAATAATAGAAATATAGCTTTATTCATTATCTTCAAATTCTGCATCTTTCACCTTTTTAAAATCTATTTTTGTATCTTTATTGATAATGATTTCATCTTGATTTTTTTTCGAAAACCTATAAATCATCCATAAAACTAAAATTGCTATTAAATACTTTAACATATCAAGATGGATTGAAATATTTTATTCCTTGATGTGGCTTATGTATTTCGTTTAACAAATTATCAAAATCTTCTGAATTTTCAACAAAATCTATATTATTTGTATTAATTATTAGCAATGGTCCTTCCTCATAATTGACAAAAAATTCCTGATATCTTTCATTAACCTGGTTAATATAATCTTGAGTAACATGCTTCTCAAAATCTCTACCTCTTTTTTTAATATTTTTCATTAATCTAGGGGTATCAGCTTGTAAATAGACAACTAAATCAGGTTTAACAATATCTTTCTCAAAAATGTCAGCAACATGCGAATAAAGCTTAAACTCAGCTTCAGAATTAAGAGTAAAATCAGCAAATAATCTATCTTTTTCAAACATATAGTCGGTGACTACTCCTTTTTGTAACACATTTAATTGTCTTATATCTTTTTGTTGCTGTTGGTATCTTTGAAGAAGGAAAAATATTTGAGTTTGAAATGCATTTGACTCTGGATCATCATAAAAGTCTTTTAGGAACGGATTTTCTTCAAATTTTTCGAAAACTTTTCTTGCATTTAATTTATCTGCAATCAATTCAGCGAGACTTGTTTTACCAACTCCTATAGGTCCCTCAATTGCAATATATATATCTAACTCTTTCATGCTTTTTTATTGATTATGTATTTTTGAACTACTGAAGTATCAGGACACTTTTTAAGTAAATCAACAATTTTAACGTTAGTTTTAGGAAAAAATTCATTTGGTATAAGTTCAGCTAATGGAATTAATACAAAATTTCTTAATAAAGCTCCAGGATGAGGTATTTGCAATTCAGAAGTATCTATAAAACTATCTTTAAAAATTACTATGTCTATATCAATGGTTCTAGGTTGATTTTTTATTCTTTTTTCTTCCCTACCAAGCATTTTTTCAATTTCTCTAATCTTATCTAAAAGTTTAAAAGGTGTTAAGGAAGTTTCAATCTCTAAAACTATATTTAAAAAAGCTGGTTGATCTTCGTTATATAAAGGCTCAGTTTCATAAAAAGAGGATGATCTTATTTTTGATATTTCAATATATGAACCTAGCATAGCAATTGATGAAGCTATATTTGATTCTCTATCTCCAATATTTGAGCCAATAGATAAGTAAACTTTTTCTTCAATCATCATAAAGTAATTAAACTTATTTTAAACATATTGATATTTTACAAACAAAAAACCCTCAAAATAGAGGGTTTTTTGTATTTAATTTCACAGAAAACTGTGATCATTACATCATGCCGCCCATGCCACCCATGCCCATATCAGGAGCTCCTCCTGGCATTGGTGAATGATCATGCTCTTCTGGCTGTTCCGTAATAGCAGCTTCTGTTGTCAGAAGCAACCCTGAAATTGATGCTGCGTTCTCTACAGCAACTCTTGCAACCTTAGCTGGATCAATAATTCCTGCTTTGAACATGTTGACATATTCATCTTTTCTAGCATCGTATCCAAAATCATTCTTTCCTTCAAGAACTTTCTGAACTACAATAGATGCTTCGACTCCAGCGTTTGAGCAAATTTGTCTAATTGGACCCTCAAGCGCACGCTGCATTATATCAACACCAACCTGTTCTGAAGAAGTTGGTTTTAATTTTGCTAGATCAAGACTAGCTCTCAATAATGCAACACCACCTCCAGGAACAATTCCTTCTTCTACAGCTGCTCTTGTTGCATGTAAAGCATCATCTACCCTTGCTTTCTTTTCCTTCATTTCAACTTCCGTTGCTGCACCAACATTTAGAACCGCAACTCCGCCTGAAAGCTTAGCTAATCTTTCCTGCATCTTTTCTTTATCATAGTCTGATGAAGACTTCTCAATTTGAACTTTAATTTCATTTATTCTTGCATCTATAGCAGACTTGTCTCCACTACCATCAACAATTGTTGTATTATCTTTGTCACTAACAACCTTCTTACATGTTCCTAAGTAATCAAGCGTTGCGCTTTCAAGCTTATATCCTTGCTCTTCCGAAATCACAGTAGCTCCAGTCAAAATAGCAATATCCTCTAACATTGCTTTTCTTCTGTCTCCAAATCCAGGAGCCTTAACAGCTAACACTTTAAATGTTCCTCTAAGTTTATTAACTACAAGAGTAGCTAATGCTTCACCTTCAATATCTTCAGCAATAATTAAAATTGGTTTACCAGCTTGTACTACTTTTTCAAGCAACGGTAATAAATCTTTCATATTACTAATTTTCTTGTCGTGAACTAAAACAAATGGATCATCTAAATCAGCTTCCATTGAATCAGAATTAGTAACAAAGTATGGAGAAAGATATCCTCTATCAAACTGCATACCTTCAACAAATTCCAAATATGTCTCAGCTGTTTTAGATTCTTCAACAGTTATTACACCATCTTTACCAACCTTATCCATAGCTTCAGCAATTTTAGAACCAATTTCATGATCATCATTTGCAGAAATTGTTGCAACTTGAGCAATTTGCTTTGAATCAGGAATATCTTTTGAAAGTTTAGAAATAGATTTAACAACACTATCTTTAGCAAGGTCTATTCCTTTCTTAATTTCCATTGGATTTGCTCCAGCAGTTACATTTTTTAATCCTTCAGCTATAATAGATTGAGCTAAAACTGTAGCAGTAGTAGTACCATCTCCAGCAACATCTGATGTCTTTGAAGCTACTTCTCTTACCATTTGCGCACCAACATTTTCAAGCTGATTTTCTAAGTCTATTTCTTTAGCTACTGAAACTCCATCTTTTGTTACAAGTGGTGATCCAAATTTTCTTTCAATAACTACGTTTCTACCCTTAGGACCTAGGGTAACTTTAACAGCATCTGCAAGCTTATCTACGCCCTTTTTAAGTGCACCTCTTGCTTCTGTATCATATGCGATATCTTTAGCCATTTATTCCTCCTTATAAAATTGCCAGAATATCACTCTCTCTCATGATGAGCAAATCTTTGCCCTCATAGGTGATTTCTGTACCTGAATATTTACCATATAATACTACATCACCAGCCTTAACATTCATAGCGCCTGTAGTACCATCTTCATTATTTTTTCCGGGACCAACTACAACAACAGTTCCTTGCTGTGGTTTTTCCTGAGCAGTATCTGGAAGTATAATACCACTGGCTGTTGTTTCATCAGCAGCCATTGCTTCAACAACTACTCTATCTTCGAGTGGTTTAATTTTTAAAGACATTTTTTTATCCTTTTTTTATTAAATAATTTTATAATAATTATTGCAAAAAACATGCCAACTTGCATTTTAATGCTTTTATATGCAAAAATGTCATATTTACTTATTTTCGCACGGTAATTTTAAAATTTAGTATTTAGAATAACAAATGAAATATTAATTATCTGCCAGTGCTTCCGAATCCACCCTCTCCACGGCTTGATTCCGATAATTCTGTAACTAGTTCAAACTCTATTGGAGAACTATCAACAGCTACGAGCTGAAAATATCTTTCTCCTCTTTTAATATGAAAATCTTCATCATAAATATTATCAACCATTCCAACCAGTTCTCCTCTATATCCGCCATCAATCAAACCTATTGAATTAGCTAACCTTAATGGAGTCTTAGAAATACTTGATCTTGGAAATAAATAGTATGCTTTATTATCAACGTTTTCACACGCTATTTGCAATGGAATAGGATGTGTACTTTTTGCAGGTATGACTTGATCTTCGATAACAAATAAGTCTAACCCTGCATCTCCTGCGTGAAAGTGTGAATGATTTTCATAGAGCTCTTGAGCTCTTTTATTGAAAGCTTTAATCCTTAATTTCATTCTTGTGAATAAGAGTTCTTATTGGGTAAGGAATATCAATCTTTTCTTCCTTAAATCTCTTATGAAGTTTTTTGATGTAACTATTAAGAATAGTATTATGATCTCCAAAATTTTTTCCTTGAAAATAAATGAAAAAATTAACGCTGGAATCAGCAAACTCTCTAAATCTAATTGCTGGTTTATATGATTTACTTACACAATCAAGTTCTTCATATATTTCATTTGCTACTTCAAGAGCTACTTTTTCAACATGATCTAAGTCACTATCATATGAAACTCCAATTTGAATAGGAACCCTAAAAGCTGAATCCATAGAAGAAAAATTCTTAGAAATTGAACCTGAAAGCACAGAATTTGGAATAGAAATTATATTATTAGCTCTTTCACGGATTGTAGTATATCTCCAACCTACATTTTCAACATATCCTTGGTAACCATTATCAAGCTGAACGTAATCACCTTCTTGCATTGTTTTACTCAGAAGAATGTTAATTCCACCAAATAAATCAGATAATGTATCCTTTAAAGCTAATGAAACTGCTAAACCTCCAACACCAAGAGCTGTAATTAGAGGAGTAATCGATATACCAAAAGATTGTAGAATAAATAATATTCCAATTGAGAATATTGCAACATTTGTTAAGCCTTTAAAAATACCAGTTGAAGGAAGTGATTTATTTGTCTGAGACCAAATATCTAATAATCCTAAAACAACCTTTGAAGCAGTAAAACTAATAGAAATAATTAGAAAAGCTGATATAATTTTTTGGTAGATATCTTCAGGACCAGGAAGATTTGAGTTTCCAATAGCCATTGAAGAAAAGGCTAAGAAAAACCAAAACACAATTACTGAATCAATTGCATTTATGACTACATCATCACTCCGCCAATTGTTTTTTTCTGATAAAGATTTTAACCTAGAAACTAGAAATTTTTTAAAAAATAATCCTAAAACAATCCCTAAAAAGATTGTAACAATTGGTTCAATCCAAAGCAATAAGTTTGCTGGTATATAGTTTTCTAACCCCATCAAAGGACTTTACACATAAAAGTTTAATTGTTCAAGCAATGTAAGTTAATTTTTAGGATCGACCCAATCGTCATTTTCTTTGATTAAGAGTATCAATTCATCCACAGCATCTTCACTAGAAATGTTTCTTTTAACTAATTCTTTACCCTTATAAAGTGATATTATACCATCTCCAGATCCAACATAACCATAGTCTGCATCTGCCATTTCCCCTGGTCCATTAACAATACAACCCATTACTGAAATTTTTAATCCTTTTAAATGATTTGTATGTTTTTTAACTAAAGCTGTTGTTTCTTGTAAATCAAATTTTGTTCTTCCGCATGAAGGACATGATATATAATCAGTCTTAAAAATTCTAGTTCTAGTATTTTGCAATATAAGAAATGAAAGTTCATTTATTTTTGGTTCAAAATCCATTGCTTGAATCCATATTCCATTGCCCATTCCTTCTAATAAAATTGAACCTAAATCAATTGAAGCATCTATTGCAACTTTCTCAAAGTCTGAACTTTGATAATTTCCTCTTAAAATAACTGGTATTTTTATTCGTTTTTCTTCAAAAAAATTAAAAGCACTTAAAATATCATGTCTTCTATTATTATCTACATCTAAAACTATAACAACATTATTTGAAAATGTTTGCATAATAGTATTCTTTACCTTTGATAAATCTATCTCGACAAAATTTAAAATATCTGATACTGATTCAGATTTTCTAAAATCTTTAAGAGAATTAAAATATGGAAAAATATTTTTTGAAAAATTTTTATTCCAATCTTTTGCTTCAATAATATACTTTTTTGAATCATCTAAATTACTGATATCATTTACAAATAAATAATCTGGAAAATTTCCTTCAAAATCATTTGGATTATTTGAAATCACAATAGGTGGATTTTTATCTCCAACATTTTCGATAGATTCAGTTTCTCTTTTAAAAAATGAAAAAGCTCTTTTATTAGTATTCTTGAGTCTTACTTTTTTAGAAAAACTATCAATTTTTTCAAGAATTTTTTCAGCTGCAGGAATTTCAAATTCAGGATCTTCAGTCAGTGAGACTCGAATAGTATCTCCTATTCCTTCTGTTAATAAAGTTCCTATACCTAATGCAGACTTTATTCTTCCATCTAGCCCATCTCCTGCTTCTGTAACTCCTAAATGAAGCGGATAATGCATGTTTTCATCTTCCATAGATTTAACAAGTAATCTGTATGCATGAATCATTACAATTGGATTACTTGACTTCATTGATAAAACAATTTGATCATAATCATTTTGCTTGCAAATCCTTAAAAATTCCATTGCCGATTCAACCATTCCAAGAGGAGTATCGCCAAATCTATTCATTATTCTATCAGACAATGATCCATGATTGGTACCAATTCTCATAGCTACATCATTCTGTTTACAAGAATTAATTAAAGGAATAAACTTTTCTTCAATCTTTAATAGCTCATCTTGATAAGATGCATCATCATACTCTTTCACTTCAAATTTTTTCTTATCAACATAATTTCCAGGATTAATTCTTACTTTTTCTACTATTTTTGATGCTTCTAATGCAGCATTTGGTGTAAAATGAATATCGGCAACTAAAGGATGATCATAGCCTTTTTCAACCAAAGCATTTTTAATATTTAATAAGTTTTTTGCTTCATTAATGTTCGGAGCTGTAAATCTTACTAGTTTTCCGCCAGCCTTGATAATTCTTATTGCTTCATCAACACTTTGATTGGTATCCATAGTTGATGCTGTTGTCATAGATTGGGTCTTTATACTATGTTCACTGCCAATAAAGACCTTGCCTATTTTAACACTTAAAGTTTGTCTTCTCATCTTATCTAACTTTGAAGGTAGTCAAAGACATTAAAGCAAAAAGTATGCCTATGATCCAAAATCTAGTAACGACTCTTGATTCGGGCCAACCTTTGAGTTCAAAATGATGGTGAATAGGTGCCATTAGAAAGAATTTTTTACCTTCACCATATTTATTTTTGGTATATCTAAAATATAAAACTTGAATAATTACAGATAATGTTTCTATTACAAAAACTCCTCCAACAATTAATAATAATACTTCTTTCTTAAGAAGAATTGCTAATGTTCCCAATGCAGCTCCTGTTGACAAAGATCCTACATCTCCCATAAAAATCTCTGCAGGCTTTGCATTAAACCATAAGAAGCCAAGACATCCACCAAAAAACGCAGTGGCAAAAATTGTAAGTTCACTAGCTAATGGTAAATAAGCGATGTATAAGTAGTCGGTAAAATCAACCCTTCCTGATATATATGCAATTACACCAAATACACTCACAGAAATAGCTAATAACCCGGCAGCTAAGCCATCCAGACCATCAGTAAGATTTACTGCATTTGAAGTAGCTGAAACAACTAAAATAATAAAAACAGCATAAATGATAGGATAAAAGAAATTAATGGAAACATTTTTTAAAAAAGGAACAAAAGTTAAAAGAGTGTAGTCTCCATATACATTTGAATTAATTAATAAATATGATATAAAAACTCCAAGAATAGTTTGAGCAAGCAATTTATACCTTCCACTTAAACCATCTTTACTTTTCTTAACTACTTTTAAATAATCGTCATAAAAACCAACTAAACCCATCCAAACCATTGATAAGCAAATTATTTGAATAAATAAATTATTTAAATCTGCTAATAGAATTGTTGGAATAATTGTTGATAAAATAATTATAACACCACCCATCGTAGGTGTACCCTGCTTTTCTTTGTGAGAATCAGGGCCATGATCCCTTATTGATTCACCAATTTGAAGATTAATTAGTTTTCTTACTACAAATGGTCCAAATATAAAACTAATTAATAGTGCTAAAATTGCACTAGCCCCAGCTCTAAAAGTGATATACTCAAAAAGATTTAAGAAACCAAAATAGTCTCTTAGTGGTATCAATAGTTCATTTAACATTTTTTAATTCATTAATTAATTGATCAAGTTGCATACTTCTGGACCCCTTAATCAAAACAATGTCTCCGTCTGTTAAAAGTTCATTTAACTTTTCTAATAAAGAAAAATTATCATTGAAATGTAAGCTTAATGCAAAGTTATTACTATTAGATTGTGCATTTTTAGCTAACTTGCCAACAGTAAATAAAATGTCTGCTTTTTCAACTGCATATTGACCAACTTCTGTATGGAAATTCTCTTCATCATCTCCTAGCTCCTTCATATCTCCAAAAACAAAAAATTTTCTATATTCTTCAAAACAACTCAGGTGATCTAATGCCGCTCTAACAGATTCTGGATTCGCATTATACGAATCATCTATAATTTTAACTTTATTTAATGATAAGATTTCACCTCTTCCTGGAGGCATTTTGAAACTTTCTAAACAATTAATTAGTAAATCCCCATTCAAATCATGAAAATTAAAATCTTTAAAAATATCATTAGCAACATGAGAAGCAATTTCTAAATTTTTTATAAAAATATTACTTTTATGTTCTTTAAAATTAATTGCTAAAGAATTTGGCTTTAATTCATTGAAGTTATATTCCTTAGTTGAATGATATAAAATAGATTTTTTTTCTTTTTCAATATTTTCTATTGAACCAAGTCCATCAAGATGTGCTGCTGCAATACTTGTAATTACTCCATAATCTGGTTTGACTATCGAGGATAAATATTGTATATCTCCAACTTTATTTGCTCCTAATTCCAAAACATATATTTCAGAATCTAGAGAAAAAGAAAAAATTGATAAAGGAACGCTTATTGAGGTGTTGTAATTACCTAAAGTTTTTTCAACTTTAAATTTTGATTGGAGCAAGTGTGCTATCAAATCCTTGGTTGTAGTCTTACCATTTGAGCCTGTGATTCCTACAATTTTTCCATCAAAACTTTGCAACCAGCTAATTGATAACTCTTTTATAAAAATATTTAAATCTTCAACTAAAAGATGATAAGTGCTTTCATTTTTATTTGATGATAACGTATAGCTTGCACCATTTTGTAAGGCTTGATCAACGAAATCATTTCCATCAAAATTTTCTCCTTTAATAGCAATAAATAAATCATTTTTTTTGATATTTCTACTATCTATTGATATTCCATTTATTGGCCTATCAATAGATTGATTAAAAAAAGTCTCAAAAACTGTTAAAAAATGGTTTTTTTCTTTTAAATCAATTCTCATAAAATTCTTTAATTATATCACAATCAGAATAAAAATGTTTCGCACCATTAATTTCTTGATATTCTTCCGTTCCTTTTCCAAAAATAATTAATATTTCATCTGTCTTTAAATTTTTTAAAGCAAATTCAAGCGCTTCTTTTCTGTCATTAAAAGAATGATAATTTTCATTAGAAAATCCATTTATTACATCATCATTTATTGATTCAATGTCTTCAAATCTAGGATTATCAGGTGCTAAATAACATTCTGCAGAATATTTTTCAACCACTTCCGCCATTTTTGGTCTTTTAGATTTATCTCTACCACCTCCAGCGCCAAAAAGAACTTTCAAAGGATGATTAAAATTATCTTTTAGAGTTTTTAATACTTTTAAGTATGCATCAGGAGAGTGTCCATAATCTAAAAATATCATTTGATTGCTTTTATTTTCAACCAAATGAAGTCTTCCATCTATTTTTGTGCAATTTTTAATTCCTTCAGAAATATATTGTTTTGAAATATTCAGCTCAATTGCAATGCTTGCAGCAAGAATCAGGTTTTCTAAATTAAATGAACCAATAAGCTTAGATTCAAAGTCTAAAGTTTTGGAATCCCATATTAAAGTACCTGTTATTCCTAAATTATTAATGCTATATATTTCACAAGAATAATCGGCATCTTTTGTTTCAAGAGAAATACATTTGGCATGTGGATTTAACTCAGCTATTCTCTTACCATATTCATCATCAATCATTAAAACAGAAGAGCCATTTTCTTTATTTAAATTAAAAAGTTTAAGCTTTTCACTGAAATATTCATCCATTGTCTTATGATAATCTAAATGATCAAGTGTAAGATTTGTAAATGCAGTTATATCAAAAAAAATGTTTTCTATTCTTCTTTGTGATAATGCGTGTGAAGAAACCTCTAAAATAACATTTTTGTAATCTTCATTAACTGCATGATTTAATATTTCATACAAATCAAAAATATCTGGCGTAGTTAGACCAGGAGTCATATCTAAAGAAGGCTTTATTCCGCTTGTTCCAATTTGTAAAGTCTTTTCATTTTCAGCATCTAAAATGCTTTTTAAAATGGTTGATGTTGATGTTTTACCATTCGTACCAGTAATTCCTATCAACCTTACTTTGTTTTGCGGAAAATTGTAAAAATTTGAGCAAGCGATGCCAGCTGCAGTTCTAACATCATCAACTTTTATTACATTTTTTTGTGATTCAACTTCATATGAATCAGTAATCGCTAAGCAAGCTCCATTTTTAAATGCATCTTCAATAAAGTCATTTCCATCATTATTTTCTCCTCTAAAAGCAAAAAAAATGTATCCTTTTTTTACTTTTAAGGAATTATTAGTAAGGCCTTGAACTAATACTTCTGGGAGTTCAATAGATTCATTTAAAATAGTATTTAATACTTTATTTATTTCTATCATAAATCGTATTTATTTCTGAATGATTGATTACCGGAGGCATGTGAATATATCTAATATAATCGTCCAGTGATCTTTGATCCCATGGATCTTTAAAATAATTGTCTGTATCAAAAAAACCTTTTCTTGAGTTGTAATATGTAAACTTATCTAGTGATGAATTAAAAAAACCACTTGAATACGAATCGTTATTACTAGAAATATATTTGCTTGCTTCAACCCAACCAGGTAATCCAGCATCAAGATAGAGCGATGTAGAAGTATTTACAGGAAAAAACATACCGGTATTATTCTTTTGAGCAAATCTATCGTATTCTGGAGCATTAAGTTTAATTGATTCATTTATCACATCTAGTTTAAAAAAAGTTTCAAGGGTTTCATTTGTATTGATGTTTGCAATTAGCATTAATTCTAAATCAGATAATTCCTCAACTAATAATGGTTGAATATTGTCTGAAATATCATCACTGGCATCTTGTCCATAAAGACCTACAAACAATAATAGTGATAAAATTAACTTAATCATCTAAACTTACCTTCATTCTACTTTTTTTTACCTGTGATCTCTTTTTCTTATTTTCAACTCTTTTTACTTTAGAACTCCTAGAAGGTTTCGTAGGAATTCTTCTTGCTTGTATTTTAATATCGTTAAATAATTTTTCTAATCTATTTATTGCATCATCTTTATTTTTTTTCTGAGATTTAAAAGATTGAGCAATAATTGTAATAAATCCATTTTTTGAAATTCGTTTTCCATAAGCAGATATAAATCTTTGCTTCATATCATCAGAAATATCTGATTCATATATATTATATTTTAATTGAACAGCTGTTGAGACTTTATTGACATGTTGCCCCCCTGGCCCGCTAGATCTAACAAAGGAAAAATGTAACTCTGATTCTTTAATTTTTATCATTAAAATTGTTTATAAAATTTACAGAAATTTTTATGAATAGTTTTACAAAACATAGAATAACAGTTTTTGGCATAAATGGATGTCATGATGCTATTAAATCATCAATTATTGACGTCAATCAAGTAATCATTGAAAGAAATTCCCCCGCGGACAATAGCGATAAAGTTAATGCTGCATTAGGTGATATATCTCAAAACTCTATTGAGAAAGTTGATTCGGAAAGTTTTAAGAAATATGTTGATAATAATAGAGCACAGGGTATTTTTATTAAGGCTCAAGCTAAAACCTTTCATGAACTACCGACAGTTGAAGATGAAACAGCTTGTTTTGTTGTTCTTGATCAGGTTCAAGATCCTCACAACTTGGGGCAAATCTTAAGAATTTGTGCTGGCGGAAATATTGACGGAGTTGTTATTACGGATAGAAATAGTGTTTCAATGACAAGTGCGGTGGCTCAAGTCAGTCAAGGGGGGTTCTCAAAAGTTCCTTTATTTTCAGTAACAAATATCAATAAAGCTATAAGCCATTTCAAAGACAATGACTTTTGGATAACAAGCTTTGAAAATAATATTGAAGCAAAAGATTGGTATGCTATTGATTTGAAGGGTAGATCTGTTTTGATTTTTGGAGGTGAAGGAAGTGGTATTAGCAAACAAGTACTTAAAAATTCAGATTTTCTTGCAACAATCCCGATGTCTCATGAAATGAATTCTTTAAATGTTGCTACTGCTGTAAGTGCTATAGTATTTGAAAGATTAAGACAAGTACTTAGTTAAGTTTAGCAAACTCTTCAGTTGCTTTCCATACTCTCCATACATTCTTATAGCAAATTTTTTCAATTTCCTCTTCAGTATATCCTCTTTTAAGAAGATGAAAAATAACCATAGGAAACCCTTCTGGGCCTTTTAAATCAGTTGGAAGTGTATAACCAACTCCGTCAAAATCAGAACCAAAACCCACATGGTCAATACCAACTAAATTGACAACATGATCAATATGATCAGCAACTTTTTCAGAGCTAACATATAAAAATCTTTTATCGTATTGCTCCCTTCTATATTCGTCATAAGAAGCATAATCAGTTGGATCTAAATTATTATCTTTAATATACTTTGCTACATCAGCATCAATTGGAGCTTTGGTATCTTTTGATGCTTGATCAACAAAATATGACGCAAAATTTATTTGGACAACTCCTCCATTCTCTGCAAGTCTTTTAATCATATTATCATCCATATTTCTTTCCCAATCAGGAGTAAAGTGCCTACATGATGAATGTGAAGCAATTGCTGGAACTTGAGTAACATCCATGACTTGATAAAATGCATCATCAGAAACGTGTGAAATATCTACCATAATACCTACACGATTCATTTCTTTGACAACCTCTCTTCCATAAGCACTTAGACCATTATGTGTACGTTCTCCTAGATTGTATGAAGAGTCACAAATTAAATTATCTTCTGAATGCGTGAGCGTAATGTAGCTAATACCTTTATCATGAAAATATTGAACGTTAGATAAATCTTCTTCCAGCGGAGCTCCGTTTTCCATACCCATTGGTAATGCTATTTTTCCTTCAGATACAATTCTTTCAGCTTCTTCAGGACTATGGGCAATCTCAAATTTATCTGGGTGATCAGAAACTATTCTTTCAACAATAGCAATTAACTCTTCTGCTTTTTCTTTTGCCCCACCAGTTACTTGGTAAGTTGCAGGAACATAAATAGCCATAAAAGGAACATCTAATCCACCTTCTTTTGCTCTTACATAATCAAAGTCACCTGGAGACCTTTTTGAAATATCTTCATATCCCCACTTATGCATTCTCCATGGAGTATCAATATGACCATCTGTAATAATAAATTTTTGAGATAATTCTTTAGCTTTTTCCATCAACTGTTCATCATTATTGGAATTACAATTCATAATTAGTAGTGTTGAAAGAGCGATTGAAAAAAATTTGTACAATTTCATTATTTGTATCCTTTTTCATTTGGAGGTTAGTAGCGGGAGTAGGATTTGAACCTACGACCTCCGGGTTATGAGCCCGACGAGCTACCAAGCTGCTCCATCCCGCGATCTGTTTGTATAATAACTATAAATAGAAAAAGGAGGAACTTTTTTTTAAAAAAAACATAAGTATTAATGAGGAGCAAGTTAAAGTTTAAAATTACCTCTTAATTCCTTTCTCTTACCCTTGGTTAGGCTTAGTTTGCTCCTCGAATTAATAAACTCTTTTAGGGCGAATACCAATAGCAGTAACTAAAACATAAGACGTGGAATCAATTTTTTTTGCAATGTGATTAATATCAATACTTCCGTGTTCATTTGACCCAAAAATTAAAACTTCATCTCCATATTGAATATCAGCTGATCCAATATCTATCATTAACTGATCCATACAGATTCTTCCAGTAATTTTAAAATTCTGATCCTTGAACTTTACAAAACCATCAATATACCAAGGACGAGGTACTCCATCAGCAAAACCAGCTTGTACAACAGCAATGCGAGTATCTGATTTGGTAGTATAGACTCCACCATAGCTGATATGGGTTCCTGCTTTAACATCTCTAATTTCAACAACAGGAGCAGTAAAAGTCATCACTGGTTTTATCGGAAGTTCTTGTGGAACTTCATCTGAAGGAAAAGCTCCATAAAGAAGCATTCCAGCTCTTACCATATTAAATCTGGATTCTTTTACATTTAAAATGGCTCCACTGTTACTACAATGAATAAAAGTAGGATATATATCTAATTTTTTTGCAATTTTTACAACCTCATTAAACTTACTAAGCTGACTATTAGCATAAGAAAGGTCTCCTTCATCTGCAGTGGCAAAATGAGAATACAATCCTTCCAATTCAATGCTATTGAGCTGATTTGCTTCCTTTAAAAATGCTTCTGCTTGCTCTAAAGGGACTCCTAATCTTGTCATGCCTGTATCTATCTTTAAATGAACTTTGACAGCATTTCCGTTATGCGCTTTAAGCGCTTTCAAATCATCAAAAGATGAAATATTTAAAGTTAAGTTATACTTTGAAGCTTCTTCAATTCTTGTAGGATCAAATTTTGCATAAATAAAGATATCTGTTTTAATACCAGCATCTCGCAATTCAATTCCTTCATCAATTGTGAATACAGCTAAATACCTCACTCCTTCTTCCTCGAGAGCTTTTGATACTTTAACAGCTCCATGACCATAAGCATTTGCCTTAACAGTAGCCATAATAGGAATTTCGCCAACCTCATTCTTAACTAATTGATAGTTTTTTTTCAGCTGGTGTAAATCAATATGAACTTTTGGACCTAAATAACTCATTAATGCGCCTCATACCATGAAGGACCAACGCCAAAATCTATTTCAATTGGAACATCAAGCTTCATAGCATCTCTCATATGTTCAATTACCATCTTTGAAATATAATCAATTTCATCTTGGTGGACTTCTAATAACAACTCATCATGAATTTGCATGATGAGTTTAGATTTTAAATTTTCTTTATTCATTTGACGATGAATTTTTATCATAGCCAATTTAATCATTTCTGCGGCAGTTCCTTGAATTGGCATATTAATTGCCATTCGCTCAGCAGCATCTCTTCGAATTTTATTTTGACTATCTGAGTCCCAAACAGCTCTCTTTCTTCCTAGCAAAGTTTCAACAGATTTAGTTTCTTTAATCTGAAGCTTAGAATTTTCAATATATTCTTCAATTCCTTTATATTTATTGAAATATGCATCTTTAATTTGCTTTGCTTCTCCAAATGGAATGTCAAGTTCTTGACTTAATCTAAATGGACCTGCTCCATACATGATTCCAAAATTTACAATTTTAGCTATCCTTCTCATTTCTGGAAGAACCATATCATCATTATCTACATTAAAAATATTTTTTGCAGTAAAAGTATGTATATCCTCGCCATTATTTAATGCAGAAATTAATGATGCATCTCCACTAAGATGCGCCATTACTCTTAATTCTACTTGTGAATAATCCGCGGAGAAAATTTGATACTCATTTGATTGTGCTTTAATTGCTTTCCTTATTTCTTTACCATCCTCAGTTCTAATTGGTATGTTTTGAAAATTTGGACTGCTTGTAGATAATCTTCCTGTTGCAGTCATTGTTTGATTGAACGATGAATGAACTCGCTGAGTATCAGAAATAATATAAGATGGTAATGGGTCTAAATAGGTATTTTTTAACTTATACAACTTTCTGTAAGAAAGAATTAGCTCTGGTAAAGGATGTTTATCCTTCAACTCACTTAAAACAGCTTCTGCAGTAGACCTTTTTTTAATCATTGGAAGTTTTAATTTGTCAAAAAGTATCACAGCAAGCTGTTGCGATGAGTTAAGATTAAACTCTTCACTAGCCAAATCAATTATTTCTGATTCCAATGACTCAATTTTTTTGCCAATCTCATTGGATCTGTTTTCCAAGTAGTCTTTATCAATAAAAATACCATTAAATTGCATATCTATAAGCACAGGTAATAAATCAATTTCTATGGACTTGAAATAATTAAATAATTTTTGTTTTTTTAAATCTTTCATAAAAATTTCAGTTAATTCAATAACAACATCTGCATCTTCTGCAGCATAAAAAGATATATCATCTAAAGAAACTTGGTCCATGGTAATTTGATTTTTTCCAACTCCTATTAAGTCTTTAATCGGTACCATTTTATAGTTCAAATGAGCTAACGATAAATTATCAAGCTTGTATGACCTAGCGTTTGGGTTAAGTAAATGTGCAGCAATCATAGTATCAAATTCAATACCTTTAAGATCAATTCCAAAACGCTTCATAATAAGAGCGTCGTACTTAATATTTTGTCCTGTTTTTGGAATATTTTCATCTTCTAAATATGGTTTTAATATTCTAATTGCTTCTTCTAAATCGTTGTTCCCAAATAAATTTTCTTTCTTATCTTTAAATAAAATTGGAACATAAAATCCAGTATCTTTCTTTGTTGAAAAACTAAATCCAACAATTTCAGCTGCCATCGGATTCACAGAGGTAGTCTCTAAATCAACTGACAACCATTTACCCTGCTCAAGCGACTCAACAAAACCAATCAAATCTTCTAGATTTAGAATGTTCTTATAATCTTTCTTTCTATTTACTGATTTTTGTTCAATGGTTTCAGTAGATCCAATTTTTTTAAGCAATCCAGAAAACTCCAACTCTTTGAAAATATCCTCAAGTTTTGATGTATTCATTTCCTTGATTACGAAATCTTCTACAGATGAATCAATATTTACATCTGTAAGAATGGTTACAAGCTGTTTACTTAATAAAGCATTATCCTTATCTGAAAGTAATTTATCTTTCATTTTTTCATTTTTAATAGAATCTATGTTTTCATAAATATTCTCAATATTTCCGTGCTCTTGAATAAGCTTCATAGCTGTTTTTGGGCCAACTCCTTGGACGCCTGGAACATTATCAGAGCTATCTCCCATAAGACCAAGCAAATCAATGATATTTTCAGGACCTACTCCCCATTTTTCTACAACTTTATTAACATCAAATATTTCTTTTTCTCTTTTTCTAGCTTGAGGAGCATATAGGAATGTTGAATCATCAATTAATTGCATAAAATCTTTATCACCACTAACAATATTACACTGTAAGCCATTATCACTACATTGCTTAGCAACAGTTCCAATAATATCATCAGCTTCAACGCCATCTACTCTTAAAACAGGAATATTCATTCCTTGAAGAAGCGTCCATAAATAAGGTAATTGAGTCTGTATTTCATCTGGCATTTCAGATCGATTAGCTTTGTATTCTTCGAAAATTTTATGTCTAAAATTTTTACCTTTAGAATCAAATGCAGCTACTAAATAATCTGGTTTTTCCTCTTCAATCAATTGAAAAACTTGATTTGCAAAACCAAAAATAGCGCTTGTTGGAGTTCCTGCAGAATTAGTAAGTGGATTTCTAATTAATGCGTAATGCGCTCGATATAAGGTAGCATAACCATCAATAATGAATAATCTTTTTTGTTTTGTTGAACTCATAATTTAGCGGGCAATAATACCCGCTAAATTATGAAAATAAGATGTTAGAAACTATATGTTAATGACATTCCAATTTCTCTTGGAGGGCCAAATGATTTATATAGTTCCTCATGGAAATGAGGAGGTTCTAACGCCATAATAAATCCACGATCAGCATAAGACTCATCAAGGATGTTTTTAGCGTAGAATCCTAACCTTAGATCATTAAATGAATGCGAGTAATAAGCATTTAATAAATGATATGGTTCAGACTCATATTCATCATGCATTGAATCAAAGACAAATGAATCTTTACCTGCAATTTCAACCATCAATGAACTATCTTCAGTGAAATTATAGTTAAATGATAAGCTATAATTCCAATTTGGAGCATGAGCTTTTTGTCCGTGATCGGCATGTCCTTCATGTCCACCATGATCATCATGATCGTCTCCATGGTCGTCATGGTCATCATCTCCATGGTCATCATGGTCATCATCTCCATGGTCATCATCATGGTCATCGTCATGGTCATCATCATGGTCATCATCTCCGTGATCATCATGATCGTCTCCATGGTCATCATGTCCACCGTGGTCATCATGGTCTCCAAAATGAATTTCAGAACTCATATAACCTAAAGTTAAGCCCATAGATAATTTATCTGAAAATTGAAATTGACCATGAGTTTCAGTTCCATATTCATATCCTGAATCTGCATTTTGTTTAAAAAATGCAAAAGCATTAGGATTTGCTGGATCTAATTGTTCAGTTGCTTCAAAGATGTGTCCATCATGTTCTAAGTAGAACAATGAAGTTGTCAATTTAATGTTATCAGTATACCATCTAATTCCAGTTGTTACATCAGTATAGATTTCATCATCGTAAGTCTTGTCTTCAAGATCTAAATATGGATTTTGATTAATTCCTGCCGGATGATAACCTTCAGCAGCATAAATATACCAATGAAGATTACTTGTTGGATGCATCTCATATGAAACCTTGAATGAGGTATTCCAGTCGCCATCTAACTCAAAACTTCCGCTAGCATTTTCAAAATCAAAATAATCAATGTCTCTTGCTTCATGTCTGAAACCAACAGCTAAAGTTGATGAATTTTTGAAATTATATGCTAGTTCACCATATAATGATTTTGTAATAATATCATACCCTGTAGATAATCCAGTAGCAGATCCGCCAAAAACGTATCCAGCAGCATCTGTTGTTTCTTCATAAGTAGAATTATACAATCCAAAAACATAGTCAACTCTATTATTGTCATTAACGTTTGATCTAAATCTTAAATCAACTGTTCTTGTATCAATATCTCTTTCAAATGAATCAAAGAAATCATATGACATGTAATCAAAATCATCGTGGTCATCGTCATGGTCATCATCATGGTCATCATCTCCATGGTCATCGTCATGATCATCATCATGATCATCATCTCCATGCTCGTCACCATGATCATCATGGTCATCTTCATGATGGTCATCACCATCGAAGTTAAGCCAGAAGTCATAGTTACCCCAGTCAGAATCGTAACTGTGCAATGTTTCATTACTTGACATTCCAATATTAAAGTCTACAATTTGCTCACCTAAATCATATTTATAGTCAGCGATAAAAATTTGTGACTTTTGACTGTCTTTTCCTGGATTATCAGAATACGTAATGTTGTCGGTATTATTATCTGGTGCCCAATTATCATAACCATTATCAAAATCAGAATGAATTATGGTGTATTTTTGAGTAATTAAATCACCTTCTTTAAGCATTTTAACTCTTAAAGATGTTTCATTTCTATCCGCAGAAGAATAGTTATCACCTAATGCAACATTCTCTTTGTACCCATCTGATACATTAGAATGACCAACAAGTCTTAATTTCCATCCATTTTCAAACGGCAAATTATAAACAAGACCATTGGTATAGGTATTGTATGAACCAAATTGAGTCATAACATAACCACCCTTTTCATCTGTAGGGTCGTTTGTTTTGAAGTTTATTAAACCTGAAGCTGACGCACCGAATAAACTGGTTTGAACACCCATTAATACTTCAACTTGTTGCATATCAAATAATGGTGTAATCATTCCAAGTTCAGATAGGTCCATTCCATCCAAAACTAATCCAACGTAAGGACTTGGAGGTCCTTGGTCTGCATATCTGCTAACAGAACCTTCACCTCTAATTTGAAAATATCTTGGTCTAGAAGTACCACCAGCATAATTCAAATTAGGGACTTTTAAAAGTAAGTCACTAAAGTGTTGTCCTTCCATTACTTTTAATTCATCATTAAAAATAATAGCAGAAGCAGCAAGATCACCTTCATTGACACTTCTTAAAGATGAATAAACTTCAACACCTTCAAGTGAAATCGGATTCAATGAATCAGATTCTGCCACTTCGTTTTGTGCAAATAGTGCACTTATTAATATTATTAAACTAAAATAGTTTTTCATTTTTTCTCCTAAAATGATTTGTTAAAACTTTGATATCAAAAACTGATATCAACTTGTCATGAGTTAATTATTGAGGGGGGGGACTTGTTTAAGAAACAAGATAATCTGAAAGATATATAGTTGACTATATACTTTTCTAAAGAAATATTTTTAAAGTGAATTTTTGCAGAAAATGTCGACGATTCTGCTAATGAATCCTCACTATTGAACAAACAAAAACCACAATCTTCCTCTACCGTAATATGATCTGAAGCATGATCTTCATCGAATGCATGCTCATGTTTATGACTATGTACATGTAAACTAAGGAAGGTAAAAGAAAGAATTGTTATGCTTAGAATAGTTTTTTTCATTTTTACTTTAAAAATTTATTAAGTTAAGATTATGAAAAATGAGATTACAGTCAAAGCGTTTTTTTTAAGTATTTTTCTATCAATAATTCTATCATCTGCCATGACATATTTAGGCCTTTATGCTGGGATGACTATCTCTGCTTCCATTCCTGCAGCTATAATGTCAATGGGGATACTTAGACTTTTTAAAGAATCTAACATATTAGAAAATAATATTGTTCAAACTGCAGCATCGGCTGGAGAATCATTAGCTGCTGGAGTTATTTTTACACTACCTGCTCTTCTACTTGTTGGCTATTGGGATACCATTAGCTACTGGGAAGTAACAAAAATTGCTATGGTTGGTGGAATTCTTGGAGCATTATTTACAGTTCCTCTAAGAAGGGCATTAATATTAAAAGCACAATTACGCTTTCCAGAAGGCGTTGCAACAGCAGCTGTTTTAAAAACAGGACATGAAACAGATGCTGAAAAATCCCAAAAAAGTTTAAAAATGATTGGTTTCTCTGCTCTTGTGGGAGGAGTAGTAAAACTTGGAGAATTAGCATTTGGTGTTTGGTCAAGTGCTCTTGGAGGAGCAGTAGCTATTAAAGGAGCATTATTTGGAATGGGAGCAAGTCTATCTCCTTCATTGTTTAGTGTAGGATATATTGTTGGTAGAAATATTGGTATTTTAGCTTTTACTGGTGGACTTATTTCATGGGCTGTGGCAATTCCTATTTACTCTTACCTATATGGATTTGAGGGTGATAATTACTTTGAAAGTGCAAATATAATATGGAATGCAAAAATACGATATCTAGGTGTAGGCGCTATGGTTGTTGGCGGAATTTGGTCTGTAATTCAACTTGCAAAACCTTTGATTGAAAGCATTCAATTAAGTTTGAAAACACTCAGAGAAAGCTCAGATAATATTTCTCTCGAAGAAAGGGACTTACCAATTAATTATGTTTTTATGGCTATTGTGATGATGTTAATTCCTATATCATTAACATACTTTGGAATTATAGGATCATGGACTTCGGCAATTATTTTATCTTTTGTAATGGCAATTTTTGGCTTTCTTTTTTCTGCAGTGGCTGCATACATGGCAGGAGTCGTTGGATCATCAAATAATCCTATATCAGGTGTTACAATTGCAACTATATTATTTAGCTCATTACTTATTATTACCTTTTTTGATGTTGATTCATCAAAAGGAGCAGCTGCAGCAATATTAATTGGTGCAGTTGTGTGTTGTGCAGCAGCAATTGGTGGTGACAACCTTCAAGATCTAAAAACTGGAAATATAGTAGGTGCTACTCCATGGAAGCAGCAAATTATGCAATTAGTAGGTGTTGTCAGTGCTGCTTTAACACTTGGAATTGTTTTGACACTTCTTCATGAGGCTTATGGCATCGGTAGTTCTGATTTACCTGCTCCCCAAGCAGTTCTAATGACTAATGTTGCCAATGGAGTTTTTGCTGGAAACTTAGAATGGGGAATGATTTATGCAGGAGCTTTTTTAGGAATCATTATCATTCTAATTGATCAATACCAGGCATATAGAAATGCAGATTTTAGGGTTCCGATTTTAGCAGTAGCTATTGGAATATATCTTCCAATAGAATTAACTCTTCCCATTTTTATTGGAGGAATGCTTAATCATATAGCTAGTAAAAGCGCTTCAGATGAAGGTAAAAATAATGGGCTTTTAATAGCTTCTGGGTTAATTACTGGGGAAGCTTTAATGGCAATTTTTATAGCTGTTCCTTTATTCTTTGATAAAAACTATTGGCCAAACTTATCACTACCCTCCCCTTTTAATGATATTGTGGGGATAACTTTAATTTTGATAATCTTACATAGATTATATCTTGCTGCGAAAAAGTAATTTTAAAAACCGCCAATAGTAAACTTAGTCTTTCCTTTAAGCTTCTTACTTTTGTTTAATACCTTATCATATGAATTGTAATGTGAACTTCTAACATAATAAATCATTCTTCCATTTCTAAATACTTGATCAATTCGTGTGTCACTTATTTTTTCTTCATCTAATGATTCTTTAAGGACTTTAGCGTTATCCAATGAAGAAAAAGCACCAAACTGGATAAACCATACTTTATTATTCTTAGAAGTTTTTGCTGAATTTTTTTTGGTTTTTTTTGATGATAATAATTTTTGGTAAACTTTTAATGTGTCTGATTCTCCCGCAGCATTTAACGATTTATATAATAAATTTTTTGCAGACTGACTTTGGAGGTGAATTGGAGCTTTTAAATTAAACTCTTTCAAAATATTTGAAGATGTAATATAAGAACCTCGAGCATAATACATTTCGGCTTTTTTTAACTTTGAAAGCCATACATAATCAGATTCCAGATTCGAGCTAATAATTTCTTCATAAATTTTTAAAGCATCATCCGCATTTGTAAGCTTTATTGCTTGTTCATACCTAAGATCTAAATTGGCGTTTTGAGCTATCAAAGTAACAATAGTGCTGCAAAATATTATTGTTTTACTTAATAATTTCATCTTTAATCATCTCATTGCATAAGGAAGAAATAGATTTTCTCACTTCAAAACTGCTTGATTCTAATTTTAATTTATTTAATCTTATAGAATGGCAAGTATGATTACTTTTCATAAATTTATCTACAAGATCATTAGCATCTGAAACTTCATTTTTTTCTAATAAAATATCAATTAATCTATTTAGAGCAAATCCATCAAAATCATTTTCTAATAAACTTCTATAAAGATTTTCAACTTCATCATATTTTTGACTATCAAATAAAATATTTTCTATCTTATTAAATGCCACAGTTCTTTGAGATGGCATATGCTTCGCATAAAGCTTGTAATATGAAATTGCTAATTCAGCATTACTCATGTTATGATTTGCAAGCTCTAGTGCAGAATCAGGATAAATATTTTCAGATTTAGCACTTTTTTCAAGATAGTAAACATAATTTTTAATATTATCTTTTGACTTATAATCCATAGCAATAAAATAATTCAACATAGATTCATCATTTTTTTTATGGTTAATGTCTATTTTCATTAACTTTTTTTCTAATTTAAGCGCATCTTTCCAATTTTTATTTTCTGTAGCAATATACTTTAACTCTCTTAGAGCAAACTTGTTAGATGAATCAATATGTAAGATGTTATTTAATTCACTTTCTGCTCTAATTATATTTTTGTCTTTGAGAAAGTCTTTTGCTAAAGCTTTGTGAGCCTCAATTTTTTTTTCTTTAGTTATTTGAGGCCTCAATACTACTGTTTGATGAATTTTTATTGCTTGATTTACATCTTTTTCTCTAACAATGTCTCCGAGTAATAAATATGCATCAATATTATTTGAATCTTTAGAAATAATATCTCTTAATAAGTTATAAGCTTTGTCTTTATCGCCATCTACTAATGCTTTTAATGCATAATTAAATGCTTCAGTATCAGTTGGGATATTCTTTGAACGATTATTAACTAAAGTGAAAATTATCAGTACAATAACTGATAGAATTATTAAAAAAATTTGGAAATTGCTTAGAACTAAAAATTCCAAATAATTACTCCTTATCGGAGAAACTAAATTCTTCGCCTACGGCTACATTTCTTAAACTATCAAGCTCTTCTGAAATTTCTTTATTTGACTTAACTAGTTTGGAAATTTCTGATCTGTAGGAGAACACTGATTTTAGAGATATAATATAGCCTATAATCACACCAATCATAATGAAACCAATAAAAGCAAGATATCCAGGTATATCATATCCATTATCTCTAAAAAAATAAATCGTTATACTCTCACTATTTTTGTCAAAAAGCAAAAAAGTACCTGCTAGTACTCCCAAGATAAGTAAAACTCTTATGACTCTAAACATTACGCTCCTGTGATTTCTTTTCCATGCAATATTACACCTGTTGCACCAGTAATTTCAACTGGCACAATATCTTTAATATTACTATTATTTTTCTCAATTATCACCCATTCATTAGAATCAGTTCTTCCAGCCCAATGCATATTTGATTTTTTACTCTCTTTTTCAATTAATACTTTTTGAAATGAACCTACCATTTTTTGATTTAATTCTAATGTGTGTTTTCTTTGAAGTATTAACATTTCATCTAATCTATCTTTTTTGACTTGTTCTGATATTTGATCAGAAAATTGCTCTGCTTTTGTATATGGTCTTGGTGAATATTTGAATGTAAATGCTGAATTAAACTTGATAGCTTCCATCAAGTCTAAAGTTTCTCTATATTGATCATCTGTTTCTCCGGGAAAACCAACAATAATATCAGTAGATAAACCGCAACTAGGCATAATTTCTCTAATTTTCATGGCCATATCATAAAAATGTTCTCTAGTGTATGTTCTATTCATTCTTTTTAGAACTTCATTTGAACCAGACTGCATTGGAAAATGAACATAATTACAAATATTTTGTCTTGATGCCATTACCTCCAATAATTCTTGATTGATATCTTGAGGATGAGGAGAGGTGTATCGAATTCTTTTAACTCCATCAATATTAGAAACATCTAATAATAAGTCTGAAAAAGATTTACCTTCAAAATTATAAGAATTAACGTTTTGTCCTAAAAGTGTAATCTCAACAAAACCTTGGTCAACAGCTTTTTTAACTTCTTTAACGATACTTTCTACACTCCTACTACGCTCTCTTCCTCTAGTAAAGGGTACAATACAAAAAGAACAGAATTTGTCACACCCTCTCATAATTGAAACCCAAGCATTAAAAGTATCCCCTCTAGATGGAAACAAATTTTCATATACTTCATATCTTGAAAGTTTTGTATCAACAATACTTTTATTATCAGTGACATGCCTATTAATCAAATCAGGAATTTTTCTGTAAGAATCAGGACCCAAAATAATATCTACATAAGGTTTATTTTTCAATAAATCATCTTTTAGATTTTGTGCCATGCAACCCAAAACACCAATAATTAAATGGGGTTTATTAAGCTTAATTTTTTGAAGATTTCCTAACTTAGAATGTACTTTAGTTTCGGCATTTTCTCTGATTGCACACGTATTCAAAAAAATTGCATCTGCTTCATCATAATCTGAGGTCTTTTCTAAACCAAGATTAGTCAAAATACCTTCAACAAGCTCAGAGTCTGCGACATTCATTTGACAGCCATAAGTTTCTAAGGCAAACTTTTTAATTATAGAAGTATTCATTAGTCTATATATCCAGTAAAGAAATATCTTAATGGATCTACAGTTTTGTTATTCTTATGTACTTCATAGTGAAGATGAAAACCAGCAGCCCTTCCACTATTTCCAGATTTACCAATTTTATCGCCGCGTTTAACTTTTTGACCTTTTTTAACATTAATTTTCCAAAGGTGCGCATATATAGTCTCATAACCGTAACCATGATCGATTTTAATATATCTACCCCATCCAGAATCATACTGTGCTTTAGTAACTACTCCGTCTCCTGTAGCAACTACATCTGTATTTAAATTAACTGGAAAATCAAGCCCTGAATGCATTCTTCTTTTTCCATCAATTGGATCTGTTCGATATCCGTATCTAGACCCTATATAACCTTTAACAGGAGCAATTGAGGGAATATGCCTAAACATTTTTTCGTTTGATTTAATTTTATTAAAAATTGTATTATAACTATCTTTTTGGATATCAACTGCAAAAGCAAGAGAGTCTACTCTATCTTTCAATAACATTATACTACTACCATCTAAATCTTCAGTTGATGAATCTTCAATAGTAGAACCACCGACTCCTTTAGCTTTAACATCATCACTTAATGGAGCTAAAGTAGCATAAGTTCTTAATTCTGAATCCTTTTCTTCTATAAGTTTTAATTCCTGTTCAAGTTTTGAAATTTTGTCAATTAATTCTTGTGAAATTGCAGAATACTTTTCATCGGTCTGCTTCAATTTTTCTTTATAATATTCATCAGAAAATTTTTGTGTTAAAGAATAGTTTATGGCAATAAATGAAACAGTAAAAACTGTAAAAAAAATTAAAAAGTTTGAAATAGAAAAGTTTACTTGATGAAGTTTTTCTGATGAAAGAAACTGAAATGAAAATTTTTTCTTATTTATCATTATTTAACTCTTTATCAGATGTATTTTCTTCATGATTAATTTCTTTCTTTATATCCGAAATATTTGACTTAATTGAATCAATGTTGTCAACAATTGAAAGATATTTCTTATCTCCAACAAAATTCAATACGTTTTTATCTTTGGTTTTTGAAAAAACATACAGTCCAAGTTTGACATAAAGACTTGACAATTTTCTTTCTAACTGAATAATATCAATTCTAAACTTGCTTGCATGAGTAAATTCTTCAGCTTTTTCTGAAGCAACAATACTCCACTCAGTTATATTTTTCTTTAGGTCTTCCCAAAAGTTTGTCATAGTTCAGAATTTAATAGAACGAAGATAGATAGCAAAGATTAAAAGATGCTCCCAACTTCAATGAAATCGGGAGCTATCTTTCTTTATGGTAGCCAACCAAAATTATTCAAAAATACCCTTCCATAGAGATGATATACTTTTTCTTAAACTGCCTATATCTTTTAATTGTAATGAAGAAGATTTATCCTCTACATTAAATATTGGCCAAGCTAACAAACCTATTAAAGTAATTAGCTCTCTTTTATCCTCTAAATTTTCCTTATAAACAATATTATTTAATTTCATAAAATCTATTGGAACATCTGCAAAGTGCTTTTTAAATAATAAATCTAGATTTCTAATTTTTGATCCTCCGCCAGAAATTTTGATTCCAGATTTAAAATCAGTAACTGATTTTCCAATACTTTTTACTTGAATAAGTACCTGATCTATAACATCTTCAAATCTTAATTCCACTATTTTTGAAATCTCCTTCTCATTTACATTTTTCTTTAAATCATCATTTGGAATTTCTATTTCAAAAATATTTTCTTCATCTGCAAAATCAGCAAAAGCAGATACATTTTCTATTTTTACTCTTTCAGCTTCTTTAATTGATGTTTGAAGATATGCTGCAATATCTTTAGTAACATACTTAGATCCCATTGGTATTACTTTTGAATGAATCAAATAGTTATCTTTAAAAAATAATATATTAGTTTTATCTGAGCCTATATCAATAAAAATAACTCCAAGATCTTTCTCATCATGAGTTAAATTTGATGATGATGCAGCATATCCATCAAATACTGGAAATGGTTCAATACTCAAGTCTTCATTAAAGCAATGATCCAATTGTGTAAGATTAAAATTTCTTACATGTATTACATGAGTTTTTGCATCAATAGATTTACCTACCATTCCAACAGGGTTTCTTATTAGCGGAGAACTACCTATGTAATATCCTTGTTCAATATTATGCAAAACATACCTGTCAGAAGAAACTTGTACGTCAGAACATTGGTTGAGAAGTTTTTGTTTAATCTCGTCGTCAATTTCAAAATCTGTATTTTCCCTTGATCTAATTCGAGTAGATGAATTGATGGACTTAATTCCTCTACCTGAAACAGAAACCCAAGCATCTTCATCAATATTTATTTTTGCATCTTTTTCCATTTTTTCAATTAATATTTCAAGATGAGAAAGCAATAAATCCTTGTCAATTATGTCACCACAATCAATACTATCACTTTGAATCTCCGCTATTGATAGAATTTCTATTTTTCCATCTGGTAAAATTCTTCCAACAGCACTTTTAATACTGTATGATCCTAAATCAAATGCAATTTGTATCTTATTTCTCATTATGCTTCTTTAACTATTACTTGATTATCAAACCTTAAATCAATGTATTTAAAATCCGTAATTTGTTTATTATCTTTAATGGTCTTTTGAAATGAATCTAAATACTTTATCTTTCGTGAAAGCATATTTGATCCAAGGAGTATTCTCGTTTTACCATTTTTTAAAATTATTTCATATTCGCTATTTTCGTTAAAAACAAATTCTGAAATTTCATCATAGATTATTGGATGACTATCCTTAGTAAACTTCATCAATGCAACGGAACTCATTACATTTGTTGATGCTGTTTTTGAACCCTTTGGATATAACTCAGGATTTGTTTTGAAGTTAGTTAAGATGGGTAACGATAAATCACAATGTTCAACAGGTAAACATATTCCATTAGAATCTAAAATAATTAGTTCATCGCTACTAATTAGAGCTATTGGCTCTCTCTCATAAATAGTTATATTAATTGTTGACGGAAATTGTCTTGAAATTTTACAATCAACTATATGGTCAAATTGTAATATTTCAATTTTATGATTTTTTAAATTATTATTTAAAATGTTACTTGATTTTAAGATTGAACTTTTTTCTTCAATAATTGATCTATCAAAAAAATTTGCTCCATAAATATTAATCTCTCCAACTTGATAAATTTTCTTAAAATTTGCCCAGCTTAAAGACAATAAACACAAACCTATAATTAAAACAACAAATATTATAAAATTTAGAGTCGATATATAAAATTGCTTTAACATAATCCCTCAATTTCATTTTCATTAAAGCCCATCAACTTTACTTCAAGCTCGAGTTTTATAGAAAATTGCTCTTTAACCGTGTCGTGTGCTTTTTTTATTAGTTTGAGCATATCATTAGAAGATGCTTTTCCATCATTGATAAAAAAGTTAGCATGTTTTTCAGAAATTTTTGCATCTCCAATGCTATAACCTTTAAGACCTGCCTCATCAATGAGCTTTCCTGCAGAATTATTTTTTGGATTTTTAAATAAACTACCAGCAGATCTTTTATTTAGAGGTTGAGAATTTTTTCTACCAGTTTGTGCTTTTACAAAGTTTTCACTAATTATATCATCCTTAGCTTTTTTAAGATTAAAGTCAGCTGATAATAATATATCATTTTTAGTAAAAGATGATTTTCTATATGAAAAATCTATTTCATTCTTTGGTATTTTTTTAAGCTCATTTTTTGAATTAATAAGTTCAACACATACTAAATTTTCTGAAATTTCACCACCCCACGCTCCAGCATTCATTATTAACGCACCACCTAAAGTACCTGGAACTCCATTAAGATTCTCTAAACCAATTAAATTATTTTTAACAGCTAATTTTACTATCCTCCCTAGCATAGCTCCACATTCAGCGTAAAGGTTGTTTCCACTTACTTCAATATTTTTTAGCGTATTTTTAAGTGAAATTACTGCACCTTTAATTCCATTATCACTGATAAGAACATTTGAGCCTGATCCAAGAATAGTTAATTCCATTTTATTATCATTTATTATCTGAATAGCATTAATTAAATCTTTTTTATTTTTAGGAAAAATCATTAACTCTGCTGGACCACCAATACCATAAGTAGTATGCTTCTTTAGTGGCTCATCAATCAAGCATAATGAGGATGTTTTACTATTAATCTTATTAACAATATTTTTAATCATTAAAATACTTTCCTAATTCCTCTGAATATCTCCAAATATTTCCAGCACCTACTGTTAAAAATATATCTTCGTTTGTTGCTAATGATTTTACTTTATCAACTATATCAGCTTGTGGAACAAAAGATACATTTGGATGCTTTAATTTGATCATTTCATCTACAATCAATTGAGAGGTTATAGAATTATCATCTTTTTCTCTTGATGCAAAAATTTCAGTAATCATAACATTGTCAGCTTTCATCAAAGATTTTGCGAAGTCTTTATAAAATTCCTTAGTTCTTGAAAAAAGATGGGGTTGAAAAATAACAGTTAATTTTTTATTCCAATTATCCTTAACTGCATTAATCACGCTAAAAACTTCAACAGGATGATGTGCATAATCATCAACAATCATAACATTATTTTTTGATTTGATGTCAAATCTTCTCTTAACTCCACTAAAACCACTTAAAGCTTTGCATGCACTACTAATATCAATCCCCATTATAAAGCAAACTGAAATTGCAGCAAGTGCGTTATATACATTATATTTTCCTGGAACTGATAAATTAACTTTGAATACTTGATTATTGATTATGATATTAAAAGTTGTTTTTCCATCTTTTTGTTGAATATTCTCTGCTTTAATATCTACATCTGAATTTTCAATCCCATAAGTAATTAAAGGCTTATCAATTTTTTTGATAATAGATTTTATATTTTCTGAATCCAAACAGACCGAGACCTTCCCGTAGAAAGGAACAGAATTTGCGAATTGTATAAACGTTTTTTTTAAATCATCCAGATCCTTGTAACATTCAATATGTTCAAAATCAATATTATTTATAACTGCAATTGTAGGATTCAAATGAAGCAAGCTTTTATTATACTCATCTGCTTCAACAACAAATGTATCCCCACTTCCTAATACTGAATTTGAATCAAGAGACTTAACAACTCCTCCTACAATTATAGTTGGATCTAAATTCAAATTTTTTAATATACTCCCAACCATCGAAGTGGTAGTTGTTTTACCATGAGTTCCAGCAATAGCAACAGTTGAATTATTTAACTTCGCTATTTCTGATATCATTTTAGCTCTAGAGTAAATTAATAAATTTTTGGAAATAGCTTCTTTAAGCTCAACATTATCATCCGGTATTGCATCAGAATAAATTATAAGCTCAGAATCAGAAATATTATTTTTATCATGTCCAATTGTAATTTTTATTCCAAGACTTTTTAACCTTTGAACATTAGGAGAATCAGAAATATCAGATCCTGTAACTATAAAATCTTTATTTGATAGAAGCTCAGCTATGCCGCTCATACCAATACCACCAATTCCTATTAGATGAACTTTCTTAACGCTATAGAGCATATCTTTCCTCCAAAATGAAATTTGAAATCATATTTAAAGAATCTGGTATTAAAATATTATTAAAATTATCTTTCATGGAATCTAAAATTCTTTCATTTTCACACATATTTTTAAGGGTATTAATAAAAGTTTCTTTATCAAAAGAATCTTCTTCGATTAAGCTTGAGCATAAACTATCTTGAAGAAATTTAGCATTATAATGTTGATGGTTTTCAGATGAAAACTTAAAAGGAACAAGGATAGATGGTTTTTTAAACTTAATTAGTTCAGCAATTGTCATTGCTCCAGATCTTGATACAACCATATCTACTGCGTTATACATTGAAGACATTTGATTACAATAATCATAAATTATTACATTATCATTTTGTAAATGTTTTAATGATTGATAATTTTTTTTACCAACAATCCAGATAATATTTAAAAATTCTAGATTTTTATTTTTCAATAAATTCACAATTTTTTTATTAAGAAATTGAGATCCTTGACTTCCGCCAAAAACCAATAGGGTTTTTAAATCATTTTTAAAATTTAAATGCACTGCTTTTGAGTCAGAAATCAAGACAGGATTTCCTGTAAAAATTGTTTTTGCATTTTTTAAGTATTTTTCAGCATTTTGAAATCCTAAAAATACTCCTTTAGCATTTGAAGCAAACATTTTTGTTACAATACCTGGATAGGAATTCTGTTCATGAATGACGTACGGTATATTAAAAAGTCTTGCAACTTGCAAAGGTAAAAATGATGAATATCCTCCCGTTGATATTACAAGCTTAGGTCTATGTTTTTTGAAAAAAAGTGCTACAATAAAAAATCCAATCAAAATATTGACAAAAACTTTAGTATTATTAAAAATTGAGCTAATTGAAATTTTTCTTTGAATGCCAGATATTGAAACAAGCTTATAATCAATTCTTTCGTTTTTTATTTTTGAATTTTCTATTCCTTTTTTTGCCCCAACATATAAAAACTTAAAATCAGATTTTAATTCTAAGTCTTTTTTTATAGCCATTAAGGGATAATAATGTCCTCCAGTACCTCCTCCGCATAAAAGTATATTTTGCTTATGCATTTACTCTTAATCTCCATCTTTTCACATTAAGCTTTCTTTGGGCCTTACTTATATTCAGAAGAATTGCAACCATCATTAAGTTTATGATTAACGATGAACCTCCATAACTTATAAATGGCAAAGGAACGCCAGTGACTGGAATAATACCAATAACAACTCCGATATTTATAAAAGCATATATTGTTATACTTAAACCGAACCCGATAGATAATATAATTCCAAAAATATCATTTGATTTTTTAGAAATTTGTACAGCTCTATAAAATATTATATAATAAACGAGCATTAAAATACTTCCGGTAATGAAACCCATCTCTTCTCCAATTATTGCAAAGATAAAGTCCGTATGTGTTTCTGGTAAATAGGAATACTTTTGTATACTTTCACCTATACCCATTCCTGTCAATCCTCCTTGCTTTAAACCTATCAAAGCCTGATTTGATTGGTAACCTATTGAAGCAGAACTTGAAGGATCTATAAATGACAAAATTCTTCCTAAAGCATAATTTTTTTCATTTAAAATAAAAATACCAATAGTACTAACGGATAATACTCCAATTGTTGCAAGCTGAATTAAAGATGCACCACCGACAAATAATAATGTAAAGGCAATCATTAAAAGAATAAGAGTGGTTGAATTATCAGGTTGAATGATTATCATAAATGCTATAGGAGAGATTATTAAAAGAGGGATTACAATACCTTTAACAAATTGCTGCATATACTTATAATTATTATCAATATAACTTGCTAAAAATAGTATCATTGAAAATCTAGCAATATCAGAGGTTTGGAAAGAAATAGGTCCAATAGATAACCACCTACAGGAATCTCCATCACATCCTTGCAACCTAGTATATACTAGCAAAAGAAATGAAATGAATAATAAATAAGGGGAGAAAAACTGTAATCTTCTATAATTAATTTTTGTTAATAATATAAATATAAAAAATGCCGGTATTAGTTTGATCATTTGACTGACTAGAAAGTATGTTCTAGATTCTCCTCCAGTAATTTCTAATGATTTAACCCAACTAGCACTAAAAAGCATAAATAAACCAAATGAAATCAATGCTATAACAGCCATAAATAAAAATCTATCTTGACCTTGCTCCTTAATATTCATGCATAAAACCTTTCAATAATATTTTTATACTTAATTCCTCTCTCTTCATAATTATTAAATTGATCAAAGCTTGCACAGCCAGGTGAAAGCAAAACAACGCTATCTTTAATTGCATTCTTTATTGCTAAATGAACTGCATCATCAAATGAATGAATTTTTAGAACTTCGACCTCTTGAGATAGTGAATCATAAATCATGTCCTTTGCTTCACCATATACAACTATTTTTAAGATTTTACTTTTATATAAAAGAATCTCATTAAAATCATTTTCTTTAGGAATACCGCCAAGTATTAAAACTACTTTTTTCGTGATTGATTTTAAGGCTTTAACTGTTGAGTCAACATTTGTCGACTTTGAGTCATTTATATAATCTATGCTATTAAATGATTTAAGAAATTCAAATCGATGTTCTAATCCTTTAAAATTCTTTATAGCTTTGAAAATATTTTCTTTCTTAATACCAACCTTATGAGCTATTTCAGCTGCAATCATTATATTAGAAATATTATGAATACCTTTTATTGAAATCTCATCTATGTTTATTGAAATACTTCTATCATTAGAAAATATTTTATTATTTTCAAAAAAGAAATTTCCTTTATCTTCTTGAGTTGAAAATGGTTCTTTATCGATATTGTCATTTTTAATTTTTTCTTTTAAAATTTTATCTTCATTATTAAAAAAACAATATTTTGAATTTTCAAAAATTTTTAATTTTGTATTGAAGTAATCATTAAAAGATTCATATCTATCCAAATGATCATTTGAAATATTAATAAAGGCTGAAATCTCTTTTTTTAAATGAGAACAATGTTCAAGCTGAAAACTTGATAACTCTAAAATACAATAATCAATATCATTTTTATCATATAGTCTATGTTCAAGAACAATTTGAGAGAAAGGTATTCCAATATTTCCAGATTTTAAAACATTTAAATCTTCTTTTAAAATTTGATCAATCAATGAAACTGTAGTTGTTTTACCATTTGTTCCAGTAATACAAATATTTTTAACATTTGATATCATTCCGGCGAATTCTATCTCGCTAATAATAGGAATATCAGATTCTTTTATTTTTTTTAATATTTCAATATCATTTGAAATACCGGGCGATTTAATAATTATATCTGAATTCAAAATCTTATTAGTATGTTTACCAAGCTCTATTTCAACACCTAAATTTTCTAAATCACCAATCATAGATGTATCGATTTTAGAATTTGTATCAGATACAAAAACATTATAGTGTAAGTTTTTTGCTAATTTAGATGCCCAATAACCACTTTTACCTAAACCTACTATACCTACATTTTTTCCTTCAAATTTCATTTATTTTGTTTTCTTATGTATGCTGGAACTTCTAAGGCTTCGCTTTGATCAAAGTCATCAAAAACTAGTGTTGGACCCTCATTTTCTTCTTCCAAAGTTTCTTCTTCCAAAGTGTTTTCATTTCGTTGATTAAAAAGTGTTGTATTTGAAGATTCCATTAAATCGTTAGTATTTTTGTGAAATTCGTTCTTTTGAATTTCTTTTTTGTATTGAACATCCTCAATCGGGGTACGATTAAATCCTGTAGCAATTACAGTAACCTTTAACTCATCATCCATATTTTCATCTACAACACATCCAAAAATCAAATGAACTTCCTGACCAGCTTCTTCATAAATAAGTTTAGTAGCTGCATCAACTTCTCGCATTGTCATTTTTTTATTTCCTGTTACATTAACCAAAGCAGCTTTTGCCCCTTTAATTGATTGATTGTCCAATAGAGGGCTACAAATTGCTTGCTGTGCTGCAAGAACAGCTCTTTCTTCACCACGAGCAGTACCAGTTCCCATAACTGCATCTCCCATTCCACTCATAACTGTTTCTACATCAGCAAAGTCAATATTTACATTTCCTTGCTTATTAATTAAATCAGAGATGCTTTGAGCAGCCTGCAATAGAACAGAATCAGACTCTGAAAATCCTTCTTCAAGAGTTGTATTATAATCAATCACTGATAATAATTTTTCATTAGGTATTACAATTAAAGTGTCACAAAAGTTCCTCATTGTTGAGATTCCTTTCATTGCCGCTGACATTTTCTTTGGACCTTCAAAATTAAATGGTAGGGTTACAATACAAACGGTTAAAATCCCAAGCTCTTTACAAATCTTAGCTACAACTGGAGCTGCGCCCGTACCAGTACCTCCACCCATTCCAGCTGTAACAAACACTAAGTCTGAACCTGCAACTAATGATGAAACTGCTTCTTTGTCATGCATTATTGCTTTTCTTCCAATTTCAGGTTTTGCGCCAGCTCCTAAACCTTTGGTTAAATCTTTTCCAATTTGAATCTTAGTCTCTGCTGGATTACTATCAAGGTCTTGAGCATCAGTATTTATAGCAATAAACTCTACACCTTCCATTCCTGATGTAATCATTCTGTTAATCGCATTTCCTCCTGCGCCTCCAACTCCTAAAACCTTGATTCTTGCTTTTTGCGTTGAAAATTCATCAAATTCAAATAACATAACTATCTCCTTATTCTTGTATTTCTGCTTTAAGTATACAGATTGATTTTTTTTCTATTTTTTTACCTGGGTCTATACTTTGACTAATAATCAAACCTCTTCCACTTATCTGAGGTCTGATTCCAATTTTTTTAAGTTCAGAAAATGCTTCTCTAACTGTTTTTCCATATAAATCTGGCATTTCAACATACTCAATTATTCTTTCAATATTATTCTGGATTAAAACTGGTTCATTCTTAATCTTATTTTTTGATTTTCTTGAAACTGAAATCGAATCATCAATGTTTATCACTCTGTCCATTACTGATTTAAAAACAGGAGCTGCCGACATTGAGCCCCAATGTAAATTTCTTGACGCATCTGGACTATCTAAAATGATTAAACATAAAAGTTGAGGATTTTCTGATGGAAAGAATCCAACAAAACTTGAAATGAATTCATTTTCAGAATATTGTCCGTTTATAAGTTTTTTTGAAGTCCCAGTTTTACCTGCTACATTCCATCCTCTTATAGCAGCTGACTTTCCACTACCTTGATTTACAGTATGTGAAAGCATGGATTTTAATTTTTCTGCATTTGATTGAGATAAAACTCTTTTTTTAGTATTTCTTTGATTTTTAATTATAGTATCATCATGCTTTTCAATCTTTTCTACGATATAAGGTTTCAGAAGAAAACCTCCATTTGCAATAGAAGCATAAGCCATAGCAATTTGTAAAGGAGTTGAAGAAATCTCATATCCCATTGGTATACTATACATTGAAGATAAACTCCATTTGGAAGGATCTCTAAAAATTCCAACGGCTTCTGTAGATGGGTCAAAACCTGTTTTTACTCCAAATCCAAACTCTCGAGCTTGATTATAAATACTCTTTTTTCCAAGCGATTCAGCTATTTTAATAGTTCCTATATTACTTGAATAAGCAAGAATTTCTTTGACATTTAAGACTGAATGTGGCTCAGAATCTTCAATCATTTTGATATTATGAAAATTATATGGCCCTTCAACATTATATTCATCAGTTAATTCGATGTTATTTTCAAGTGCAGCAGCCATTGTAACAATTTTAAATGTTGAACCCGGTTCAATTAAATCAGTGACAATTTTGTTCTTATGTAATTCCACATCATAATCGCCAGGAAAATTAGGATTATAATCAGGTAGATTTACCATTGATAATATTGCGCCCGTTTGGGGATTCAGTATTAATCCCATTGAAGCAGTTGCCCCGACATTTTCCATTTGAGTAATTAATTCGTCTCTTAAAATTGCTTGATATTCTTTATTAATTGTTAAAGTTAAATTTGCTCCATTCTTTGCAGATTCAGAATAAAGAGTTGGATCAGAAATTTTGATTCCAAGACCATTTCTTTTAGAAAGCTTTGAACCGCTTATAGGTTCTAAATATTTATTATATTTTAATTCTAAACCCGATATTCCATAATCATCAATATTTGTAAAACCAATTATTTGAGATAAGAGATTTTCTTCTGGATAATATCTTTTAAAACTTTTTTTAATTATTAATTCGTTCGGATATTTCTTTTGAAGTTTCTCGCAATTTCTATTTGTTTTCTTTTCAAGCTCAATATAATCTCTTCCACTATTTAATTTCTCATAATAACTATCTATAGATGTTCCAGTACAATCAGATAACTCAATTAAAAGATTGTCTGTATTGGTAATTTTTTTTGTATGAACACCAATCCTATAGAAGGTTAGATTTTGAGTAAGGTTTATACCATTAACATCATAAAAATTTCCTCTAAGTCCTTTTACAGTTTCAAGTTTAATTCCTTGAGGATTATCCATTTTATTTATTATTTGAATATTAAATAATCTGAATGCAAACCCTATCCATACAAACATAATTGCAATATGAATGAAAATTATTCTATTTTTAAATTTTATATAGTTTTTAGTCATTTATTTTTATAATAATTGTCTCTGGGTTACTTGAAACTAAGCCAATCTCCTTCGCCTTTTTTGAAATGACATCAGCTCTTTTCATTCTCTCGACTGAGTTTTTTTTGACTTTTAAATCTTCGGTAAGTTTCACTAAAGTTTTCTTATTGAAATCAATGCTTGATTGTGTTTTGTCAGCTTCAATAAATGATGCCAAATAAACTGCTATTGTCAAAACAAGTAAAACAAACATGAAAACCCATTTTATATTTTCTCTTTTTAGCTTATCAGCTTTACTCAATCTTCTTTTTTTAGCCAATTTTTTCTCCTACTCTCATTTTGGCGCTACGCGCTCTTTTATTTTCAGAAATTTCATCATCTGAAGGTGTTAAAGGTTTTTTATATATAAGCTCAATGATTTTATTTTTTTTCAAATCTTTAAGCTTATGCTTGACGATTCTATCTTCAATGGAATGGTAGCTAATAATTACTATCCTTCCTCCAGGATTAAGCAAATCAACAAAATCATCAAGAAAACTTTTCAAATGATCTAGCTCTTTGTTTGCAGCAATTCTTAGAGCTTGAAAAATTCTTGAATATGTCTTTAATCTAAACTTGTATGGAGTAACTCTATCAATAATTGAAGTGATTGACATTACATCTATTTCACCTTTTAACTCTTTAATTAATTTTGCAATTTTATATGCATGTCTTTCCTCTCCATAGTCTTTAAAAATTTGTGTTAAATCGGTTAATTCATTTTTATGAATAATTTCTTCAGCTGTATAATCTTCAGAATTTATATCAAAGCGCATATCAAGAGATGAATCGTGTTTATGTGAAAATCCTCTTTTATTATTTTCGAGCTGAAATGAAGAAAGGCCTAAATCAAGAAGAATACCATCAACAGCATCAATTTTTAATTCATCCAAAATAATTCTAAGATTTTGATAGCTATTATGATAGAATCTTATTTTTTTATTATTTTCTAGTCTTTTTTTAGCAATTGATATTGAATCTTCATCTCTATCAATTCCTAATAAAATACCAGAATCAATCTTTTCTAATATTTTATCAGAATGTCCTCCAAGGCCCAAAGTGCCATCAACATAAATTCCGTTATTTTTAATTTTTAGATTTTCTAATGACTCCATCAACATTACAGGTATATGTCTGCTGTTAGTTGATGAAGTATTAACCATCAGATATTTACTCTTTCTGAAAGTTGCTCATATGATTGATCATCAACTTCATCAGATTGATCGACTTTTCTGAGCAAGTTAGGGTTCCATATTTCAATTTTGTTTAAAACACCAATTATAGTTACATCTTTTTTGATAGTTGTATAGTCAACCAAACTCTGTGGTAATACAAATCTTCCTTGGGAATCAAATTTAATAATATTAGCATGCCTTAAATGATTTCTAAGAAAAACTCTATTAGTTTTTGATAAAGAAGATAACTGTTTGAGCTCTGTCTGAATTATTTCCCATTCATTAATTGGATAAATCCAAGCACATTGATCAATCCCCCTAGTAATAACAAAAGTTTTTTTATCTTTAACTGAGAATTGTTTTCGTAAAGGTGCAGGAATATTGATTCTATTTTTAGAATCAATTGAAAACGTAAATTGACCTGTAAATGTATATTGGCTACTCATAACTATATAAGGGATTTTAACCCACTATTAACCACTTATGTTACAATACAGAGGAAGTCTAAGTCAATAAAAATTGTTTAAAAAAAAGAAAAAAAATAAAAACTAGTTTTTTGGAAGATATTTTTTAATTGTAATCGTGAATGGATTTGATTTAAGAATAATTTCAACAGGAAAATCGTTTATTATATTTTTTGAAAAATCTTGGTATGAATTATCTGAGAAAAAGATTAATTCGTATTCGACTGTATTTGCGATCAAAAAAGACTTTTCTTCTCCGTTCCATTGCTCTGTAAATGTATTAGATTGATTTCCCATATTTTCATCAAAAATAAAGAATTCTTTTCCAGAAAAATTATCATATAAATTGATATAATTTTCGATATTCGACTTAAATCTAATTGTTACAGGAATAGAAATATCATCAATTGACAAAACTTCTTCGCTTCTTATTGAATAAAACTCAATTAAATCAGATTTAGTAATTCTCAATTCATTTTCAAGATCTTTTTGAGATATATTACTATTGGAATTAAGAGAAAAACTTAACATAAGAATTAAAAGAAAAGAGGTGATCCCTATGAATACTGTTGAATTAAATAAGTTTTCACTATTTATTTTCTTGAAAAGATTTGATTTTTTCATTCCTTCATCAGGAACAAACTTTAATGATTTAGCATTATTTTTTTGATTTAAGAAACTATCCAACTCCAATAGAGCTTCGTCAATATCAACTCCTATCTCACTAATATAAGCTTTAAAAAATAACTTTACATAAACAGGAGGAATCTCAGCAAATTTTCCTCTTTCGATTGCTTGTAAATACTTTAAATCAATTTTCGTTCTTTTAGAAACATCTTTTAAATCAATATTATTTTCTATTCTGAACTTTTTGTATTTGTTATAAAAAATCATTGTGAATCAAGGGTTTGTTTAATTTTACTTTTTAAAAATTTTTCTTCTGGGAAACCTACAATATTATTATAACATCCGTCAATATTTTTAATGAAATATTCTTGAGCATCTTCAACGTTGTAAGATCCTGCTTTATCAAGAACATTAAACTTATTAATATAATCCTCTATCTCTATTTTACTTAAATTTTTAAATGAAACCTTAGTACTATCAAAAATATTTATTTGATTATCTGAAAATGTTAAAGATAAAGCGCTTATAACATAATGAGACTTTCCTGATAAAATATTCAAAGTTCTAAATGCATCCTCTTTTGATATAGGCTTTCCAATAATTTTATTATTAAACTCAATTATTGTATCCCCAGATATAATAAAATCATTAGGATATTCTTGATGAATTTTTAATCCCTTTCTTTTAGAAACATCAATAACATAATCAATAGGATTCAAGTTATTAATATTATGTTCATCAATATTCGGAACTACAATATGAAAATTGTATCCTAAGTTTTCTAAAATTTTCTTTCGTCTTGGAGAACTAGATGCTAATATTATACCCATAAAATTGTTTTTTTTTGACTAAATT
>CACHCR010000004.1:47500-104940 GCA_902578385.1 uncultured Fidelibacterota bacterium | reverse complement strand
GTTCAATAAGAGCAAAATATGGAACAGATATTTCAATGAATGCTACGCATGGCTCCGATAGTAATGAAAATGCAAAAATTGAAATAAACTTCTTTTTCTAAGCTTTATGTTGAGATTAATTATAATATTAGTTTTCAGTTCAGCATTATTTTCGCAGGTACAAACAGAAAGTTGGCTTGATTATGTTATTGAAGAAGACAAAGAAGAAATATCTGAAACTTCTTCAGTAAATATAGATAATGAATTTTACTATACAATCCAAATTGCTGTTAAAAAAACTTTTGATGAAGCAATGGAAGTTGTTCAAGCATTGAATGCTTCAAATATTGATGCTTTCATTCAAAAAAATGATGCTAATTCAGAATATAAATACCGAGTAAGATATGGAAATTTCTCTTCGAGAGATGATGCTGTTAAATTAGCTGAAAATATAAATTTTGAGCTTGGATATAATTGCTGGATTGACAAAACTGAATTATAAAAAATATTTCACAAGAAAGATTAATTTGTTTATATTGCCACCTGGTTAAGGAAAAAAATGTTACCAAAAAAAAGACAATCAAAAACGCGTTCTAAAAAGAGAAGGACTCATTATAAGTCCACTCTTGTTCATACAGTAAAATGTAAGAATACAGGTGTAGAACATCTACCTCATCATGCATACTATCATGATGGAATTCTTTATTATAAAGGAAAACCTGTAGATCAAAACTAATGAAGAATTGTTTCATTTTTTCAGGGCAAGGTTCTCACCGACCTGGAATGAGCTTAAATCTTTATAATACATTCCAAATTGCAAAAGATAGGATTGAACTATCTAATAAAATTTTAGGATTCGATATTTCAGAAATAATGTTTTCTGCTGAAGAGAATGTATTAAGACAAACACAATATGCTCAACTAGCTATATTTATACATTCAACTATAATTTTTGATTTAATCAAAGACCAAAAAGAATGTGTTGCTGTGGCTGGACATAGTCTTGGTGAGTTTAGCGCATTGTATGCAAATAATTTTTTTGATTTTGAAACTGGGTTAAAGATTGTAGATGTTCGTGCTAAAGCAATGCATGAATGTGAATTGAATAATCCAGGTAAAATGAGTGCTGTTATAGGCACATCAATTAATAAAATACAGACTATTTGTGATTCTTTTGATTGTCAAATTGGAAATATCAACTCTGATTCTCAAATTGTTATTTCTGGAAGTAAAGAATCAATCGACTTAGCATCGGATAGTCTAAAAAGTATTGGTTCAAAAGTAATACCATTAAGTGTCAGCGGAGCATTTCATTCCAAACTAATGTCCGAAGCAAAAAACAAGCTTTCAGATATAATAAATATTTCAAGGTTTAATGAAGTATCTTTCCCAATTGTTTCAAATTTTAATGCAAAACCAAATAGAAGTATTGAAGAAATTAAAAATGCTCTTATTGAACAAATAGATAATCCAGTTCAATGGTCAAAAAGTATTAAATCGCTAGGCGAATTGTCTAACAAATTTGTAGAAATTGGCCCAAAAAAAGTTTTAAGCAATATTATCAAAAAAATTGATGATTCATTAACAATTACAACCTATAATAGTATTGAAAACTTATAAAATTGTTTTATGCTTAACTTTTCAACAAAAACAGCAATTGTAACTGGAGGATCTAGAGGAATTGGGAAAGAAATTTCTCTTATTCTTGCTCAAAATAATTTTAATGTTGTAGCAGTTGCTACGAGTGAAAAATCTTTAGATTCAATCAGAGACATAGAAAATATTCATCCATTTTGCAGTGATATTTCTAATGAAAAATCAATTGAAAAACTATATGAATTTGTTATTTCAAAATTTGGTCATGCAGATGTTCTTGTCAATAATGCTGGTATTCATATGGATAATATTCTACTAAGAATGAAATCTGAAGAATGGAATCAAGTCATGAATGTTAATCTTAATGGTCCATTTCATTTAACAAAAACAGTCTTAAAAGATATGGTAAAGAACAAAAATGGAAGAATTATTAATATTTCTTCTATTTCTGGAACAGATGGTAATAAAGGACAAGGAAATTATGCTGCCTCAAAAGGTGGTCTATTGGCTTTAACAAAATCTCTAGCAAAAGAAGTTGGTCGTAGAAATATTACAGTAAATTGCATTGCACCGGGATTAATTGAAACTGACATGATCTCACACCTTTCTGACACAGTGAAACAGGGATATTTAGAAAGAATTCCTCTAAAAAAACTTGGAAAACCAAAAGATATTGGTAATATGATTTTATTTTTATGTTCCGATGAAGCCAGTTATATTACAGGGCAAACATTTTATATTGACGGTGGAATGTCATTAAATTAATAAGGAGATATTAATTATGTCATTAAATGAAAAAGTAACAAATATAATCGTAGATAAATTAAGTGTAGATGAATCAAGAGTTGTTCCTGAAGCAAGCTTTCTTGATGATCTTGGAGCAGACTCATTAGATACTGTAGAACTTATTATGGAGTTTGAAGAAGAATTTGACCTTGAAATTCCTGATGAAGATGCAGAAAAAATTACTACTGTTGGCGCTGCATTAGAATACATCAACAATCACGCAAAATAATTTTGAAAAAAAGAGTAGTTATAACTGGAGAAGGATCAATTTCTCCATTAGGTCTTAATTCCCAATCTTTATGGGATAATTTAGTAAATGGCATATCAGGCATTGACTATATTTCTAACTTTGATACGGAAAATTTTTCAGTAAAAATTGCTGGAGAAGTCAAAGAATTTGATCCAAATAATTTCTTTGAAGCTAAAGAGGTTCGCAAGCTTGATAGGTTTACAATGTTTGGTTTAATAGCAGCTGATCAAGCACTTAAAAATTCTAATTATAGTTCCTCTGAAGCTGGAGTTATTGTTGGAACAGGTGTTGGAGGTATGCATACACTTGAAGAAGAACATCAAAAACTAATTAAAAAAGGTCAACGTGGCGTATCACCATTTTATGTTCCAAAAATGATTCCAAACATAGCTGGTGGACAAATTGCTATCAAACATAATTTACATGGTTTAAACTTTTCAATGTCTACTGCTTGTTCTTCAGCTACTGATGCAATTGGGATGGCATATAGATTAATATCCAATGGTTATTCCAAAGCTATTCTTTGTGGTGGAGCTGAGGGAAGCATCACCCCTCTTACTCTTTCAGGATTTGCTAATATGAAAGCCTTATCAAAAAATAATGAGAATCCTCAAGGTGCTTCAAGGCCATTTGATAAAGATAGGGATGGATTTATTTTATCAGAAGGTGCAGGGATGTTAATGTTAGAAGATTGTGATGAAGCAAAAAAACGTGGCGCTAATATCATTGGAGAAATTATTGGTTATGGAATCACGAATGATGCTTTTCATATTACTCAACCTGATAATGAAAGTACTGGTGCATCAAACGCAATAACTATGGCACTGAATAATGCTGAAATTGATACATCTGAAGTGGGATATATTAATGCTCATGGTACATCAACATATTTTAACGATATGCTAGAAACTCAAGCCATTAAAAAGGTTTTTGGTAAAGATGCTACAAATGTACCTATAAGCTCAACAAAATCTATGACAGGCCATCTACTGGGAGCTGCTGGAGCTATTGAAGCTATTGCATGTATAAATACTCTAAATAATGGAATTATTCCACCAACTATCAATTACAACAACTCTGATTCTGAATGCGATCTAGATTATACTCCAAATGAAGCACTCAAAAAGGATATAAATATTTCAATGAGTAATTCATTTGGGTTTGGTGGACATAACTCAGTTATAATTTTTAAGAAATTTTCTTCTTAAGTAAATCAATTGATTCCACAGCATCAATATCGACATCATTTAGAATACCGCACCAATAACTAAGCCAATCAATATAATTTATTAAGAAAAATAATGATGTTAGATTTTTTGGCACCTTATCAGGAACTGATAAATGAACAACATTGGAAACTTTTTTTGATAAAATTTCATTTGTGATTTTCATTCGTTCAATATTTTTTGGCCAACCAATGTGAATCCAAATCATTGAAAAAGATTTTTTATCAATATTATTATTTTCCCAACCTATTATCTCATTATGATTCATTTCTGGAATTGTAATATTGTATGATAACATTTTACTATTTTCATTTAATTGAGATTTCAAACGAAATCCAATCGATGAAAGGTCCTCTTCAGTAACAATAATGGGCATTGTTTTATGAATTTTTTTTGCTAAAGCATATACTTCAGATTTTTTTGATGATGATTCTTTTGAAAAAGACTCAAGACAATCAAAATCTACATTTGAAATCCCTTCTTTATCAAACAGAGATATAAGAAAAGTTAATGAAAACCCTAGAGCTGATCTTGGAGGATAACCCTCAGGTAGTAGGTAAAATTCAATGTTATCAGATTTAGCTTTTTTTAGAAGCTCTCCCCCTGTTGTAAGAACTATTGCATGCTCAGTTAATCTAACTGCATAGTCGTAATAAGACAATGTCTCTTCCGTATTTCCCGAATAGGAGCATACAATCACTAATGTATATTCATCTATTGTTGTGTTTGGAAAATAATTTCTTTCAACTACTATTTCCATTTCGGGAAATAAATCCTTCAAAATTAACCCAGCAATTGCTGAACCGCCCATGCCAGCAATAACTACTTTACTAATTTCCTCTAGCTTTAGATCAGTTTCCTTCAGATTTTTTAAAGAATCTTGAATATGTTTTGGAAAGTTCTCTATATGATCAATCATTTACTTCTCTTAATAATATAGCTAATTAATTCATTCAATCCACTTTGAATCTCTTTAGGAAGATTCATTATGATTTCATTGCATTCATCAATGTACTTATTTAAAAGCTTGTCTGATTCTTCTTTTAAATTATTTTTAACTAAAAAATTATAGATAGATTTTTTCTTATCTAATGTTTTTTGATTATTTATTGAATTAATTAATTTGTTCCAATCGCTTAGATTTTTTTCCATTGCAAGACATGTCAATATGGTCTTTTTATGTCTTTCAACATCAGAATATGTGCTCTTACCCATTCTATCGTCATCTGATACAAGTTCAAGAATATCATCCTGGATTTGAAAAATAATTCCAAGGTTTCTTCCAAGTTTTTTTAGGTCTTTAACATGTTCTTGATATTTATCGCTAATAAGAGAGGATATTTCAAAACATAGTTCAAATAATGATCCTGTTTTTTTAGAACTCATTAATAAATATTCAGATACACTTACAAAGCTTTTATTTTCAAACTCCATATCATAAGCTTGACCTTCACATATTTCTAAAATGACTTCATTATATCTTATTAGGATGGATAATGTATTTTTTTGAATTTTTCCAATAAATAAAGGTCCTAATGCACCTAATCCATCTCCAGAAAGCACCGCATGAGCATTATCCCATTTTTTATGAATGGTAGCTACATTATGTCTCAAATCATCTTCATCCATGATATCATCATGAACAAGTGTAAAATTATGGAGCAGCTCAACTCCTAAAGCTCCGTTAATTGAATCTTTTTTATTATTATTAAAAAGATCTCCTAAAAATAAAACAATAATTGGTCTTAATCTCTTTCCAGAAGACTTGACAAAGTATTTTATAGGGTCATATAAATATGATGGTCCTTCTAATTCTTGAATTTTTTCAAATTCATTTAAAAAATCTTTTTTTAAATCTTTAAGCTTATTCATTTGTATCTAATTTTTCTAAAATTCTTTGAGTATCTTTATACCCATCCTCTGCTGATGGAGCTCCAGCTTGAAAAACAGAACAGTTTTCCTCTTCCTGCATAATTCTTGCTAAAGGATAATCATTTCCACCTTTCATAGTTCTATCTCCAATAAAAATATATTTTTCATCTGGATAAAACTTTCTTACTTCTTCTAAAACTTGTGATTTGTTCATGCCTCTTGGAGTTATATCAATTGATATTTGTCCACCAATAACTGCATCAAGATTACTCCATCTTCTTATAATTTCATCTGCAATCATATTTCTTTCATTAGATTCGCTATCATATTTAAAGTAATCTAATCTTTCATCTAATGTACAGTCTCTACCAACAACACTAAAATTGAGCATAGACCCTCTATCTTCAATATGATTACCAGCTCTTAGTGGGTACGGGCTTTCTTTAAGCTTTTGTTCAAGAAAATTGATTAAATCATTTTCAGGTTTAAACTCATGATTATATGAAAGCTCACCCTTAAGCCATAGCTGATTACCACCACACGTAAAAACACCCTTTGATAAATTTAATATATACTCAGGAACCTGTTCTTTAATTTTTTCAAGATTACTTCCGCTTACTAAAAAGAAAGTATGATTGTTAGCCCAATTGCTATAAAACTCTTCAAAATCTGGGGTCATTTCTCTTCTTGATGGAGTAAGAGTTCCATCCATATCAAAAATATAAATAGTTTTCATTTATTATCCTTTTAATGTTGTAAAATATCTATTTGCTTCTTTTTTTATTTTAGGAGCTAAATATAAAGCAGAAATCATTGTCGGAAAAGCCATTAAAGCGAACATTGCATCAACAATATTTACTGCCAAATCTAATGATAAAACTGATCCAAGAACTAATGTTAAGACATAAAAAATTCTATAATAAAATTTTGATTTAGCTCCAAAGAGATAAGAAGCACATTTGCAACCATAATAAGAATATCCAAACATAGTAGATAATGTGAAAGTTGCTACAGAAAATATAAGAATGTAATCACCAACTGATCCAAGATAGTTAGAAAATGATTTTTGAGTTAAAGAAACTCCTGTATAGGTTCCCTCAATCCAGTCACTTGATAGAAGGATTACTAAGCCTGTAATTGTACAAACTATTAATGTATCAATTAATGGTCCAATCATGGCAACTAATCCTGATTTTATAGGTTGATTATTCTTTGAAGCTCCTATAGCCATAACTTCAGTTCCCATTCCTGCTTCATTTGAAAATGCTGCTCTTCTAAATCCTTGACTAATAACAATTGCGGTACCAGCAAAGCCTCCAGCAACTGAACTTCCATTAAATGCGCTTGAAATTATATTAAAAAAAATGGATGGAATTAAAGAAAGATTTGATATTACAATGAATAAGCCAGACATTAAGTAGACAATTACCATAAATGGAACTATTCTTGAAGCAACTTCTGCTATTCTGCTCAAGCCTCCAAAAATTACTAATGATACAAGTATAGCTATAATAACTCCAATATATAGATTTAAATTAAATGATTGCTCTAAAGCAGTTGATTTAACTACGTAATCAGACATAATTTGAGTCAATTGATTAGCCTGTAATAATGATAAACATCCAACTAAACCTGCAATACTAAACCAATAAGATAAAAACTTAAATTTTTTACCCATGCCATATTCTATAACATACATCGGTCCACCTTGTAAAACATTTTCTGAATCGTAACCTCTGTACATAATTCCTAGAGAGCATGTGAAGAATTTTGTTGCCATTCCTACAATTGCACTAATCCACATCCAAAATAATGCTCCAGGACCACCCAAAGAAATTGCTACAGCTACTCCAGCAATATTCCCAATTCCAACAGTACTTGATAAAGCTGTTGATAGGGCTTGAAAGTGTGAAATTTGCCCTTCATCATCAGGATTATCATGTTTTCCAAGAAGAATTTCAAATGCATGCTTAAAATACCTGAAAGGAGTGAGTCTAGAATAAATTAGAAAGAAAATTCCACCACCGATTACTAAATTAGCTACTCCAAAATTACCCCATAGGAAATTTGATAAGTCTGCAAAAAAATTATTAATTATATCCATGATTAAGTAAGTTACAATATAATGAAAAAAATTGACTATTATATTCTCAGAGAATTTCTAACTACTTTTATTATAGTTTCTATATTCTTTACTCTTATATCATTAATTGTAGATGTATTTGAAAACTTAAATCGCTTTATAGATAATCAAGTTTCATATAATACTCTACTAGAGTATTATAGAGCATCTCTACCCTCAATGGTAAGTGTAACAATACCTGTATCATGTCTTGTTTCGTCAGTATTCACCTATGGAATGATGATTCAAAGAAAAGAGTGGCTAGTTTTGAAATCTTCTGGTTTAAGCTTGTATAGACTTTCTATACCTGTCTTATTATTTGGATTTTTATTGAGCGTTGGATCATTTTATTTTGATAATTCTATTGTTATCGAAAATAACAAAAAAAAGAATAGTATTAAGTCTTTATATATGTCAAAAAATAAGAATAGAATAAGAGATAAAAGTGTATTTGAAAATGTATATTTTCAAAAAAACCAAAAAGATTTAATTGCATTAGAAAAGTTCAACAGTAATAATAATGTTGCTGTTAATTTAAATTTTATTGAAGTAGAAAATGGAATGCTTTTAAGAAGAATAGATTCAAAAAAAGCTATTTGGGATACAGAAATTAATAAATGGAATTTAAAAGATTTTTCTATAAGAAATTTTGATAATAATGGTTTAGAGAAAAACGTTGTCATTTCAAAAAATGACTCACTAATATATTTGAATTTTTCTCCAAAAGATATCATAAATACAGCTAGTTCTTCGGAAGAAGTATCATATTTAGAACTTAAAAAACAAATACAGTCGTTAAAAAACAATGGTGTTAATACTTTAAGATGGGAAGTTGATCTAAACTACAAAATTGCATATTCATTTATTTCGATTATAGTAATTTTTTGTGGAATTCCTCTTTCAGTTTATAGATCAAACACAACTTTAGCTTTTGGGGGAGGCTTGAGTTTAGCAACCATATTTTCTTATGTAATTCTACTAAAGTTTGGTCAATCTTTAGCTTATGGAGGTGTATTGACTCCATTTTTAGGAGCTTGGATGTCTAATTTTGTATTTATTGGAATAGGAACTTATCTTATGCTTAATGCAAGAAAGTAAAATTGTGAATAATCCATATGCAAAATCACTAGATGGATTAAAATTAAATAATCCGGTGGAGGCTTTTTTTAATTTTTGTAAAGAAAGAGAAAATATTCGTCGATTAAGAGAAAAAGCTTATCCCTCTCCTTGGACAAAAGATCAAATATTTCAAAAAGGACGATTCTTGAATGTTTTTAGAGAAGATGATCGTACAAGTAAATCAATATTAGGCTTTGCTCGAGAATTAAAGGATGATATTCCATTGTTAATTCAGGCTTTGTTCTTCGCTCGATGGTGCAATAGGCAAGAAACATTAGATGAATTATCTCCTGATATTCTGCTAAAACCAGAAAAATTATCTAAAAAATTAAAATCTTTAGAAAATTGGTGCAATCTTAACGCATATCCGGTTGAAGCAGTAAATTGGAAAGGAATTAAATATTCAAGATTTGATACGGCAGTAACATTATTTTTGGATATCAAAGAATCTCTAGCAGATATGGTAAAAAATGCTGAAGGTGATGTAATTACAGCAACAATTGGAATAAACTCTGAATTTAAAATGCAAAATGACTTTCCTATTTTTATGGCAGTTATAGACTTAGCGTGGTTTAGACCAGATATTATATATCCAAATAGCCGTGTTCCTACAGGAATTGGAGCAGTAGCCTATCTTGATAGATTACAAAAATATTTAGGTTTAAAAAATCATCAAGAAACATGTGAAAAGATGATCGAATTACAAAAAGAGTACTGGCCAGAAGCTAAGCGAAAATTTCAACCTATTGATATTGAATATTTATCCTGCGAATGCAGAAAATATTATAGCTATGTTAATGGCACAAAATTATTCGAAGGAAAAAATGTTTTCAAGCCTATATAAAAAAATAATTATATCAATCATTATTATAATTCTATTTCTTATTTGGGCTGAACTTGGCGTAGGGATTTTCGGGACAAGATTTGCAGGTAATTAAAAATCTTTACTCCGAAGAAATTTTATCAATTGAATTAACGGTAAACTTAACCTCTTCACCTCTAATATCCAGTGTAAAACTTTCTCCAACTTTCTTTCCTGAAACCTCTCTTCCAAATGGAGAATGATAAGTTACAATGAAAGGGTATAAATCTAATTCCTCTTCAATTGGTCCTAAGATATAATAATCTTCTGGCTTATCTTTTCCTTCTTCTTGAATTGCAACTTTGTTACCAAAACCAGCCTGATCTATGTTAATATCTCCATGTTCAATTATTCTAAATGGAGCATGTGATTGCATTAATTGAATTTTATATACAATAAGGCTTTGTTTTTCTCTAGCAGCATGATATTCTGCATTTTCCTTTAAATCGCCATGATCTGCTGCTTCACTAATTTTTTCAGATGTTTCTCTTTTAAGCTTTTCAAGTGATTTAATTTCTTCCTCTAAAGCCACATGCGTTTCTTTTAAAATCAAAGTTGCCATTTATTGTTCCTTTTTAAAAATAAAAATCAATTTACATGTGCAAAATAAACATATCAAATAGTATAGTTTTGAGCTGAATTATGCGCTTAAATCTGTTTTAGGGCCAGCAGCAAGGATATCAGGGTCTTTTATATTGAATTTTTCAAAGTTATTATTAAATAACCTTGTAAGCATATTCCCGGTTGAAAAATATTCTTCTAGATTGCTCCAGCTTAGATGAGGAATTAGAAAATCATTTTCTAAACCTTCAACATTCATTGGAATTTCTAAGTTGAAAAATTTATCATATACAGATTGACTAAAGTCTAAACTTCCTTCCGTAATTAGATTTATAATATGTTTAGTTAGTTTTAAATCAATTCTTGAAGATCCACTAGTTGCGCTTGATCCAGACCATCCAGTATTTACTAAATAAACAGAAGAATTATGGTCGTTTAATTTTTTTTCTAGAAGTTCAGCATATTTTAAAGGATGTAATGTCAAAAAAGGGCCTCCATAACATGGTGAAAAAGCAGCAACTGGTTCTGTAACACCAGTTTCTGTTCCAGCCATTTTAGCTGTATATCCGCTTATAAAATGATACATTGCTTGTTTTCTTGTCATTCTTGCTAAAGGGGGCATTATACCATATGCATCGCAAGTAAGAAATATAATAGAGTCAGGATGAGGACCAGCACTTTTTAACCCTTTAGATCCTAATGAATTTTGAACAAATTCAATTGGATAACAAATTCTAGAATTTTCACTTTTTGAGTTGTCATCAAAATCAACCTCTTTTGTATCTAAATCATATACAACATTCTCTAGAAGAGTTCCATGCTTTATAGCATTAAAAATTTCTGGTTCTTTATCTTTATCAAGATTGATAGCCTTTGCATAGCATCCACCTTCAAAATTGAAAATTCCGTTATCAGACCAGCCATGTTCATCATCTCCAATCAATGGTCGATTAGCATTAGTGCTCAAAGTTGTTTTTCCTGTTCCAGAAAGACCAAAAAATACAGTAGATTGATTATGTGATACAGATACATTTGCAGAACAATGCATTGAAAGAACATTTTTTAATGGTAAATAGTAGTGCATCATAGAAAAAATTCCTTTCTTCATTTCACCGGCGTATTCCGTACCTCCAATAATTGCAATTTTTTTCTTAATATTAAAAACGATAAAATTTTCAGAATTTAATCCATACTTATCCCAATTCTCTTCTTTCACATCATAGGCATTTATAATAGTAAAATCTGGAGAAAAATTGCTTAATTGTTCTTTTGAAGGACGAATAAACATATTATTTACAAATAGCGACTGCCAAGCTTTTTTTGTAATCATTCTTACGTTTAAAGAATTATCGCTATCATCTCCCGCAAAACCATCAAAAACATAATAACTAGAAGGAAGATTTTCATATGTCTCTAAAACTTTTTTTAATAAATAGTCAAAATTATTTTGAGAAAGCTTTTGATTTACTTCACCCCACCAAATATCTTCATTTGAAGAGTCCTCATCAACAATAAACTTATCATTTGGGATTCTACCTGAAAATTCACCTGTATCAACCATCAAAGCTCCGTTAAGTCCAATTACACCCTCTTTATTTTCAACAGCATCTTTGATTAAATCATCAATATGGAGATTTCTCTTAAAATCTTGATTTTTTATCATTTTTTTCCTCTTGGATGAGCTTTATTGATTGTATTTTGAAGTTTTTCTAGACTTACGTGTGTATAAATTTGAGTTGATGAAAGTTTTGCATGACCAAGCAATGATTGAATTGCACTTATTCCAACACCTTTATTCAATAAATGCGTAGCAAATGAATGCCTCAAAGTATGAGGACCATATGAGCTCAAAGATAGTCCTTTTAAATTATTCATTACAATATACTGAATGTTATTTCTGCTTAAAGACTTATTGTCTTTATCGACGAACAAGTTATTATTTATGTTTGATTTTAACAATGGATATTTTTTGATTTTTGCTAGATATTTTATTATCAACTCATTTGTAAATTTATCAAAATTTGAATATCTTTCTTTTCCACCTTTCCCTAGAACTTTGATAGAGTTATTATCTAGATCAATATCGCCAAGAACTAAAGAAGTCATTTCTTCTAGCCTTAAACCGGATGTAAAAAAAAGCATTATTATCGCTTTATCTCTTACTTTAATTAATTCATGCTTATCTGATAAATCAATTTTATCTAAAACTTCATAAATTTTTTCTTGAGAAAGAAATGACGGAATAGATTTCTTGAATTTTGGTGATGGATATGTTTGAACGCTGTTTAAAACAAGATCATTAACTATGTTCTGAGAAAATAAATATTTATAAAATGTCCTTAATGAAGAAAGTATTCTTGAAAAAGATCTTGGCCCTATTGAAGAACTTAAATCTGAATGAAAATCAAAAATATTTTCTTTAGATAATTTTTTATAATCTATTGAAAATTCTCTACTATAAACTTCAAACTTTTTAATATCTCTTTCATAATTTTCAATAGTTCTTACCGAATATCCCTTATCATATTTAAGAAATTCAAAAAACTCTTTTTTTATTGTATCAAACTTCTTCATTATTTATCGTATTTAATAAATTTATAAATGATTCATTGGGCTCAGCTTTAAAAACTACTTTCTTTCCTGAAATTGGGTGCATAAAAGATATTTTAGATGCATGAAGATAATGTCCGATTTGAATATCTATTCTTTCTTTTATTTTTCTCTTAACCTCAGGTAAATATTCATTTAACTTCTTCCATCCTCCACCGTAAAGCTCATCACCAATAATTGGATGGCCTAATTCTGAACAATGGACTCTGATTTGGTGAGTTCTTCCAGTTTTTGGAAAGAAATTAATTGATGAAAAATTTCTACCTCTTTTTATAAGTTTAAATTCTGAAGTAGCTACTTTTCCATTTGATGATGACTCAAATTTTAGTGGATTTTTTTTACTTCTGGATAATTTATTTTCAATAATACCTTTATTCTCTTTCCATTCTCCCCATGTTAATGCAATATATTCCTTTTGAATAGAACGAGCTTTAAACTGATCTGCTATCTTCCAATGAGAGTATTCATTAAATGGTATAATCATTACTCCAGTTGTATCTTTATCAAGCCTATGAACAATTCCAGGTCTTAAAGCGTCAGGATGATTCATAAGTTTGTTATGAAATCTATTTAAAATAATATTCACTAATGTTTTATCTGAATTATTTGCAGTAGGATGAGATATAATTCCAAATGGTTTATTGATAATGGCAAAATTGTCATCTTCATATATTACTTCAAGAGGGTAATCCCACTTTTTTAGCTTTGGAAAAGTATTATGCGATTTAAAACTTTCAGTATCAACCTTTATAATATCTCCATAAGAAAGTTTCAAATTTTTCTTTACTATTGAATCATTGACAGTAATCCTACCATCAACTATAAGTTTTTGAATTTTACTCCTTGAAAATTGAATTAATCTTGAAGATAAAAAGGCATCTAATCTAATTAATTCATCAGATGATGAAACAGATATTGTCATAATATTATTTATTTACAAGTATAGAACTATACAATAAGAATATCAATCCTATTGTAACTGAAGAGTCTGCTATATTAAACACGTACCAATGCATTCCGTTTAAATGGAAATCAATAAAGTCAACTACATAGCCTCTGAATATTCTGTCAATTATATTTCCAATTGCTCCAGCTATAATTAAATAAAGTGCAATCTGAGATGATTTATCTTGAAAATCATCATTGCTTAATAAGTAAAAAAGATAGATTGTTATAATAATTGGCAAAATTATAAATAGTAATTCTGCACCCTCAAAATAAATCCCAAAGGCAATACCTTCATTGCGGATATAAGTAAAATTGAGTAAATAAGGTATAACAGAAAAAGAGTCGTATAGGTTCATTGTGGAATGAACAATGAATTTTGAAAGTTGATCAAAAACAACAATCAAAAATGATAAATATTTCATTATATAAGGTTTAGTTTTTTCTTTTCTTTATTAATAACACTTTTGGTGGCATTTGGAACTTCCATTAATCTTTCTTTTGATATCAATTCACCAGATACTTCGCATATTCCATATGTACCATCTTTAATTCTTTGAAGTGCTTTTTCGAGATTAACTAAATATTCTGACTCACGAGACATTAAAAGAAAATTCTTTTCAACTTCATGAGCTTCAGTACCTTCATTAAAGTCTTCAGATCTTTCGTTCATAAAAACAGAGTTTGTTGGGTTTGTAGTTGATCTTACACCCTCAATACTATCATTAACTTCAGCTATTTTCTTTAAAATGTTAGCTTCAAATTTTTTTAGTTCTGCTTTTGTGTATTTTGTTTTCTTTTTAGCCAATTTTGTCTCTATAGTTTCTTTAAGTAAATTTCAATTTCATTGTTTTCATAATTGAATGAAGAATTATAGTCAAAATTTTCCAAATTTGCCACAATATCTGTACATAATACTTCATTCATAAAATATTCTTTATTTTTCTCAACAATGTTTTTCAACTCATCAGAAAAATTAGCAGAGATAATAATTCTGTCATCAATCTCAAAATTTGCTTCTTTTCTCATTAATTGTATTTGCCTTATTAAATCTCTCAAAACCCCTTCTAATCTTAAAGAATCACTTATAGTTGTATCTAACGATACAATTAAATCATTCCCTAAGAACGATTCGCTTCCATCATTTGCTTTTAAATCTATTATTAAATCATCTTTTGTCAATTCATGTTCATTTTCAGGAATTGCCAATCCATTCAATACATTTTTTGTGACTTTTATAGGATCAAAACTACCAATTGCTTTCATAGCATCCTGCATTTCATCTCCAAACTTCATTTTTATATTTTTGAAATTTGGTTTCAAAGTCAAAGTTCCAAATTCTTCGATTTCATCAGAAAATAGTACTTCTTTAATATTTAACTCATCTAAGATAGTTTCTGTTTGCTCTTTTATAAATGAAGCTATTTCATCATTATTAAGCAAAACTCTTAAGCTTTGAAGCGGTTGTCTAACTTTTATATTAGCTTTTTTTCTTACTGCTCTTCCAGACTCGATTACTTTTTTAAGCGAGTCAACTTTGTCAATTAATTTGTTATCAATTTTATCATTATCGCATTTAGGAAAATCTGATAAATGAATGCTGTCATTGTTCTCATTTTTATCCGCAGAAGTAATATTCAAATACATTCTTTCTGTTACAAAAGGAAGAATAGGCGATAAGACTTTAATTAAATCTAATATCACATCATAAAGGGTTTGATAAGCTATATATTTGTCTGAATCATTCTCACTTTTCCAAAATCTTCTTCTATTTCTTCTTATATACCAATTTGATAAATCATCTAAGAAGGTTTCTACGTTTTTTAAAAGCTTATCAACTTCAAAATTTTCATAATTCAATTTTGCACTATCATTTAGTTGCTGTGATTTTGAAATGATCCACTTATCTAATAAAGTTAAATCTTTATTATTTATTTTTTGTGAGTTTGGAGAAAAATTATCAAGACTTGCATAGGTACAGAAAAACGAATAAATATTCCACAGACTAATCAACTTTTTTCTAACTTCATCAGCTTTATCATATCCGAATAATAAGTTGTTTTCTACATTTTGTTTTGAATACATCCATCTCATTACATCAACACCCATTTTTTCAGCTGCATCATCAAACCAAATAGCATTTCCAGCAGATTTATGCATTTCATCACCTTTTTCGTCTTTTACTAAAGCATGTCCAAGTAAAGTTTTAAATGGTGATTTACCTTCTAAGAAAGATGACATTGCTAATAATGAGTAAAACCAGTTTCTAAACTGTCCAGGAAAACACTCTGTAATGAAATCAGCAGGAAACCATTCTTCCCAGTAGCTTTTATCTTCAAAATACTTCATTGTCGAAAAAGGTACAATCCCTGCATCAAGCCACGGATTTCCTACATCTTCAATTCTTGTTCCAATAAGTCCAGATTTAGGATGTTTAATTTTAACATAGTCAACCCAAGGTCTATGTGGGGTATTTCCATCAAATTTATCCCATCCTTCAACCGCTAACTCTTTTAGCTCTTCTTTTGAACCTACAACATGAAATGTTCCATCCTCAAAAGTCCATATCGGTAAGGCTAATCCCCAGAATCTCTTCTTTGAAATCATCCAATCGCCCATATTATCTAACCAATCATGCTCTCTATCTCTTCCCCAGCTAGGAATCCAATTAATTTCATCAACAACAGATTTGATTTTATTTCTCCAGTCCATATTGATATACCATTCATCAACCTGTTTAAAAACTAATTCATCACCAGATCTCCAGCAATGAGGGTATATGTGAGGATAATCTTCAACATATAAAAGAAGGTCTCTTTCTTTTAAATTAGAAATAATTTTTTGAGCAGTTTCTGGATCTGTAACGTTTAAACCAGACATAAAATCAAAACCTTGAATAAAATTTGCTTGATTATCAATTGGGGAAATTTCAACAAAACCTTCTCTTTTACATATTTTATTGTCGATAGCACCACATCCACCAGCCATGTGAACAAATCCTGTTCCTTCTCCCTCTACTACCATATCGTTACCTTCAGAATCTTTTCCACCATCAATAATGATATGGCAATCTATGGCTGATTTATCTTGTAAGTTGCTTGTATCATGAATTGGATAACCCCCTTTAGAGCTTTGAGGTTCTAAATGATCGAATGGGCCTTGATATATTAAGCCAATTAACTTTTCACCCTTAATGACTTCTAAAATTTCATATCCACCACGTTCTTTAAAAATTTGATCTAATGTTTTTAGTTTTGGAACACCATCTACCCAATTTTTTTTCTCTGAAAATTCTTTATTCAATCTTTGATATTTCAAATTTGTTTCAGCTACAAAATATATTTTTCCATCATGGGCTTTTATTTTTGCATAATTTATTTTTTTGTTTACCGCAACAGCAATATTGGATGATAGAGTCCAAGGAGTAGTTGTCCAAATTAAAATATTTTCATTTTCTTTATCTTTTATAGGAAACTTTACAAAAACACCTTTATGCACTGTAAGCTTTCTTCCCTCAATAATCTCCATCTGCGAATAGGAAGTACCAGATCTTCCTGACCAAGGAACTACATCAGTTCCTCTATAGATTTTCTCATCTTCGTGCAATTTTTTTAAAAAAGCCCAAATCGCATAATTGTTTTCTTCGGACATGGTGAAATAAGAATTATCCCAATCCATCCAATATCCTAGTCTTATAGATTGATCCTTTTGGACTTCAGAAAATTTCTCAACACGCTCTTTACAAAGATTTACAAACTTTTCAATGCCTAAATCTTCAACTTCTTTCTTTGATTTAATTCCAAGTTCTTTTTCAACTTCAATTTCTACCCAAAGACCTTGACAGTCGAAACCATTTTGATATCTCAATTGATATCCATTCATTGATTTATATCTTTGATAAAGATCTTTTAAAGTTCTTCCCCAAGCATGATGAACACCCATAGGATTATTAGCGGTTATAGGTCCATCAAGAAAACTCCATTTTGGACCGCTGGAGTTTTTTTTGACTAGTTTTTCAAAGATTTTATTTTTTGACCAATAATCGAGTATTTCATGTTCATTTTTAACAAAATCAACTTTTGGATTTTCTTTCTTTATGCTCATAATTAACTATGAACTTATAAGAAAAGGGGAATTATTGCAATTGTATAGAAATTATCTTGTAATAGTAATAAATCTTGATGAAGAACCGCGTTTGACAAGAAAAAGTACTTTTGATTCGTCATCAAACTTTGACATTTCAGAAAGAAAATCTTTTGTGTTATAAATCTTTTTACGACCAACACGTGTTATGATATCTCCTTCTTGAAGTCCTGATTCCTCTGCTGGACTATCATCTTCGACTCCAGTAACAATTACTCCTTGAATATTTGAAGGATTTTTTTCATTTAATTTATATTTACTAATTAAATCTTCGCTTGGATTCTCAAGCAATAATCCGAATTCATAGTTTACATTTGTTGTAGCAGCTATTATATCTTCTCTTTCCTCGAGTGTAACAAAAATATTCTTCTTTTTATTATCTCTGTAAATTCCAAGCTTTACTCTAGAACCTGGATCAGTACTTGATACAAGGTTTTTAAGTTCAGAACCATTACCTATTTCTTTTCCTTCAAAAGAAACGATTACATCTCCTTCTTCAAGATCAGATTTTGAAGCTGGACTTCCTTCAACAATATCACTAACAATGGCTCCATTGCGAGTTTGAAGATCCAATGTCTCAAATAGGTCTTCATTAATATCTTGCATGTAAATACCTAGGAAAGATCTTACAACATAACCTTTTACAATAAGATCGTTCATTACTTTTTTAACCATTGTTGAAGGAATAGCAAAGCCAATACCAGCATTAGCCCTTCCACCTCCTGAAGCGATAGCAGCATTAATACCAATTAGCTCACCTTTCATATTTAGAAGAGCACCTCCACTATTTCCAGGATTTATGGCAGCATCTGTTTGAATGAAATTTTGATAAGTATTTAAGTTGTTCATTACATCATTTCTGCCTAATGCACTTACAATTCCAGCTGTGACAGTATGGCTTAATGATGCAGAAAAAGGACTTCCAATTGCTATTACCCACTCTCCTACTCTAACTGCTTCAGAATCACCCAAATCAACAGCTTTAATGCCATCTGCTTCTATTTGAAGCACAGCTAAATCAGTGGCTTTATCTAAACCTATTACTGTAGCATCGAAGATGCGTTTATCAAGTAATTGTACTTTAATTTCTTCAACAGGTTTTTGAGATCTTTCATCAAAAATTACATGGTGGTTAGTGACTATATATGCATTTTTATCATCAACAATAACACCTGAGCCAAGAGATTTGCTTTCATACTCGTCTGGAATCTCTCTACCCCAATACCTATAAAAGTTTTGAACATCTCTGTCCATTTGAACGGTATTTGTTGTAGTAATAGTAACTACTGATTCATTTACTTCTTCTGCAATGTCTGCAAAAGAGTTAAAAAATTCAAATGCCTTTGATTGTGCAAACGAAGTTGAAACAAATAATAAGATAAATGTTAGTTTTTTAATCATATTTATCTGATATGATTTAATTACCATAAAGTTCCTTAATTATTTAATCCTATTTTTAAAAATTCTTTAAAACCTTCAACGTTTCTTGTTAAGCCTGGAAACTCAGATAAAACTTTATCATTACTATCTAAAATTACATAATATGGAAGAGCAGCTGTTTCAAATCGATTGATTTGATACGCTCTTTTTTCCAAATATCCTTCTCCGGCATCAGTATACAAACTAACTAAAACGTATTCTGACATGAGTTCTTCTACAGACTTTATACTAAAAATATTTGTTTCCATCCATCTACAGTTTGTACATGTAACTCCTGTAAAATCAATAAAGATATTTTTATTTTGCTCTGCAGCAATGATAAATGCATCATCTAAATTATTATTCCATACCAAATTGGATTGATATTTCTTAGGAGGTAGATAAGATTTAATATTCCCATTAATATCATAACCATGATTTCCTGCTGCCAAATAAGTAGCAAAAAATATAAAAGTAAGACCAAATAACGATCGTTGAATTGATAATGTAACTGGAGAATCATTTTTAAACTTTATTAATCCAAAAATGTATAATCCAGTTAATAGCATTATTAATGCCCATAAATATAAAACAACTTCATATGTGAAAATATTCCAATTCCAAACCAAGTCGGTGTTACTAATAAATTTAAAAGCAGCTGCAAGTTCCAAGAAACCCATTACTACCTTTACAGAATTAAGCCATCCACCAGACTGTGGCAATTTTGTTAAATAATGTGGAAAGAGTGCTAATAAGAAAAATGGAGAAGCAAAAGCTAGACTAAAAATTAACATTCCAATTATTGGCCAAAACCATTCCCCTTGTGAGGCAGCAACCAAAATTAATCCCATAAATTGAACGGTGCAGGTAAATGAAGTTAAAGTAAAGGTTAAAGCCATAAATAAAATGCCAATATAACCTTCCGAATTTTCTTTTTGCAGAGAAAGTCTTCTTAAAGATTCTGGTACTTCAATTTCATAAAAACCAAATAAAGACATTGCAAAATAAATAAATAAAAATGCTATAAACATATTCACTATTGGATTTGCAGCAAGTTGATTTGCACCGGATGCTCCTAAAAGAATTGCTAACAACATTCCTAAAAAAGTAAATGTTAAAACAATACCTAACATATAAACAGTAGCACTTTTTACTGGAGAGGAATTTGTATTCTCGCTTCTATGCATAAAAAAGGAAATAGTGATTGGAATCATAGGAAAAACACATGGTGTTAAAAGAGCAAGAAAGCCCATACTCATAGCAAGAACAAGAAATGAACTTATATTATTATCAGCAATAGCTAGAATAGAGTCTTTATCAAAATCAAAATTATCTAATACAAGATTAGATCTTATGGGCCCTGATTTAATATCAAAAGTTGCTGTTTTAATAATCTGGTTGGGTGGGTAACATAAACTATTATTACAAACCTGATAATCAATAATTACATCTACATTATATGTACCGTTAGGTAAATTATCTTTTAATTGTAATGGAATACTAAATTGAGGAGAGCCTTCATGATATTTGGTGATATTACTAAACCCTTCATCAAATTTTTCAATTGGTTCTGGTTCGATGACTCTTCCAGATTTATTAACAATGTCAGATTCAATTATAAATTTTGTTGGAGATGGACCTTCAGGTACATTATATACAGCATAAATCCTCCATGTAAAGTCAAGTTCAGCGTTTACATCAATAATTGCAACTTCACCCTGATTCACATCTTCAATATTTACAGTAAATTGAGCTGGATCAGTAAACTGAGCCCAAAGGATATTTAAGAATGATAATGTTAAAAAAAACTTTTTCATATTGGGCTATGAAAATAATCTTTTCTTAATTCTTGTCCAAAAAGTTTCTTTTTTTGTTTCAACTGGAACATTCAGAGCATTTTCAAGCTCTTCAAGAAGATTATTAATTGAATAATTTGCTGCTAATTCACCAGACTCTATAAACTGCTCAGTCTGATCAAAAGCAGACCAATGAAGATTATCATGTTTAGGCTTAATAACAAAATTTGCTTTGCTTAAAAGATATGAATTCAAATGTGAAACAGAAACATCTCTTGATCTTGTAGAAATCTCCACAATATTTGATGGTTCGGGTTGATTATCTACCCCTCTGGTAATATTAACTGCAATTATAAAGTCGCAATAATTCATAAGAGGTGTTACTGGTGTTGGCAAAGCAACTCCCCCATCTACAAGCATACGGTCATCCTTTAATGTTGGTTCTATAAATCCAGGAATGGATGAGCTTTGAACTACAGCATCAATTAGATTTCCAGATTTATAGATAATAGAATTTCCAGACATTAAATCAGTAGCTGTAACCAAAAGAGGTATCTTTAAATCACTGAACTGTTTACTGCCAAATAGAATTTCTGCTGCTTTTGCTAATCTTTCGTTTTTAACAATTGATTTCCTATTTGAACTCACCATCAAAACATATTGATTTTTTATTTGTTTCATAATTTGGGAAAAAATAGACTCATCTTCCTCTGAATTAGCAATATATCTAAATCCTAATTCATTGAAATTTTCACTTTTAATATGTTCAAGATATTTTGATTCAACAACTTTTGCATTATGATGGGATGCATACATAGCTCCAATCATTGAACCAGCGCTGGTTCCTGCAACGATATCAGGAACAATACCATTAGCTTCAAGAACTTTCAATACCCCTATGTGACACGCACCTCTGGCGCCACCTCCGCCTAATGCTAATCCAATTTTTAAGCTTTTATACATTGCTTCCAGGTTTAATTGCAGGAATTCCTTTTAATTCTTCTGGAATATTATCTTTATCAAAAATTTTTGCTTTTTGAGTAGTAATAGAATAAAAATTATCATGAATAAATAATGGAGATAAGCTTCTATCAACGATTACTCCAACTCCAACAACATTACCCTTATGTTTTGAAATCAGTTCAATGACTTCCTTAATTGACCCACCTGTACTGAGCACATCTTCAATTAAAAGTATTTTCTCATTTTCCTTAATATTAAATCCTCTTCTTAATTCCATTTTTCCATTTGATCTTTCAGAAAATATAGTTCTTTTGTTTAACTGTCGTCCCACCTCAGTTCCAAGAACGATTCCTCCAATTGCAGGAGAAATAACTTTATCAATCTCTAAATCGGAAAAGTGGTCTGAAAGCATAGTTCCAAACATAGATAAATGTTCAGGATATTGAAGAACTTTAGCGCACTGAAAATATGTATCACTGTGTAAACCAGAAGATAGGATAAAATGTCCATGCATTAATGCTTTAGTTTCTTGAAATATTTTTATGAAATCTTTATCCATTGAATCCCCTCATTTGACTTAAATAGTCATTTGTTTTACTTCTAATTGAATCGTGATCTTTATTTCCTGCAAAAATAATTCCCCTTGAAATATTAATCAAAGTAGTATCTAAATGATTCCCATTAATTTTAAGAACATTTTCAAGACTTCCTCCTTGCGCTCCAATTCCAGGAATTAAAAAGGGTAAATCACTTAAGCTTCTAACATCTTTAAGTGCTTCATCGTTAGTTGCACCAACAACTAGACCTATATTTTGTTTATCATTCAATTGTTCACACACTGATATAACTTTTGAAAAAATATCATCTTGAATGAAGGTTGAAGATTCATTTGAGGTCCTGCATAATACAAAAGTACCTTTTGATGAATCTGTAATAAATGGTTCTATAGATTCTTTTCCCATATATGGACTAACAGTTATAGCATCGCATCTAAAATGATTAAAAAATGCATTAGCATAATGTAATCCAGTATTTCCTATATCACCTCTTTTAGCATCAGCAATAATAATGTGTTCATCTCCAATATGACTAATGAGACTCTCCAGCCAATAAAATCCTTTAGAACCCCACTCTTCAAAAAAAGCAAGATTTGGTTTATAAGCAGAAGTTAAATCTCTCGTTGCATCGACTACCATCATAGAATAATCCATTAATTCATCAATGGATACATCATCATGAAAATATTTTTTATCAATATCTAGCCCAACACAAAGATTTGAATTTTTATCAGAAATATTTGTTTTTAGTTTATCGATGAATGAAAGCACAACAAAATTTAAGCTATTCTGTCATAGCAAACAAATGGCTTCATACTAGAATTAAAAATTTTTAATATTGGAATATGGAAACATCTACTAGACAATCAGAAACTCGAATTATTGCTTCAACAAATGTTTTTCAAATAGAAAAAATTGAGAAGATTGGTAAAGCTGATTATCCAAAGCTTATTGAAATATCATTACACCTTGCAAAAGAATACGGTAAACAGGCAGTTTTCACAAAAGCTTCAATTGAAAAATACTTTAATACTGAAAAATCCCTTCCTTTTATTGCAAGATATCAAAATGAAATTATTGGATACATAATTGGTATCCCATTAGAAGAACTAACAATGGAACCTTGGGCATTAAATGATGAGAACTATGGTAAACACAACACCTTGTATACCTATGCTTTTGTTATAATGGAAAAATATAAGTCCAATGGATATGCTAAAATGTTAAAAAGAGTTTATTTAAGCTGGGCGCAGAAACGAGATAGAATAAGTTATATTACAGGTCATGTTTTATCTGGAACTGCTGATACCAAAGATAACAGTATAAAGATAATATCTTTTGAAGAAAATTGGCAAGGTACTGGAAAATCTTTTGAATACTATAGAAGATCTTTTGATGATGGAGTTGAGAGTTCTATTTTTAGCCCTCCTTTAGAAATTACTATTTAGTAACTGAATACCACTTATAACTAGCAATTAAACCAAATACTGAACATAAGGAAAACATAATATTCACTACCCAGTCATCAATATGCCCTATTCCAAATACTGGGGATTGATTAAATAATCTAATTGACCATAAAATCTGTCCTAAAACAAAAAACGAAAAGGATGCTACAAATAATAAAGTTACTTTTTTCATTTTTTTATAAGACTTACTAATACCAATGCAGAAGATGAAATAGCTAATGCTGGAATAACAGCTTCATCAAGGCTCCATTGATTTCCAAAATAAACTGTAGCAACTATTCCTGATATAATTGAGGATATGGCTCCATACTTTGTTGCTTTATCCCAAAAGAATGCAGCAAGGAGAGTTGGAGTAATTGCAGTTCCATAAATTGTAAATGCATATAGTGCTTTTTCAAAAATAGTTGTATCAGCGGCAAACATTCTTGAAACCCAATAGGAAAAGAATCCTAATGCTAGTACTAACATTCTACTAAGAGTAACAATCATTTTATCTGAATATTTTTTATTAGAATACTTTAAATAAATATCATTAATCAAAATAGTTGTAGGCACCAATAAAAAAGAATCTGCTGTCGAAATTATAATTCCTATAATTGTAGCAAGCATAATTGCACCTACAATTGGTGGAAGGAAATTATATGCAGCGTAGATTAATACATGTGATTCTTTAGCGATATCTGTAATCATGCTTGAACTAATCCAAGCATTTGCAATAATTAAAGATTCTAAAATGACTACAGCAAAAAATAAAAGGAAGGTTGCTTTCTGTGCAGACTTAACGGATTCACTTGCAAAAAATCTTTGATACATGTTCGCATCTCCAAGAATCAATAGGAAAGAAGGTAATGTAAAATTAATTACATCTCTAAATGATAGAACACCAAATAAAGACATGTTATTTGGCATGTCTTTACTTTCAAAGCTCATTGCCATTCCTTCAAATCCTCCAGCTTGAAAAAATAAAATCGGTAATGCTATAATAAAACAAGTAATCATCAAAATGCCATTAGCAACATCAGTATAAGCAACACTAAGTAGTCCAGCCAAAACTGTATAAGCAACAATGAATAATGCTGCAATAATAGTTGCCTGATCTAAAGATAAGTTTGAACCTAAGTTGTCATGGAAAATGGTATAAATAACTGCTCCACCAGCGTTAAACTGATAACTAACAATCACTAAATAAGCAGTTAAGAGTGCAATAACAGATAAAATCATTGCAACATCACCAAAACGTGATCCAATAATTTCAGGAACTGTTAATTTTTCTGACGCTCTTGCTTTTCCTGCAATTTTTGTAAGCGCTAAAACTCCAAGCATTCCTCCAATTGGAAGTAAAAAACCAGCTGCGCCTATTTCAAATGTTTTTCCTGCATTACCAAGCACTGAACCTGTACCCATCCAAGTTGCTGCCATAGTCCCAACTAATATCCATGGCGATAACGATCTTCCTGCAACTGAAAAATCTTCCTGATTTTTTATTGAATCTGATTTACTAAAACCGATCCAAAGTAATGCAATAAGATAAATTGATATAATTAGATAATAAATCATTGTAATAGTTTACACATAATACATATATTATTTTTACAAATGCAATTACATTGGAAAATAATTATTGGATTAGTTTTAGGTACTATATATGGCATCTTAAGTGCTATAAATGGCTGGAATGAATTTACTTCAGACTTTATCTCTCCATTCGGAACAATATTTTTAAATCTTTTAAAATTAATCGCAGTTCCTTTAGTTGTTTCTTCATTAATAACTGGAGTAGCATCACTATCTGATACTAGAAAGTTATCAAGAATTGGTTGGAAAACAATAGCACTTTATATTTCTACTACTGCTGTTGCTGTAAGTATTGGACTAATTCTAGTTAATGTACTTGAACCTGGAAATGCTATCCCTGAAAGCTATCAAGAAAGCTTATCGAGTGAATATTTTAATACTGCTGCTGATAAACAGGAAGCTGCGGCATCTATCCAGCAAAACAGAGGTCCTCTTCAGCCTCTTGTAGATATGGTTCCAGGAAATATCTTTTCTGCTGCATCAAATAATAGAAATATGCTTCAAGTTGTTTTTATTTCATTGATATTTGGAATTGCATTAATAGGAATTGATAGAAAATATTCAAGACCTGTCTTAGAATTTTTAGAAGGAATTAACCAAATGATTATTAAGCTTGTTGAAATGATCATGTATTTTGCTCCATTTGGAGTATTTGCATTAATTGCAAAAACAATAAGCTCTGTCACTGGAGATATTTCTCAAATTAGCGAAATACTTTCAGCTTTAGTTTTTTATATGGGTGTAGTCATACTTGGTTTATTTGCTCATATGGGAATAACCTATATGACCTTATTGAAAGTATTTACTTCTATGAATATTAAACATTTCCTCAAATCTATGGCTCCTGTTCAACTTGTTGGTTTTTCAACTAGCTCTAGTGGAGCGACCTTGCCAGTAACAATGAAACGCTGTGAAAAAGATCTTGGCATTTCTGAAGAAATTTCATCATTTGTTCTTCCCCTGGGTGCAACAATTAATATGGATGGAACTGCATTATACCAGGGAGTAGCAGCAGTATTTATTGCACAAGCAGTTGGTATGGATTTAACCTTGGCTAATCAATTTACAATCGTAGCAACAGCAGTTTTAGCCTCAATCGGTACAGCCGCTGTACCTGGAGCTGGAATTATTATGCTTATTATTATTTTAGAAGCTATTAATGTTCCAAGTGAAGGAATTGCACTAATATTAGGAGTTGATCGAATTCTTGATATGATTAGGACTGCTACGAATGTTACTGGGGATGCTACTGTAGCTAGTGTTATGGACTCTTTAGAGCGCTAATCCATTTATGATATTTTTCTGAAATAGTATCTTTAATATCTGAAACCTGTAATGATCTAGTCGCGGAAACCATCAAACTATCTGGAAAAGACTGTTTCAGATAGGAGATCTTGTCAGCGTCAACTAAGTCAATTTTATTAAAAACATATTTATAATCAATTTCATTAGCATTTATTTCTTGTAAAACGCTTTTAATTGTTTCTATTTCATTGAAAAGATCTTTTGAATTTGCATCAAGAACAATTAACAGTAAATCTGAATCAACTACTTCCTGAAGAGTAGATTTAAAACTAGCAATTAAATTATCTGGAAGATTTCTAATAAATCCAACAGTATCACTTAAAAGAACATAGTTATTATTTCCAATAAAAAGTCTTCTAACAGTTGTATCTAATGTTGCAAATAACTGATTTCGAATCAAAACATCACTTTTAGTAACAGATTTCATTAAAGAGGATTTACCAACATTTGTATATCCAACAAAAGATGTTCTAAAAAAGGATTTTCTTTTTTTACTTTGCACTTGCCTCTCTGAATCAATGCTTTTTAGTTTTTTCTTCAGCAAAGAAATTTTTTTTCTAATGATTCTTCTATCAACCTCTATTTGAGTTTCACCAGCACCTGCTCTTGTACCAAAACCTCCCATCTGTCTTTCTAGGTGAGTCCACAATCTAGTCAATCTTGGTAGTTGATATTGCAACCTAGCTAATTCTACTTGAGTTTTAGACTCCTTTGATTTAGCATTTCTAAAAAAAATTTCAAGTATTACACCAGGTCTATCAAGTAGCTTAATATCTTTATTTAATTTTTGAAAATTTTTAGTTTGAACTGGACTCAAATCTTCATCAAAAATAATATAGTTTACTCCAAGCAGCTTAGCTTGTTCTACAACTTGCTTTGCTTTTCCACTACCTATAAAATAAGTTGGATTGATTGTATTTATTTTTTGCTCTATGACCCCTTTGACTTTGACTCCTAATGTTGATGAAAGTAAGGAAATTTCTTCGATACTATTATGGTAATTTTTGCTGCTTTTCCACATTCTTGGGGCAACGATAAGTGCTGTCTCGACTTTAGGATTCATTTACTACAATCTTACTATATACAAGGTCTAAGAAAATATCATATATGAATTCATTGAATAGTTCATTATTCCAGTCATCATCCATTTTTGTAGCTAGAAAAAAAACATTTGAACCAAAAATATTTTTTTTGATAACTATTGGATCATTTGTTGATATTTTGAAAAAGGCTTCATCAGATTTGTAATTTTTTAATTCAAAAAATCTAAATATTTGAAATTCTTTACTGTTACTTGATAAATATTTATTTGGATACTCAAAATCAAGCTTAAAAAATTGATTCTTTGATGATCCTCTTATTGCTTTAATAGTAGGGTAATCAAGAGTTTGAGATAAATATGCTGTATTTACATTTTCCATAAAATATAATATTGTTTTTTTACGTAACATGAACTTCTGAATTTCTCTAATTAAGTTATCAGAAAATTCTTTGACACTTTCTACTATCATAATATCATATCCTGAAAAATCATATTTTTTAAAACTTTCAGTTTTTATCAAATCATAAGTAAATAATCTATTTTCATTCAATAAACCTGAGAAATTACTTTCACTATCGGATACTATAACTACTTTTTGTTGATTTCTGGGCTCCACTTTTATTGAAAAACTATTTATTGAAATATCATTTTGTTTTATATCAATAAAAACTGAATCTGCTCCTTGGCTTACAGGAATATTTTTTATATGAGTATTTAGCGAGTCTCTTCCCAAATCAAATTGTCCATTCATAATATCGTTTGTAGACCAATCAAGAACTACTTTACTTGAATCAGTATTGATAAAACTAAGCTTAACTTGTAAAGAATCTGAATCAATGAGTTTGTAATCATTTACAAAAACATCAAATGTAATTTCGTTTGACAACAAGACATTATCTTTTAAATCATTATTCTGATTGCAAGAAATCAGAAAAAAACAAATTAATGATAAATATAAACTTCTAATCATTTTACTATTACAAGATTAATCTTTGAACCTTGAGACACTTTAGTTCCCTCTTTAGGGCTTTGATTTAATACGGTATTAGGTAAGAACTTTTTGTTCTCAACATATTGAATCTTTCCTTCAAAAAATCCTTTTTCTTGGATAATTTTTAGTGCTTCGTTAAGAAAAATTCCTTGAAAATCAGGTACATCTACTAAATCATTAGGAGCTAATCCATTGCTAACTTCAATTCTTACACCAAATCCTTTTCTTATGCTATCATTTTCCGTTGGACTTTGCCAAGAAACAATTCCTTTGGGATATTTTGAACTAAAAGAGTAATAAATTGAATCTAATTCTATACCCTCCTGATCTAGTTCTATTTCTGCAGCTCTTAAAGTCTTTCCCAATAATGATGGAACAATAATTTTTTGATTAAACTGGGTAATTTTTACTTTTATTGATCTGCCTAACTTTACTTCTTTTCCAGAAGAAGGAAATTGTTCTAGAACAATATTTGGATTCAAATCGTTTGTGAAAATAGTGTCAGCCACTACTACCTCAATTCCCTCTGATTTTGATAACTGATTTGCTTCTTCAAGAGTTAAACCTTCTAAATCAGGAATAACAACAATATTTCGAGCATTTATATATAATGGCATCAAAATAAAATTAAATGCCATTAACACTAAAAGACCTGTTAGAACAAAAATCAATAAATTTTTAATTAAATTTTTCATAACAGAGAACTTGAATCTAAGTTTTGATAGCCTAAAATGAAATCTTTTGAATCCATAACCTTTTTACCTTCAAGCTGCGTGCGATGTATTCTTAAAGAATTATGTTTACATTGAACATCAAAATAATTTTTAGAAACGTTATATATTACTCCTACATCATTATTGCTATTACAATCAATTACTTCTGCTTTAAAAATTTTTAATCTTTTAGAATTAATTGTTGTAAAAGCGCCTGGAGTTGGAGAAAAAGCCTTTATCATTGCTAATATTACTTTAGAATCTTGATTCCAATTTATTTTTAAATCATCCTTTAAAATTTTAGGAGCTAGTGTTGCTTCACTATCGTTTTGTTTAATCAAATCGGCAGAATTTGTATAGCATTTAGTTACAGAGGATTCAATAAGCTCAGCACCAGCTTCGCTTAATTTTTTTGACAAAGAACCATAGTTGTCTTCAGGGCTTATTTCAACTTGAAATTGATCTATAATTTTACCGGTATCAACCTTAGGCTCTATTAAAAAAGTAGAAATTCCTGTCAATTTTTCCTGATTTAATAATGCATGTTGAATCGGTGCAGCTCCTCGATATTTTGGCAATAATGAGGAGTGGATATTAATCGAACCGAACTTAGGAATCTTTAGTAAAGATTTTGGTAAAATTCTATATGCAACAACTACAAAAAAATCAGGATTTAAATTTTTAAGTTCATTTATGAAACTTTTATCATTTAAATCCTCTCCTTCAATGACTTTAAAACTTTTTTCTTTTGCTAAGGTCATTACAGGAGTATCAATAATCTTTTGACCGCGACCCATTTTCTTTGACTTATTTGTAACAACAGCTTTAAGATTAAAATTCTTATTACAGGCCAAAAGAGTTGGATTAGAAAAATTAGTATTTCCAAAAAAAATTATATTTATTTGTTTATTTGGCATTGAGTGATTTCATTGATTTAAGTGCTTTATCATACTTTAAAAGGTCAGAAGGTGTAGCATAGTCAGTAATCAACTTACCATCAAGATGATCATTTTCATGTTGAATTACTGTTGCAAGAAATCCATTAAACTCCTTGGTATGTTTTTTAAGATTATGGTCTAAATATTCATATGTTATAGAATCATATCTTTCAACGTTAATTCTAATTTCAGGTAATGAAAGACAACCTTCTGAATCAACGCAGGAACCTTTTCCACTAATAATTTTACCATTTATAAATACTAAAGGAGAGTCACAATCTTCAGTATGAGAAATATCTACAACAAAAATTCTTTTATTTAGTCCAATTTGATTTGCTGCAAGTCCAATGCCATCAAACTCGTACATTGTATCGAAAAGATCGTCAATTAAACTTCTAATATTTGAAAAATCCGTTATATTCTTTGAAATAGCTCTTAGAGCAGGATGACCATATGTGACTACTTTTTGAACTGCCATAAATTATTTAGAAGAATTTTTAACTTTTGCTATTGCAACCCTATCAACGGTCATTTCATTTTCATTAGATACTTTAATTACTACAGTTAAATTTTTAAGCGAAGTTACTTTTCCATGAATACCTCCAATAGTAACAACCTTATCTCCTTTAGCTAAATTTTCCTGCATTAATTTTACTGATTCTTGTTTTTTAGAATTTGGTCTTAATATGAAATAGTATATAACTAAAAAAATTAGAAAGATTGGTAATTGAGAAAGAAAAATATCTAAGAAAGATGCTTCACTTTGTTGCATTAATATTATTTTTTGATTCATGGATTAAAATTAGTCTTCCTTAAGTTCTTTAACAAGCCCATAACTTTTGGATGCAAAAGATAAATACAAATAAAAAGTATTACTAGATTAGAAATTGTGTGTAAAATTTTAAACAAAGAGTTATCATATTTAAAAATTATTTTATTCGCTCCAGCTTCTATCTCTACTGCTCTTAAAACTCCATTTGCTTTTAATACTTCAACCTCTTCATTATCAATATAAGCTTTCCATCTCTCTGGATAGTAAATTTCGCTGAGAACTAATATTCCTTTTTCTTGAGCTTCATAATCAATGATAATTTTTTCAGTATCCCAGTCAATATTTAAAATTTTACCTACTGAATATCTTGAATTTTCTAAATTATCTACAACTGCGGTTTTTAATGGATTAAATGCTGATGCATTTAAATAATTATATAAGTTTTGGTCTTCCTTAATTACATCTCTTACAAACCATGCCCTTGGATTACTTAAATCCAAATGATAAATATATACATTTTTCATTCCATTAACAGATTGAAAAATTGTCTCCTTTTCAAGAATTAATTTTGAATGAGTAATTTCAACAGAACTTATTATATATTTTACATTTAAGAGCTGTAGTACTGGTATTGAAAGTAAATTGTTTGAATTCTTCAATAACTCAGAATAATGTCCAAATTTTGCTGGATGATAACCTCCAACTGATTCAATTCCGTGATATTTAAATTTAGGATCTGTAAATAAAGATCCAGCAGGATAAATCCTATTTAATCCAAGATTGTCTTTTAAATAAGAAATTGTTTCATCTTGTTCAAACACTGATTCAAAATTATTAATTGATGTTATTTGATTTTGCTGTCCAGAATCTTCATCTGGATTGATAATACGATTATCAATTCTATAAATATCTATTAAAGAAAATATCAAAAATGTAAAAATAATTAATTCGGGCTTAAAATCTTTAAATTTATTTTTAAAAATTTCGATAACATCTTTAACTCCATAAGCACATAGGATATACATACAAAAATTTGATAGGATGAGAATCATGCTAGGAACTCTGAAACTGTTAAAAAAAGGCAAATAGTTGTAAAAAAATTGATAAAAAATTTCAAAATATTTTCCTAAAGATAGAAAAATTGAAATTATTAATATGCTCCAAAAGAAGATTGTTTCTTTGTTTAGATTTTTAAGTGATAAAAAAGCAAATAATAGTACAAATAACCCAACATAGTTTGGGAAATCTGTAAACGGCATAAATCCACTGTAAGATGAACCACCAAATCCAAAATAATTTGGCATAATATAAGTCAATAACTCTTTTGGATGCATAGACCAATTGGTTGCATAAGCAAAACTACCCATATCACCAGATCGAATTGACATTGCGCGATAGTCTAAAGACGGTATATAAATGTGTGCAGCAATTAAAAATGCAATAATTAGTCCAACACAAAAAAATGAGGCAAATTTCCTATTTTTATTTTGAAAAAATGCATAAACAAAAAATGATCCTAATAACATACATGCATAGTAAGCTATTTGTACATGTGCTCTTTGTAGTTGAAATCCAAGAAACAGTGCAAATAAAAGCATATTAGAAATTGATTGCTCATCTTTTAACCTTAAAAGAAAGTATAATGTAATTGGGAAATAAGCTGCAGTCATCATTTGACTCCCATGTCCAAATACAATCATTGTAATCAAAAAAGGATTGAGCATCCAAAGTAATCCTGAAACAAATGCAATTTGCTCATTATAAATAAGTCTCCTTACTAAAAAAAACATTCCTATTGCAGAAAAAACTAGATGAATGAATTGAATATTTAAATCTGAAGTACCTAGAAGATTTAGAAAGAAACTAGGTAAATAAAGAAGATTAACATAAGTAAAAGCCTCAAGAGTTGGCATTCCTGAAAAAATCCAGGGTTGCCATTGTGGCCATTCTAAGCTGCTGAGCCTTATCTTATCAAGAATATGGTGAATTGCATAAGGATTGAATGAATCTCCTGAAGCAAATGTATTACTTAAAATGATTACATCATAAAAAAGGAATAAAACAGTCAATGAATATATTAGAATTAAAGTAAGAATATGCATCTTAAGTCAATCTTGTTTTAAAAGAGCTTATTAAATCTTTATCCTCTTTGTCAAAGCCCATTAAATAATAAATTGTGAAATAAATAGTACATACTAGCATAAAGTGACATGCCAAATAAACAATTAAATTAAAAATGCTTTCTAAGTTAAATAAATTTGAAAATATAATTCTTAGGTAATTAATAGATAAAAATGTTATTGAGCCTGATATAATAGGTTTTAAAAGCTTTATAGAAAATAAATTTAGTTTCATTAAAACTATATTTTCGACAAATCTTAAAATGCTTAAAATAAATAATGCTAAAGTAGTTGCAAGGGCTGCTCCCACTATACCATACTGGGGAATTAATATATAATTCAAAGATATATTTAAAATAAGAGCAATTAAAACATTGAATAAATTAAATTTAGTGTTTCCACTCATGGAGAGTGTTGAAGAACCTAAACCAAAAATTGTTTGAATGAAAATTCCAATTAATAAAATCTTTAATGCATCAGCATTTTGAAATTCTGATCCAAATAGCAATAACATTGGGTTTGCAAAAACAAATAAGAAAATAAATACTGGAAAAGAAAACATTAGGATATATTTTGAGGATGATTGATATGATTCTTTCATGCCAGAAATATTATTTTTAAAATAATGCTCTGAAAATATTGGTGCAAAAATTCCAGCAAAAGCAAATAATATCATCCTAACTAATCCAGCGGTACGATCAATCGGATGATACATTCCGACATCTATAGCATTAGATAAAACTCCTAACATTATTATATCCACCCAATGCATTATAATACCAATAGCTGAAACAAACATTAAAGGTATAGAAAATCTTAAAATTTCTTTATTAACATCTGATTTTATGAGATGATTAAAATTAATATCAGAAAAATTACTTAAAAATTTTGTTATAAAAACTAACCCTACAACTGCAGATATTACTGTTGGAATCAAAATTGATAGCTTGGTTCCAAGAAAATGATATGATGCTAAAAAAGCAATAAGAAGTGTTAGTGGATTCACAATTTGGTTTACAAAAATCTTATACTTCAAAATTTTAAAAGCCTGAGTGGCAAATGATGATATTAATGTTAAAACGGAGAAAGGTAGACTAAGTGCAAATATCTTAATTACTATAATTAAAAAATTATCTTCATTAAGCAAATTATTTACTATTAATTCAGCAGAGCAAAATAAAATAATTGAAATTATAATGCTAGATAGGAATCCAAGCTTTAAAGACGAGTAAATAGAATTTTTAACGTTCTCTTTATTTTCAGTATCTCTACTTACAAATCTTAAAACACCATTATCAAGACCCATGAGCGCAAATATTTCAGCAATTCTAGTTACAGCATTTCCTAGGGAATAAATACCCAACATTTGTGCACCTAGGAATCTTGCCATTACTATTGAAAAAATGTATCTAAAAACAGAACCAAGTGTCATTCCTGAGAATGACAAGAAAGCTTCACTAAGAATTGTTTTCTGACTGGACGATTTATTACTCATTTATTTCTTAAATATAACCATCTTATAAGTTGATATGGTAAATGAAAAAATATCCAATAAAAAGAAATTGAAATTAACTGTATCCCAGATGCATGCTTCCAAAAAATTTTTAAATGATTTTTCAACTTTAATGAATTTTTTTTAAATGAATGTTCCCCTAATGACTGAGATACATTATGAAGAATAACTGACTTTGGAGCATAAATAATTTTTCTATTTAATTGATGAGCTTTTAGTGATAAGTCTACATCCTCGCAGTACATATCAAAAGTTTCGTCAAAGTAGTTAAGTTTTTTTAGATCATCATTTTTTAAACATATACAACATCCTGTAGCATATTGAGTTTCACTTAAAAATGAGTACTTAGGTCCATCAAAATCTCTTATTCCAATATGATAAATCAATCCTCTCCAAAGATCTATTTTTCCTCCGGCATACCAAACCTTATTAATATTAGATGAATACAATATTTTAGGAACTGTAATAATTACTTTTTTGTCATCTAAGAATGGTTTAATTAACTCATCAATGAAGTCCTTGCCTACAATTGTATCATCATTTAATAAAATCATGAAATCATCATCTTCAATATTCATCTTTTTTAATCCAGAATTGTATCCTGCAGCAAATTTCAAATTTTTATTATTATTAATTATTGAAACGTTTGGAAATTTTTCAGCTATTATGCTTACTGTATTATCCGAAGAGTTATTATTAATAACAGTAATTGTAAAATCGCTATAATCCACATTATTTATTGATTTTAGACATCTTTCTAGAAGATTCTCATTATTCCAAGTTAGAACAATGATATGAGCTTTTTGCATATGGATATTTTTACTCATTTAGCTCTAAAGTTTCTTCAAATTTTTCCCAAGAAAAATTCTTTTTGTGTCTTGCAATTTCTAAGCTCATTTGATAATACAATTTATTTTCAAAGAAAGTAAGAATCGCAGATGACAAATCATCTTGATTTGGATTTACAATAAATCCTGTTTTATTATTAATCACATAATCTTTGAGTCCTCCTTTTGTGGATACTATTGATGGAAGGTTAAAGTTCATTGAAAGAGAAAGGATTCCACTCTGGGTAGCTTTTTTATATGGGAGTACTATTAAATCAGAGCTAAGAAAATATTTTTTTAACTTTGCTTCATTAACAAAGTTAGTATCAATTTTAAAAAAACTTTTTAGGTCATATTTTTGAATTAGTGATATATAATTTGACATATTAGTGTAAGGCTCTCCAACTATATGGACTTTAATATTTGGAATTCGAAATTTAATTTTATTTACAGCGTTAATTAAAATATCGAGCCCTTTGTAAGGTCTAATCAATCCAAAAAAAAGTATTGTTGGTTCTGATTTTATACCAAACTCACTTTTGAATCTATTTCGATCATCATTGTTATAATCAATTTGATATATTGGATGGAATGAATCGATAATCTTTCCTTCAAAATTAATTTTTTTAAGTGCGCGCATTTCATTTTTGTTCATCACAACTAAATGAGTAGCATGCTTAATCATTTTTTTCATTAAAAAATCTTGAAAAGGGAAAAATTGATGAGATTTAGCATTATGCATTAAAAAATATATTTTTTTTACTTTAATTCTTTTCGCAATAAATGAATACATAGGTGAAAAAAATGGATGCCAATAAGAAAAAATTGCTATATCAGTATTTGATTGATTGATTTTTTTAATAGCTTTTTTCCACGAACAAAAATTTAATGGATTTAAAATTCTCAAAGATGAAGCTTCTTCTAAATCGGTATTATATTGGGATTTTCCAGGAAAAAAAATGTTGGGATATAATTTTTGAAAATTTAGAATTGTTACATTATTATTATGATTTAATTGATTTATTAAAGATTTATTAAAATCTGAAATACCGCCTCTAAAAGGTGAGTATGGACCAATGGAAACAATTTTAAGATTATTATTCAATTACTTCTTTTATGAAATTTTTTGTTTTATGATTTTTATTTACAATTATTTCTCCTATTAATCCAAAAGTAAATAATTGAACTCCAGTTATAATAAGTAAACTTCCAAAAATAATCATGGCGATGTGCTGCTGGAATGAATGAAATAAAACATACTTCAGGTAAAGCACGTATATTTCAGCTGTTACTCCAGCTAGTATTGATAAAAAACCTATCATGCCAAAGAAATGAAGGGGTCTATCCATGTACTTGCCAAGAAATAAAATAGTTAAAAAATCAAAAAAACCATGCTTATATCTTTCAGCTCCATATTTTGATTTTCCAAATTTTCTTTCTCTATGATTAACAGGTATTTCTTTTACTTTAAAACTTTTTTGATGAGCTAAAAGAGGTATATATCTGTGTCTTCCTCCATAAAGATTTAATGATTTTGCAAGTTCTCTTTTTAAAACTTTTATACCAGAATTGGAATCTTTTATTTTTAAACCACTAAAAATTCTAATAAAAAAATTAAATACTTTTGAAGCAATTCTTTTTTCAATTGGATCTAACCTATTCTTTTTCCAACCTACTATGATATCAAAGTTCTTTAATTCATCTACTAGATTTATAATCTCTTTTGGGTCATCTTGAAGATCGGCATCTAATGTAGCTATTAACTCTCCAGTTGAAATATCAATTCCAGACTGTAAAGCAACAGATTTTCCATAGTTTCTATACAAATTGATTAGCTTCCATGAAGAGTGATAAGTTATTTCTTTTTCAATTAAATATTGTGATTGATCTGAGGATCCATCATTAATAAATATTACTTCTATAGCAGAATTATTTTCAAAATGATTTTTAAGTTCGCCAAATAAAGCTAAAAGGGACTCTTCTTCGTTAAAAACAGGTATTAAAATTGATAAACTTTTCATTATTCAAAATTTCTTCTATTAAACTTCATTGTATAATTTTGCTTTTCATTATTTAGTAAAAATACAATCTCGTTTAGATAATTACTACCATCAATTAAAATCATCTTTGTCGATATAACATAAGAATTTTTAAATCGAATATCGATTGTATTAAGAGCTTCAACATCCCCCCAAAGAATACTTCTATAAAAATTTGAATTTAATTGATTAGATATTGGAAAGAATCTTGAAAACTCATCTTCTGATATCTCAATTTTCTTTCGAACATTTAAATACCTCTTATAATCATCTTTTATTTCAATCATATATTGCCTTCTTCCAAGAAAATCCTTAAAAACAATAATTGAATTATTATCTGAAGATTCAAATATGAATGTGGAGGAAAAATTTGATTTACCTTTTCCTTGAAGAACCCCATTACCAATCACTCTACTATATTTCTTTTCAAGCTCCTCAATTTTAACATTTTTATCAGAATTAATTATTTGAAAATTATTATTAGAAGAACATGAAATAAAAATTATTAGAGATAATATTATTAAGATTTTATTATTGAGATTCATATGAAGAAATTTTTGATTTAAGCTTGTCATTATTTTCATCAAGAAGAAGTGCTTTATTGTAAAATATGAGCGCTTCTTTAATCTCACTAAAGCTAATTAATACGTCTCCATAATGTTCAAGTATTACTGGACTCGTATCCTCATATAATAATGCCTGACTAATAAACTCTTTAGCCTTTTCAAATTCTGATAATTTATAATAAATCCATCCAATTGTATCTAAGTAAGCTGAAATATTTGGACTAATAGTAATAGCTTTTTTTGCCAATGCTAAAGCATAGTTTAAATCTTCACCTCTTTCTACTAAGCTATAAGCATAATTATTGTATGCTTGAGCATCTTGATCATTTAATGCTATTAATTTTGTATAGAGCTCATCAGACTTACTCCATTCTTCATTTTGATCGTATGTCATTGCTAGTCCATGCATAGCAGCGATGGAATTTTGATCTATTGATAGAGATTTTGAATAAAATATCTCCGCATCTACAAAATCTTTATTTGAGTAATTTGCTAATCCTAAAAAATAATTTATTTCGAAATCATCAGGAAAAATTGAAACTGCAATATTTAATTCTTCTATGGCTTCAGCATATCTTTGTAAGCTAATTAATGAAATTGAAGAATTAATATATCCTTCTTTGTCATTTGGATAGTATGAACTATGTTTTTTAGAAACTTCTAGAGCGAGATCATTTCTACCAACATCCCTATAAACTAATGAAAGATAATATAATGCAAATCTATCATTATCTTTTTTTGATAGAGACTTTTTTAAATATTCTTCAGCAACATCAAACCTACCTAAACGAATATATTCTAAAGCAATTTGGTTATATAAGTTATTATAAAATGGATTAGCTTTTATTGATTCAACAGTTAATAATTCAAGAAGTTCATCAATATTTCCACCATCTTTAGATTCCAAATATCCTCTCATATATTCTGAGTTTGAGGGATCTGCTAAAAGAAGTTTTTTAAATATTTTAGCTAAATCTCTATGTTTAGAATTATATGCTAACTGAGCAGCAACTTCAAGAGCTAGAATTAATTCATTATTTTTATTATAAGCTTCTTGATAATAAAGAAGGGCACCATCTATATCATTCAATTCAGCCTTTAAGTCTCCAATAATAAACAATATATCAGCATTATTAGGATCTGCCTCAACTATTTGATTAAAAATAATTAAGGAGGATTCATAATCATCCAAAGCAATAAATTTTTTACCTAAAGATATTTTGTAATCTAAAGCACTATTATCCAATGAAATGGCTTGTCGTGCATAAAAAATACTTTTATCAAATTTCTGTAGCATCCAGTAAGCTTCAGACATATTAAAAATTACCTCGGCTGAATTTGATCCAGCATCAATAGCATCTTGAAATTCTAAAATGGCTCTAGCGTAATCACCCTGCTCAAAAAACATCATACCGTCCATAAAAAATTGGACTCCTTCGAACGGATTTTTTTTAGTGTTTTGAATTGTATCTAACTGAGATGATACTTTTTTAGGTTCTGGAGATAATTCAGGTCTACTAGAAGAACAGTTCACCAAAAATAGTGTAATAATAGTTAATATATACTTTATACGCATAACTATGCAAATTACATCTCAGATTGGAGATTTACAATTCTATGAAAATTAATCTTTATCGCTAACAAATGAACCATTTACATCATTTAGCAACTCTACTTCTTTAAGTTCAGTGTCGTCTTGATCGGAAGCAGATTCCTCTGAAGCGGTATCTTCATCAGCTATATAGTAATTTGATTCAGAAGGTTGTAACAAGTAAGCTGATAGCATAAAAATACAAAAAACTGATAAAGTTAAGTAAGCAAAATTTTGCCTTGAAAAACCTAGAATGCCAGTACTTGATTTTTCACTATTATTAATAGAATTAATACGGTCTTGAAGTTTGCTATCAAAAGCTTCGGAAGTTTTTAAAGAAGGAGCAGACTTCATAATATTAATTGAATTTCTAACAGAATCAACTTTGGACTGATATTCTGGGTTTTCAGCAAGAAATTTTTCAAATTCCTTGCGATCCTTGATATCCATTGAATTTTCAATCCAATCAGAAATTCTATCTTCAAATTTATTATAATCCATATCTACTCCTTAAAATGTTTCATTTTTTCAGCCAACTGTATACGACCTCTATTAATTCTTGATTTTATCGTACCAATTGGTATTTCCAATATTTTACTTATTTCTTCATACGAAAGTTCCTGAAAATCTCTTAAAACTACTGCAATTCTAAAATTTTCAGGAATCTCGTCTAAAAACTTGTTTAATTGATCTATTGCTATTTCGTTTTGCACTTTAGATTCTAGCGATTCTTCCTTTGAACTTATATCAATAAACTTTCCATCATCAGTCCAAAGAGAATCGGTCTTCTTTCTTTTATTTTTTCTTAATTCTGTTAAAGCATTATTTTTTGCTATAGTGAAAATCCATGTTGAAAATTTTGCAACATTTTTATAATAACTTGCATGGGTATATAATTTAATAAGAGTATCTTGAACAACATCTTCGGCTTGTTCAACATTATTGAAATATCTAAAGACGAAATTTAATAATCTATCTTTATACCTCTTTACAAGCTCATTGTAAGCATTTATATCACCTTCTTGAAATCTGAGAATTAATTTCTCATCAGAAAATTTGAACTTATCATTCACCTCTGAAGACTCCGTTGATAATATTTGCAAATTCTGTCTCATCAATAACTTTTTGTGTTTTTATTTTAATATCAATTTTAGAAAGTGCATTAATAGCATGTTCAAGCTCTAAAAGAGAATAATTATTAGATGCTGAACTGATTCTCTTAATAACATTTCCTCTAATACTTCTACTAGATGATTCAAATAATGTTCCATTATTTTTCTTTGTCAAAAAAATTGCTTCAATAATATTGAATATGGAATTTATAACGAATGGAAGACCATATTGCTTCATAATTGATAATCCATTTTCGAAAATTTTATCAACACTTCTATCACATATTGCATAATTTAATTCCCATAACTGCTTATCTTTATGAATATTACCTGCTTTTTCTAAGGAGTTGACTAGATCATTTTCATTATCAGATACTAAACTTGATTTTGACATTTCATTAAATATTTCAGAAAAATTGTTACCAAAGATCTCAATAACTTTTTGTGAATAATTATTACTTATTTTCATGTCAAGCTTTTGAGCAAATAATTCAATCCATTGTTTCATTTCACTTTCAAAAGGTGTTGAAATGTCAATTACATTAAGTATTTTTGAAAATTCTTTTGTTGAAGTGCTTTTGATTACATTTTCTTTTGTTTTATAGTTAAATGATAAAAAACTATTATCTATACAAAGAATTTGATTTGGATTGTCAGATTTAATATTTAATAACAAAATCTCTGAATTCTTTTTACTTAATTTGTTTATATTTTTTATTATAATGAATTTTTCACTGGCGAATAAATCTTGTGATCCTAAAACATTAATTAACTGATCTATTGATTCACTTTTATCAGCACAATCAAATATAAATGTTTCTCTGTCATTTTGTGAATTATCTAAAATTTGATTTTTAATAAATAAATACAGAAAATCATTATCTCCAACTAAAAGATGGTCTTCATTTAAAGATTTTTTTTGTCCAGATAAGAATTTTAATGCTTTAATCATTTTTATTATTTTATGAATTTCTAAGAGATTCCATAACTCCCTGATTGAATTTGTGAATCTGACTCTTCTATATTAAAATTTTCTTCTTTCTTCGACATTAAGCTAACAATAATAACAGCAATAAATGCAAATACAAAACTTGTTAACCTTTCAGTAATAATTGATTGTAAGAATGTACTACTTCCCCAGATAATTGTAACTATAGAGCCAGTTAATAAACCAGCGATGATACCCTTCCTAGTTGTTTTTGACCACCAAAGTGATAAAATTACTGCAGGACCAAAAGATGAACCTAATCCACTCCATGCAAAACTCACAATTCCAAATATAGTATCTCCAGAAACCTCAGAATATATTGCAGTACAATATGCAAATAAACCAAGAATAATTGTGATGTATCTTGTGTTTGTTAATTTATCAGAATTTTTGGTTTTAATGATTTTATTTAACCTTAAATCTTCGCTAATTGCTGAAGTAGAAACCAAAAGTTGAGAATCTGCTGTAGACATCATTGCTGCTACAGCCCCTGAAATCAATAATCCAGCTATCCAAGCAGGAAGTAATGTTTGAGCCAATAAAGGCATCGCAATTTCAGTATCCTTTCCTATAAAAAAATCTTCTCCAAAATAACCAACTGCAATAATTCCTACCATGAAAGCTCCAGAAATACCTGGAATAGCCCAAAAAGCAGCAATCCATTTTGCTTTTTTGATATCAGAAACTGATTTGATTGCCATGTATCTTATAAGCAAATGCGGTTGACCAAAGTATCCTAATCCCCAACTCATTCCTCCAAGAGCAACGGAAACTGCACCAAGACCTGATAAACCAGCAAAAACTGAATTGCGTTCTAAATCGCTAAATCTTAATAACTCTGATAAGCTTTGATCAAATGATAAAAGCTCAAAAACTCCAACAAGTGGTAAAATAACTAAAGTACCAATCATTAATATACCTTGAATCAAATCGGTCCACGCAACTGCTAATAAACCTCCTAAAATAGTATATATTATTATTATGATTGCGCTAAGAGTAATGCCATATAATGGTTCAATTCCAAAAATAGTATTCAAAATTTTTCCAGATCCATGAAACTGTGCAGAAACGTAAAAAGTAAAAAATATACCAATTATTAAAGCTGATATTGTCCTAATTAATCCAGAAGAGTCATTAAATTTTTTTTCAAGAAAGTCAGGGATTGTTAATGAATTAAGTTTTTCTGTTTCATATCGTAACTTTTCTGCAATTAAGAACCATGATGAAATAATTCCAACTGTAATTCCAATTACTGCCCAGATTTCTCCATAACCAACAGCAATTGCTGCTCCTGGTAACCCTAAAAGTAGCCACGCAGATTCTCCAGATGCCCTTTCAGAAAATGCAGTTACCCATGGTCCAAGCTTTCTTCCTGCTAATAGAAAATCAAGTTGAGATGAAACAAATTTGTTTGATAAAATCCCAACAAAGATAATTAATGATAGATATAAAATAAATATTACTTCAATCATGAAATTATGCTCACAATTATACAATATAGTCCAAACCACCAAAAGTCAAATTTTTTCAAAAATTGAACCAAAAAATATAGACTTAAATATCCAAAAATAAATGATGATACAAACAATCCTATTCCATCAACAATATTGATAGCTTCAAAGCCTGAAGAAAAGAGTAATTCATATACAATAGAAAGAATAATTATTGGAACGACCATAAAAAAACAATATTGAATAGATTTTTCCTTATTTAACCCTAACATTAAAGCAGAACTAATTACCATTCCAGATCTTGATATACCAGGAAAAATGGCAACTGATTGAAAAAGTCCTAAGAGTAATGCTGATTTAAGATTTAAATCAAAAGAAAATGAATTTTTAAGAAGACTCATAAAGATTATTAAAAATCCATTAGCCATTAATGAGTATTGGACAAAACTGTAATTAAAAAATTGTTCAAAATCAAATATAAGCCCAAAAATAATAGCAGGTATTGTTGATATTGCTAAAAGTTTAATAGTCTTAATATTGAAAAAATCATCTTCATTGGTAGAAGAAAAAAAAGAAGATCTATAGAACAACAAAATACTAAAAAGTGTTCCAAAGTGTGCGATAATTTCAGCAGAGGCTCCTTCATTAGTTATTTTTAAATAGTCTTGAAAAAGAACAAGGTGTCCTGAACTACTGACTGGAAAAAACTCAGTTAATCCCTGAATTATTCCCAGAATAATATAATTAATCAATTCATTCATAATAAATTAGTCCAATCATTCTCTTTGAAGTTCTATCTCTTCGAAAAGAGTGGAAATTTTTATTTTCGTAAGTACATTGATTAATATCGATAATATTTTTTAATCCGAATGCTTTTAATTTAGATTTTGCAATACCTTTTAAATCACAAAATAATTTATTATCAATTTCATCAATGAATTCACTTCCAAAATAGTCAAAAAATTCTTTTTGAACCTCATAATTTTTCTTTGAAATTGAAGGACCAATAAGTACTTCAATATCAATTATATTATCAACATGATTTTTAATTAGATTTATTGATTCTTCAATGATTCCATCTTTAAGACCCTTCCAACCTGCATGAACTACTCCAAAAATATTATGATTTTTGTGGAAAAAGAAAATTGGTAGGCAATCTGCAGTTTTAATTTTTAAAACATTAAATTTTTTAGTAGAAAAAATTCCATCTGTATTATTATAATCTACTTTTTTTTCATTAACAACTTTCAGATTTGTTGAATGAGTTTGTGACATTGAAAAAACATCTCTTGTAGTAAAATGACTATCTAATTCATCATTTGAAAAAATAATCTTCAAACCTTTTACATTGATTTTGTCTGAAAAATCAAAAATCATAGATAATTAATTAGAGTTAAATATTTTTCTATTTGAAAACCTAATAACCTTTGATGCTTGATTTGAATTTGAATTTGAAAAATCAAAATTTCTGGTTATTCCATCATAGCTTGAATTAGAATTAAAAATAAATTTAGAATTTTGAAAACTTGAGTTAATTAGAAAATTTGAAAAATCTATTCCAAAATGAAATACATTATTCAAAGAATTATCATAATCAAACTCGCTATCATTTAAATACTTAGGTATGTAATTTGAAACAAACAACATATCTGAAATATGTGGAGATATATTTTCTTGCCTGAGCAAATCAATATCTAACCAATTTTCATTACCTAATAATTGAGTTTCTAAATTTGATAGAGAAACTTGAGATGCAACAAACTCTAAAGCACTTTCGCTTACAGGATAAAATAATCCATCAATAGTTTCTAAAATAACTTTTGTTGAATCTATTGATTCTTCTTGCTCTATATTAAACATGTCATATACTTCATCACTATCAACATCAAACATAGAATCTAAAACATCAATTTCTACACCTAGGAATTCTTGATATTCATCTTTTGTCTCTATATCCCAAGCTATTTGCCTTAATTCTCTAAAATTAGGGCGAAGATCTATAGCAGAATTTTCCTCATACCAGCCAATATATACTGGCTCTTTGTTGAGTTTATCTAATGCAGTTAGAAATGAATCAACCTCTTTAATTCCAAGTTCTGTTCTTGGCGCAATTACTGCAATATTATTTAATTCTGAATTATTTAATGAATGATTTGCTAACAGTTGATTTTTAAACTCAATAGATGAATTAAGTAAATAAATATTTTTATTAACATTATCAAGATTATTTAATGAAGTAAAAGGAGCGAAAATTGGGATGTTTGTTGAAGAAATAGAGCTTGCTCCAGCAATTAAATTTTTATCCAATAAAGGACCAATTATAGCACTAACATTATGCCTTTCAACCAAATCCTTAAATGCTTCCACAGTCAATATAGGATCTTTGTAATTATCAATTATAATAAATTGTATTTTATCTCTAAACTGAGAATTAAGATTTGCTTGTAACAACCCTTTCAAAAAAGCATTAGTAATTTCTAGCTTTTCTCCAGATAATGGAAGAACAACTCCAACTTTCCTAGAAAATGAAGTTTTTGATTCAATATTTCTTTTTAAAAAGTTATAATTTGATCTGAACTCTCTTTCTAAAAAGCTTTGATCAATTTCATTAAATTTATTTAATACATTATCCGAATTATCATAAACCAACGAAAAAGATTGAGCTAAGAGAATAATATTTACATTTCCTTTATCTTCTTCTAAAATTTTCATTAATTCTAAATTTTTGTAGTCAAGATCTAATGGTATGATTTTTGCAATTCTCCTATTAATAGGTTTTTTTGAACGAGAATCATTATTAGATCTTCTTGCATCTATATAATTTTGAAAAGCAAAATTATAGTAACCTTTAGATGAATAAATATCTCCCATGGTGATATAAAAAGATGTTTTTAAATTTGCAGGGAAACTTAGAGGATTAATATTTTTTGCTTCATTTAGAGCTAAATCAAATTCTTCAAGATTGTATAAAGCCTTAATTTTAATTACTTGTGCATGATTCGCATAAATAGTTTCTAAAATTCCACTATCATCTACTCTTTTAATAACGGAATTATTCCTTTGACGATTTAAATCATCAACAAGTGATTCAATAAATATTTCACTGGCTTCATTATCAATATTTTGAGCAAATAAACTAGTAAAAAATATTATGTATGCAATTAATCTCATTATCTGAAATATAAGGTTATTTAATCAGTTTTGAACACATTTACCAGAACAACACCAATTACAATTAAGAATAGTCCAATAATTGTTGGAAAGTTTAACGGCTGTTTGTAAAAAAGATAGCTTAATATAGCTACAGAAAAAACACCCAACCCTGCCCAAGAGGCATAAACAATTGATAATGGCAATTTTACAACAGCAACAGATAATAAATAAAAAGATAAGGAATAAAAAATTATAACCAAGCTAGTAGGAATTAATTTTGAAAATTCTTTAGTTAATGGAAGTAACATCGTTCCAATTACTTCAAATAAAATTGCAAAAAGTAGGGCTAAATATAAATTCATAAAGTTATCCTTTTATCATCAAATCCATCTTCTAGTTTTCTTGGAATAATTAATGAATTCATCACCAAATAAATCATTCATTGCTTCTTCTTCTGGAAGAATTTGAAACTTTGTTATGAACATATAGAAAAACAAAGATATAGTCAGACCTCCAAAAAGATTAAACTTAAAAGATATGGATAATAGAATAATCAACATTCCAAGATACATTGGATTTCTTGAAAATTTAAATATCCCAGAAACAACTAAAGAAGATGCCTTGCGAGGTTCTAAAGGATTAATAGTTGTTTTTTGTTTATTAAATGATCTTACAGCTGATATAAATACAACCAATCCTAAAATTAAAAGAAATAGACTAATTTTATTATTACCGTAACTAAAAAATTGATTAAAGAATGATTTTGAAAAATAAATTGCAATACCGCAAATGAAAGTGACTATTGGAGGTGGAATTTTATTATTCATATTTTAATCCACTTCAAACTCTACTCGACAGTTACAGATTTTGCTAAATTTCTTGGTTGATCTACATTTAGATTTTTACCAACTGCTATATAATATGCAAACAATTGAAGAACTATTGTTGCTAAATGACAAAACATGAAATGATTTGTTTTTGGAACGAGTATTAAATCATTTGCAAGATCTCTTAAAATCTTATCTTTTGAATCTGTAATGATAATAATTTTTCCTTTTCTAGATTTTATTTCTTCAATATTTGAGATGATTTTATCATAAGTTTTGTCTTTTGGTACAATGAAGACATTCGGCATATTCTTATCAACTAAAGCAATTGGACCATGCTTCATTTCAGCAGCTGGATAGCCCTCTGCATGGATATAAGATATCTCTTTTAATTTTAGCGCTCCTTCTAAAGCTATAGGAAAATTAAGACCTCTTCCCAAATACAAAAAATCATTAGCATTTTTATATTTTAAAGCAATTTTTTTGATTTCATTTTCTTTTTTAAGCACATTTTTAATTTTTTTTATGTTCTCGCTAAAATCTAAATGAGACCTAAGAGATGCTTTGCTAATAGCATCGTTGGAAGCTGCTAATTTAAGCGCTAAAAGATATAGAATACTTATTTGTGCAGTAAATGCTTTAGTTGATGCAACTCCCACTTCATGACCGCATCTTGTAAAAATTCCACAATTTGTTTCTCTAGATACTGAACTTCCAGGAACATTGCAAATACCAACTGTAATTGCTCCATGCTCATTAGCTTTTTTTATTGCAGCAAGAGTATCAGCTGTTTCACCAGATTGTGAAATAGCAATTACAACGCTATTATTATCAATTAAAGTTTTATTATATCTAAACTCAGAAGCATATTCAACATGAACAGGTATCTTTGCAAATCTTTCAATTAAATTTTTACCTATGAGTCCAGCATGCCATGAGGTACCACAAGCAGTAATAAATATCTTATCTGCTTCTTTGATTTGAGCCCAATATTCAAGTAATCCATTAAGGTAAACCCTATCTTTTTTTGCTCTACCTGTAATAGTGTTTGAGATCGTATCAATTTGTTCATGGATTTCTTTATGCATAAAGTATTTAAACTTCCCTTTATCGTAATCATCAATTTTGAAATCTATTTTTTCAACTTTTTTTGGAAGGCTCACGTCTTTATCAATTGAAGTTATTTTATATTCATCGTCTTTAATAATTGCCATTTGAGAATCTTCAAGATATACAATTTGCTGAGTATGTTTAATAATTGGGGAAATATCACTACCAACAAAAAATTCATTATCTTTTACACCTAAAACTAGCGGACTACCTTTTCTAGCTGCGATCATAACATCAGGCTCTTTCTTATTTAAGACAACAATCGCATAAGCCCCATCTACTCTTTGAAGGGCTGCTCTTACAGACTGTTCAAAATTCAGTTTTCCTTTGTTAAAGAAATAGCCAATCAATTGAACTAATACTTCTGTATCAGTTTCAGATTTAAATTTTATCTTTTTTGATTTTAAAAATTTTTTAATTGGATTATAATTTTCTATAATTCCATTATGAACTAATACAATATTTCCTGATTGATCTTTGTGTGGATGAGCATTGATTTGATTTGGCTTTCCGTGTGTAGCCCAGCGTGTATGTGCAATGCCTGGTCCATCACAATTTTGAAATTTTCCGTCGGTTTTAAGCCCTTGCTCTAGCTGAATAACCTTTCCTCTTCTTTTTGTAATTGAAATTTTTCCATCATTAAGACAAGCAACACCTGCTGAATCATACCCTCGATATTCTAAACGATGCAATCCATCTATTAAGATTGGATAACAATTTTTTGGGCCCTTATATGCAACTATTCCACACATGATTAAATATACATTAAATGCATTAATTTTTAATTTGTTATTTTAAGTGTCATTTTAACGTTTCCCCTATCATATTTCTGAGAATCTAAATCTACTTCTTTAAAACCATATTTATCATAAAGGTTCCTAGCTATAGTTAATGAATCGTTTGATATTAAAAAAATTTCTTTAGCATTTTTTTGCTTTGCAAAATCAAGGCACTGATCCATTAGCATATTAGCAATTCCTTTTCCTCTATAATTTTCTTTTACTGTCATTTTAGCTAATTCAAACTTACACTCTGAGCTCTTAATCATTGCCACTGTGCCAACTGCACTCTGACTTTCTACGGCAAAGAAAACTTGTCCACCGTTATCAACAATTTTTTTTGGATTTAGTAAATCTTTTTTGTCAGACTCTTCTAAAATCCAACTTTCTTCTATCCATGCCTTATTTAAAACAAAAAAATCTTTATCAAATTTTGTTTCATACTCATTAATGCAAATATTAGAATTATTTATTTTCATTAATTTGGCCAATAAATGTATTCATCGCCCTCTTCATATTCTTCTCCAAAATGCTTATCTATTAAAATTGGAGAATTAATTACGCTTGGCCACATTGATTTTAATTGTTCAGAATTATGATCGTCAAGAAGACTATCTAATAAATTAACTTTGTCAGGAAAATTTTTAACTAAATTATTTTTTTCGGTTGGATCTTCATTGAGATTGAACAACCATTTTTGATCTTCTTTATTAGTTCTAATCAATTTCCATCCATTGTGTAAAACTGTCTGCTGATGACCCTGTCTCCAAAAAATAGTTTGGTGTATTTTTCCATTTTTCTCGCCTTTAACATAAGGGAGAAAATTAAACCCATCTAACTTTCTATCTTTTGGTATATCAGCTTTTCCAGCTGCTGCAATGGTTTGAAAAATATCATTATGATGTACTACTGGCGTAAAAGAAGTACCAGCATCAATTTCTCTTGGCCATTTAGCCATGAAAGGTATATGCATCCCACCTTCAAAATGAGTTAACTTCCATCCTCTATATGGTTTATTTATATCAGAAAGTTCAATATAGCTAGCGCCGCCATTATCGCTAGTTAAAATTATAAGTGTATTTTCCGAAATACCATTTTGATCCAATGTATCAAGAATTCTTCCAATACTCCTATCTAAAGCTCTAATCATAGCAGAATAAACTTGAAGATTATGAGGTTTTGTATGATGGCTTACGGCATCTACATCTTCTTTCAAGGCTTGTAAAGGATTATGAACAGCCCAATGTGCCAAGTAAAGAAAAAACGGACGATTTTTGTTTTTCTCAATTACATTAATTGCTTCATCGGTATAGTAATCAGTAAGATATCCTCCAGGTTTAAAGATTGGACCTTTGTTAAAAGATACGCTGAACTGAGATCTTGCCCAAACCATATTATCAACAGGATTATCAAATTTAGCATTAACTACTGATTTGTCGTTTTCAGGAAGATATAATCCACCTTCCATTAATAGGCTATCATCAAAACCTTGATCATTAGGATGACTTCCATCAACCCTTCCAAGATGCCATTTTCCTACATGGGCAGTATAATAACCAGAATTTTTTAATACTTCAGCTATGGTAATTTCTGATGATGGTACTCCAGCTGAAAAAACGTTCTCTAATTCTGCATAGGCGTCTTTTTGAAATTCTACTTTAAGTTCTGGATCTTCAATATTGATAATCCATTCCATTAATTTATTTGCTCCAGGAAATAAAGGAGTAAATTCAAAACCAAATCTTGTAGAGTAACGGCCTGTCATTATAGATGCTCTTGATTGGGCGCACATTGCGTTTGCTGCATATCCATTTTCAAAAATAACTCCATCCGTAGCAATTTTATCAATATTGGGAGTCATTAAAGATCCACTTCCAGCTCCTCCATTGTAAAAAGAAATATCATTGAAACCTAAATCATCAGCCAATATTAATATGATATTTGGCCTTTGATCTGAATTATTTTTTTCAATTGGACCTTGTTCCCAATTTGAGCTTCCTTCGGATGAAATCGGTTTAATAATATTTAGAATTTTTGGAATGGACCATATGACTACGTTTACTCTGTTTTGCCAAATAATAAAGCTTATTATAATAGCTAAAAAAAGAAAAATTATTTTTTTCATTATATTTCCATTCAATTGTAGCCAGCTACTTTAGGCTTTTTGATGTATTTACACGTATGATACTACTTTTATTAATAAACTTAAATAAATGAATGAGCTAAAGCCAACGACTAAATGGAAAAAATTATTTAGGTATTGTAGAAAGGAACTGTGAAAGTTCTTTGGTACGCCATTGACGTCCTTCAGAGTTTCCATGAAGCATAGAATCGCATGTAATCTTTTGTGAAGGAAAAGGATTCTGAGAAAAATAAATGATTTCTAATCTAGGATTTGATAAAACTATATTTTTTAAAACATTGCTCATCGAGTCTGCTAGCTCCCTATCATACTTACTACCATAGAATTCGCTAGGCATTACAAAAATAATCTTTGCATTAGGAAAAATTCTACTGATATCTTTTGATTGAGATTCAACCCATTCCTGAAGTACAATTTCTTTCATCTCACGTTCAAATCTAACAATATAGTTCTGATTGCATTCTTTATTCTTAAAATTGAAGTCACCACGTAATAATGGCATAGGATATATTAAAGTTTTTTTATTATCAAAAAATGATTTTAATCGATGTGCCAATGAAAGTGATGGAAAGAAGCTTAACGGGATTTCACCCCAAATATTTTGAATACTACTTTTTCTATATAATATATGTCCACTCTTAAATGGTGATATGCTACTGTAAACAGCAAACTTTATTTTTGAACGCTTATCTTTATCGATTGTCTCTTCTATATAACTCCAATAGTTTTCATCCTTAAAACCCTCAGAAGAAAGACCAAAATTAAACCAAAAATTATTTGATTCAAGAGTTAATTGTTCAGCACTTAGACTATATGCAACATTTGATCCGCCTAGCAAAACAGAATCAAAGCTTACTTCTTCTGATAGAGTTCTTTTCGCTAAACCAAAGTCTTTTATATGTTCCATATTTTGATGATTATGATCATATATTAGATAAGAACTATACATTAGCAAGAAGAATAAAAACATATAAAAAATAATAGAAGATTTAACGTTGACCGTATATAGCATATTCTCCTCCAAAACTCATTGCCAATAATAAAAATAGTAACATAATTATAAACTGACTTATAGGTAATCTAAGGTGTTTATAAGTACGTTTATTTACATAATGATTTTTTCTAAAAAGAAACTCTATACCAATAAGAAATATTCCAATAGATAGTGCAATCAATGAAATCTTAGGCACAGAAAAAAATATTTCAAAAACACTGAAGTCAATAAACTTAAAATGTAACTTTTCAATTAATCTGTTCACATTACTATCTGCAAACAAAAATCTTCCAAAAATAATGGCTAAAAACATAATTGAAACGGAAAAAAAGTTTTTCCATATTACCTGATATTGATTAATCAAGATTGTTATATAAAATAATAATGCATGAAAAACTCCCCAGAGAAAAAAATTGAATGCTATTCCATGCCACATAGCAGATGCAAGATAGACTACAATCAAAGTACCTAAAATTCCAATTTTTTTTCTCAATGGATTGTAAAACAATTCTTTAAGTACAGCAGAAAGTGAAGTATGCCAACCTCTCCAAAAATCAATGATATTACTTGCAGAAAAAGGCTGTTTAAAATTAAGTGGAATTTGATAACCCACAATGCCAGAGATACCATAAATCATAAGAGAAAGTCCACAAAAATTAGCATAAACAAATATCTCAAAAATAATTGCAAAAACAATAGAAGAAACTATATCAGTTTCGTTTATTAAAAACATAAATGATATAAGCGGTCCTCCAATAATTTTAAAATAAAATAAACCGATAATAAAAAAAGGTAAATAAAAATTAATCCTATGTCTAATTCCTCGATGACGTATATCTTTAATAAATAAAGTCATTGGACCAGTAAAAAGCATAATCGGATTAGATACCTTCCAAACATCTACCAACATCAATAACTTTTTTTTGTGTAAATAAGCAATACTTGCTGTATAAAATGATAATCCATACAACATGGGGGTTGATGATGTTGCATGAGAACCAGTTAAGGTTTCTGTCAATCCTATTAACGATGTAAATGAAATAGTAAAAAAAAGTAGATAAGGTGCTACAAGAGTGAATCGCTCACTGTTCTTACTTCCAAAAATCAAAACAAATGAAAAAATCAATGCCCAAAAAATTCCTTCGATTGAACCTAGAATGTCATTTGATCCAACAGCAATTAAAACAGCTGCAAGTATCCAATAAGTAAAATAATTCACTCCCATTCAATAGTAGCAGGAGGTTTACCAGTACAGTCATAGACAACTCTACTTATTGAAGAAATCTCATTAACGATTCTATTAGAGACTTTTCCGATGAAATCGTATGGTAGGTGCGCCCAATTTGCGGTCATAAAATCAACTGTTTCTATAGCTCTCAATGCTAAAACATCTTCATATCTTCTTTCATCTCCAACAACACCAACTGATTTAACTGGAAGATAGACTACAAATGCCTGGCTCAATGAATCATACAAGTTATTAGCTTTAAGCTCATCAATAAAAATTTTATCTGCTTTTTGTAAAATATCAATTCTTTCTTTATTGATGTCCCCCATAATTCTAATTCCTAAACCAGGACCTGGAAATGGATGTCTCAAAAGAATATGTTCTGGGGTATTTAATTCAGCACCAATTTTTCTAACCTCATCTTTAAAAAGCTCTCTGATAGGTTCTAACAACTTTAAGTTCATTCGATCAGGAAGACCGCCAACATTATGATGTGATTTAATTACGCTTGAATTATGATCATCAGAAGAAGATTCTATTACATCAGGATAGATAGTTCCTTGAGCTAACCAATCTACATCCTTTATTTTATTAGCTTCAATTTCAAAAACATCAATGAAAGTATTTCCAATAATTTTTCTTTTTTGTTCTGGATCAGTTACACCGGAAAGTTTTGAAAGAAATAATTCAGATGCATCAACTAATCTTATATCAATATCTAAAGCTTCAAAGGTTGACATTACCTCATCTACTTCTCCTAATCTGAGCAAGCCATGATCTACAAAAATACAAATTAAATTATTTTTTATAGCTTTATGTAATAACATTGCAACTACAGATGAATCAACACCACCTGAAAGCCCTAATAAGACTTTTTCATCTTTAACTTTATCTTGAACGCTATTAACCATAGAATCAATAATATCTGAAGTAGACCAATTTTTTCTGCACTTGCAAACTTCAAAAATAAAGTTTTTTAGAATCTTTTTTCCTTGATCAGTATGAGTTACTTCAGGATGAAACTGTAAGCCAAAAATATTTAGCTTTTCATTTTGAAATCCAGCTATTTGACAATCTTTTGAAGAAGCAATGATTTCAAAATTTTTAGGAAGCAAATCTACCTTATCACCATGACTCATCCAAACATCAAGTTTGTTTGAATCGAAGCTTATATTATTAAATAAAACAGATTGATTAACACAAGAAATTTTAGCATGACCAAATTCTCTTACGTTTGATGTAACTACTGAACCGCTAAGCTCATTAGCAATGGTTTGCATTCCATAACATATTCCTAAAATTGGTATGTTTGCTTCTAATAAAGATTTATCAACTTTTTGCGAAGAACTTATTGTTACAGTTTCAGGTCCTCCTGAAAGTATAATACCAGATGGATTCATCTCGATAATTTTATCAACAGACAAAGAAGATGGTTCTACTACTGAAAAAACACCTATCTCTCTAACTCTGCGAGCAATAAGTTGAGTATATTGAGAGCCAAAATCTAAAATTAATATTTTGTCTTTATTTTTCATGTTAAAACTTCTAATACATTTGAAATGCTATTTTTTAGATTTTTTCTATCAACTACAAGATCAATAAAACCTTTTTCTTTTAAAAATTCAGATGTTTGAAAATGGTCAGGCAATTCTTGACTTGTAGTTTGTTTAATTACTCTCTGTCCAGCAAATCCAATCAACGCTTTTGGTTCAGCAATTGTAACATCTGCTTGCATACCAAAACTAGCTGTAACACCACCGGTAGTAGGATAAGTTAAAATTGAAATGTATAATCCACCCTTTTTGGAAAACTTCGCAAGATGAGTACTAATTTTAGATAATTGCATTAATGATAGAGCTCCTTCTTGCATTCTTGCTCCACCTGATTGACATAAAATTATAATTGGACAATTTTTTTCACTTGCCAGGTTAATAGCTTTTGAAATTTTTTCACCAACAGCACTTCCCATGCTACCGCCTATAAATTTAAAGTTCATAATACATAACACTACTTTTCTTTCTTGAATTTTACCAAAAAAACAATCAACTGCTTCTTTATTATTAGGAACCTTTTCCAGTATCTCTTCATAAGATTTATTGGCCTTGAATCCTAACATATCAATAGAAGTTACTTCAGAAAAAAGATTATCAGCTTTTTCATCAAGAATAATCTCTTGATATTTTTCACTAGTTATAGGAAAGTGAAAATTGCAATGATGACAAATGAAGTTATTAGCTTCTAATTCTGGTATATAAAGAATTTCGCCACAGTTTGGACATTTAATCCATAAGTCACTCGGCAAATCTTTCTTAGGATTTTTTTCTATATTTTGTTTTTTTCGGGTAAACCAGCTCATCTTATTTCACCTCAAAATTACCAACATATTCAGGAACTAAATTGTCCAAAGATTTTGTTTTTAACAACCTAAAATTCTTTTGAGAAATTTTAATAATATTTTCTACACTAAGCTCTTTGAATTCTATTTTTAAATTATGTGCTTTTAAATCTTCGAAAATATTTTGAGGTCCATTGAAAACTATATTATGAGATAATTTTAAAACATTTTCTTTTAAAATAACTTTAGGCTCCGTGGATTTTGAGAGTTTTCCATTATCTAAATTATATTCACATATATAAAATGTATTTCCATGAGAATAAATTAGAACTGATAGTTTTTTAACAGTATTATCATGTGCCAAAGAATCAAAAGTTGATATTGGTACAATCGGAATATTTAAAGCTAAAGCAATACCTTTTGCATAGCTCATACCAATCCTTAAACCTGTAAAAGAACCTGGACCAGCTGAAATACAAATCGCATTTAGATCTTCAAAGCTTAATAAAGCTTTATTAATTATTTGCTTTGATAATATTGGCAGGCTATTTGCTGTATCATTAATTTTTTCTGAAGAAAGCTCAGAAAAAATTTTGTCTTTCATTAAACCTACTGATAATTTTCTACTTGAAGATTCTATACCCAAAAGAATCATTTATAAACCTCAATTTTTCTACCTGAAATATCGTCATTAACTGAAAAAGAAATTTTAAATTTATTATCAATATCAAAACCTTCGATAAGTTCAGGCCATTCAATTATACATATTCCATTTTGACTAGAAAGATATTCAATGCCACCAATTTCTAAAAATTCTGAAACTGATTTTAAACGATACAAATCAAAATGATAAATAAAATTATTTGAATTTGAATATTCATTCAAAATAGGATAAGTTGGTGACTGAACTTCATTTGAATAGCCTAAACCAGCGGCAAAACCTTTAGTAAATGTTGTCTTACCAGAACCTAAATCTCCAATCATAAAAATTGTAGATCCATACGAAATAGTCGTGGACAAATCTTTAGCAAACTGAATAGTGTCTTCAGGACA
>CACHCR010000004.1:0-42500 GCA_902578385.1 uncultured Fidelibacterota bacterium | reverse complement strand
CCGAAGCCTACTTTAACAACTGTGCTCCGAAGAGCCCGCTGCATTATTTGGTATTAGCACTGGTTTCCCAATGTTGTCCCAATCTCTGAGGCAAGTTATTTACGCGTTACTCACCCGTTCGCCAGTTTACTTATTATCCGAAGATAATGTTCTCCTTGACTTGCATGTATCAAGCACGCCGCCAGCGTTCGTCCTGAGCCAGGATCAAACTCTCAATTGTATATTTTAAGTTTGTTTGGTGCCGAAGCACCAAGTTGTCTAACTGCAGGATTAAAAGACAAAGGTTCTACATAGTAAATTTTCAAATAACTTAATAAAAATGACTTAGCGTTTTTTCGACGCAAAAGCCTGGTAAATTATAATGGTTTTTAAGAATTACCAACTAAAAAAATAAAAAAAGATTTTTTTAAATTTTTAGAGTAAAAGTCCGGCAATTGTGGCGGTTAACCAGGAAGCGATTGCTCCTCCAAACATTGCTTTAGTTACAAGCTTTGCTAAGTCCTTTTTTCTATCTGGAGCCATAGCACCAATCCCTCCAAGCTGAATACCAATTGATGCAAAATTAGAAAAGCCACAAAGGGCATATGTAGAAATGATAGCACTTCTCTCTGAAATCATTCCATCTCTAATTAAATTTTGAAGATCTCCATATGCAACTAGTTCGGTCAACACAATTTTCTTCCCCATTAACATACCAACAAGTTGAGCTTCATTCCAGGGAACGCCCATTGTCCATGCAAGAGGTCTAAAAATAATTCCGAAAATCTGTTCCATAGATGTTCCAGCAAAAGAAAGGAAATAATTTATCATAGCTACAAAAGAAATAAATGCAATTAACATTGCAGCGATATTCGCTGCTAACTTCAATCCATCAGTTGCTCCATTGCTTAAAGCTTCCATTGCATTAATATTTGTTTTTTCAATATTAACATTTACATCACCCATAGTTTGAGATTCTTCAGTCTCAGGGTAAATAATTTTGGCAACAACCAGAGCCGCTGGTGCTGACATAACAGAAGCTGCTAATAAATGACCAGCAATTCCTTGAATATCTGTCAACCATGATACATATATGGCCAATACTCCTCCAGAAACAGTAGCAAATCCGCCAGTCATTACTGCCATCAATTCTGATTTTGTCATTTTATTAACAAATGGTCTTACCATTAGAGGAGACTCCGTTTGTCCTAAAAAAATATTACCTGCTACGCTCAAAGTTTCTGATCCACTAGTACCTAGTGTTAACTGCATTCTTCTAGCTATAAATTTTATAATCGCTTGAAGAATTCCGAAATGATAAAGCACTGCAACCAAACTTGAAAAGAATATGATTGTAGGAAGAGTCGAAAATGCAAAGTTAATTAAACCCGGATGAAATCCAACTCCATCAATATATGATTTGAAGAGAAAATCTGATCCTGAAGATGAAAAACCAATTAATATATTTATAGAATTATCTAAAAATGAAAATATTGGTGCCCCGAAAGGAGTTTTTAAAATAAATAATGCAAAAATTAGTTGAAAAATTAATCCATATACTACTGTCTTAATATTAATAGCTCTTCTATTCTCCGACATAGCAAATGCAATAGAAAGTAAAGTAAATAAACCTAAAACTCCTAGAAAACTACCCATAATATGCTATAGATTTGGTTGAGCTCCCTCAAGCTCAGAAGTCTTTTGATCTTTTTCTTTAATTTTTGAATGCTCTTTTAACATATCTATGATTTTCTGATCTAATAAATCATCTGAAAGTTTGTTCTTGTTTGATTCTTTTTTATAAAACTTTTCAATCTCAGATTTCTGGCTTTCATTCTTTTCTAATGCATCTTTAATGAAATCTTTGACTTCTGATGGAGATACTGATAACTCTTTATGAGAAATAATCGACTTTCTTAATAAGAACCATCTTAAGTTATTTTCTGCAAATTGTTGATATTGCTCACGAATTTGAACCTCATCAGCATTTTGGTTATTTTGATTTTGTTTGACTTCATTAACAATGTTATTTAAATAATTTTCAAGCATAGAATTTGGAAGAACTGGATTAACAAGTTTGACAAATTGATCAATTAATGACGAATGAAACATTTCGTCAGATTTTCTTTTGTATTCATTATTAATACTTTCATGAACATTTTTCTTCCATTCATCAACACTCTTACAATTTGGATCCATTTGTTTAACAAATTCGTCATCTAATTTAGGAGGAACTCTTCTTTGAATGGTTTCAATTGTAAATTCGTAATTTTTTTCACCCTCGCCCATATCAATTATGAGCTTAACTTTATCACCTGCATTCTTAGAAGTAAAAGATTCAGCTTTTTCTCCTATTATTGGATCCTGGCCTATTGCTATATACTTTTTCTCTTTTTTACCAATAATCGGTAAACCTGAATCATCCAATTCTTGCTTATCAACAATCAAAAAGTCGCCATTGATTGAACCATTTTCAATTTGTTCCGCCTTAGCTTGAGAGTTAAGTATGTTTTCAATGGTTTTATCTACTTCCTCCTGATTTGAGATAAAATTAATCTTTTCAACAGTAACCATATTTTTTTTGAATTTTGGAAGCTTTAAAGAAGGTTCAATTTCAAATTCAGATTTAAAAGAAAGATCATTTTCATATGAAAAATCTATATCTTTTAGTTGTGCTTGATTGATAGGAGTTAATTCTTCTTTTTGAAGAGCCATTATATAATATTTTTCACAAAAATCTTGAATGAAACCCATTTCAACTGAATTAATATATTGGGACATTAGGATGTTATCTGGTACTTTACCTTTTCGAAAACCTGGTAGCTTTATTTCTTTAGCAACTTTTTTTTTGGCTGAATTAAAATCTGATTTAATATCTTCCCACTTAGCGCTGATGGCTAATTCATAGGTAAAATCATTTATTTTTTTTGACTTAACCTTTAAGTTCATTGTTTCAACCTATAAGTACAGCCTTCAATTGTTCGCATAAAAGTTTCTAATTGATTATGTGTACAAATTAAATCTTCTATAGGTTCATAAGAATCTGAAGGATAAGAGTCCTCATCATATTCTCTTAAAAAATTAGACTCAAACTTTATTATCATATCATCAAGTACTTGTTTATGAAGATTTTTACTTCTTAAAAAATTTAATTGAAGATTGATTTTACCATTTGATGATAATCTAAAAAGCGGAAGTAAACCATAATCTGAATCACAACGAAAAGTCATTGTTCCAAAATCTTCTCCACTACCCCAACTTACCTCATCTGAGTTTTTTTCAGAAAAATCGACAAGTTCAATACAATTCATTGCTACATCGCTTTCACATGATTGGTTTAGATGTTCAATAAACGTTTTTTTTGACCATTTAGACATACTTTATACCTCCACAAAACTATTAAAAATAGTATGATTTTGACCAAGAATTTACAATTCTAAATAAAGAATTAAAAACTAAATCTTACGTTTTTTAAATTAATTTCTTAGAGGTTTACCTGTTTTAAGGAAATGTGATATTCTTTGCTGAGTCTTTTCTTCACCTGCTAAAGACATGAAAGCTTCTCTCTCAATATCTAAGACGTATTGTTCATCAACCTTAGACATTAATCCACCTTTATCGCCACCACTTAAAACAAAAGCTGTTTTGGAAGCTACAAGTTCATCATGATCAGATATTTTTCCTTGAGCTTTCATTGCTTTCAAACCTACTGAGGCCATTGTTCTTAAGGTCATTCCAGGCAACGATAAATCTTCTCTATACTTTGGAGATTCATAACCAGCTTCTGAAAGTTCAAGAACTTTATTTTTAGCAGTTGCAAGTAAATGTTCTGAATTCATACATATTGTATCTGATTTTCGTAACCAGCCTTTTTTTAATGCATCTGTGGCACTCCTAGAAACAGTCAATGGATTTACTAGCCCAATAGCTTGTCTACCAATATTCATATTAAAGTTTTTGGCATCATTATTTTCTAATAAGTTTAGAATGACTCTTAAATGTCCACCGGCACCAGGTATCAAGCCTTGAATAGCTTCCACTAAGCCTGCATAAAGTTCACCAGCTGCAACAGTATGAGTTGAACATGCATAAAACTCGAATCCACCGCCTAGTGCTAAATTAAATGGACATGAAACTACTGGATATTTTGAATGTCTAATTCTTTGAGTTACATCTTGCATCTCTTTTACACCAGAATCCATGACTTGGAGGTTACCAGAGTCTATTGCCATTTTAAAATCATTGACATTAGCTCCCGCACTCCAATTCTTTCCTTGATGCCCAAGAACAAGTCCTTTGTATTTTCCTGTATCAAGTAAATCTAAAGCATCCTTAACTATACCTACCATAGATCTATCAATAGGATTGAATGCTGGAACAAATATAGAATGAAATTCAACATTCAATACACCATCACCAATGTCATGTATGCTGGCACTCCAATCTCGTTTGAGCATTGTTTTAGAATTTTTATATAAACTTAAATTAAGTGTCTTATCATTGTCTTTATGAGTTAATACTTTCTTTTTAACTGGACAATAGTAAGTAAGTCTTCCATCTACAACTTCATAAAATGATTTTCTTCCAGAAGCTAACATTTCATTAACCCAAGATGGCACTTTTATATTTTCTTCTTTCATTTTATTTACAGATTTTTCAACTCCAATAGCGTCCCAAGCATCAAAAATTCCTATATCTCTTGCAAAGCCCCATCTCATTGCATTATCAATTTCAATAATACTATCTGCAATTTCAGGGATTAATTCAGCTGAATAAGTAAACATAGGAGCATTTATGTCCCAAAGAAATTTTGCTCCTACATCATCCAAATAAGATATTGCTGCAAGTCTTTTCTTTAAATCTTTAATTGGCCTACCAACTCTAATGGTGTCAAAAAACCTTTTTTTGGTTGGTGTATATTCCATTGTATCAAAATCAAGAGATAAAATTTCTTTTCCTTCTTTTTTATACCACCCTTTGCCAGATTTTTGACCTAATCTTCCGTCTTCAACAAGTTTTACTAGAAGATCTGGTGCTTTAAATTTTTTCCTCTCATCTTCACTTTCTGTTGTAACTCTTTCGAACATATTATTCATTACATTTAAAGCAGTATCTAGACCAACAACATCTTGAGTTCTAAAATAAGCGCTTTTTGCATTTCCTATAAGTGTACCGGATAATGCGTCAACGTCTTCTACGGTCAATCCGTACTCTATAGCTTTATGAAAAGTTAATGGCCCACTCGCATTGATTAATCTATTTCCTATAAAACCGGGTGTATCTTTTGCATGTACAACGCCTTTACCTAGTGTTACTTCTCCAAATTCAGTAACTGTTTCATAAACTTCATCAGTAGTTTTTGGACCTTTAACTAATTCAAGCAATCTTAAATACCTTGGAGGATTAAAAAAGTGTGAAATTAAAAATCTGGATTGAACATTATCAGGTAATACTTCTACTAAATTAGCTAATGGTATTCCAGAAGTATTTGATGCGAGAATGGCATCATCTTTTAAATGAGGCAATAAACTTTCGTAAACAGAATGTTTGATTTCAATCTTTTCAGCTACTGCTTCAATAATTAAATCACAATCCTTTAGTTTTTCAAGATCATTTTCATAAGTACAAGGGGTAATTAATGATGAATTTTTACTTGAAAATAATGGAGCAGGTTTTAGTTTTTTAAGACCTTCAACGCCATTTTTAGCTAATTCATCATTCATATCAAATAATAATGATGGAATTCCAGCGTTAGCAATATGACCAGCTATTTGTGCACCCATTACACCAGCGCCCAAAACAGCACATTTTTTAATTTCAATACTCATTTTATCCCCTTTTAATTATTGTAGTAATACCTTGTCCAGTACCAACACACATTGTTGCAAGACCCATTGATTTATCTTGTTGTTCAAGAACATTTAATAATGTAGTTATAATTCTTGTTCCAGAGATGCCAAGAGGGTGTCCTAAAGCAACTGCGCCACCATTTAGATTAACTTTATTAATATCCCAATTTGCTTTTTTTATACAATATAAAGCTTGAGCTGCAAATGCTTCATTAAGCTCAATTGCATCAATATCATCCATTGAAAGTCCAGTTTTTTCTAAAGCTTTCTTTGTAGCAGGAACAGGACCTGATCCAAACATTTTCCAATTCACTCCAGCTACAGCTCTTCCTTCGATAAATGCTCTAATTTTTAAACCATGTTCATTAGCAAATTTTTCACTGGTAATAAGCATTGCTGATGCACCAATAGAAAATGGGCTACTTGTTGCAGCAGTAACTGTTCCATCAGCTCTAAATGCTGGGTTTAAAGATTTGATTTTTTCTTTATCTGGATTTCTTGGACCACTATCTTTATCAATTACTGTTCCATCTTCGAGCGTTATTGGAATAATTTCATTATCAAATTTTCCAGCTTCACGTGCAGCCACTGCTTTATCATGGGATGAAAAAGAAAATTCTTCTTGTTCCTCTCTAGAAATTTCTAATTCATCAGCAAGTAACTCAGCACCTTCGCCCATTGATATATAATAATCTTGTTCGGCAAGTTTGACATTAAAATCAGGTGCAAAACCTCCCTGAGGAATTGTAAACATATCTTCAACACCGCCAGCAATACCCACATCTATATCACCAGCTTCTATAGCTGAACTAATCATATGAAGCGATGTCATAGCTGAGCCACAATATCTATTTATAACGTTAGCAGCAGCAGTTTCAGGAATTCCTGCTAGAATGGATGCTCCTCTAGCAACTAACATTCCTGTTGGGCCTTCTGGAAATGCACATCCAAGAGAAACATCTTCAACTAAATTAACATCTAACCCCTTATTTCTATCCAAAAGTCCTTTGATTACCTGACCAGCAATTTCATCTGATCTCATTCCAATCATAGGGCTACCTTTAGTGCCAATTGGAGATCTTACTCCATCAATTATTACAGCTTTATTACTCATTTTTCCTCCTTAAAAGCTTTGAACTGGATAGCCACCAGATTCAACAACTTTTTCTCCAATTATTTTCTTTAAACCAATAGTATCGGTTGATAAAGAAAGCCTTTCTTTCAAAACATCAAGCTTAGCATTTAAATCTGCTGGAATATCACCATTATAAATATTATTTAATATTTTGTATGCATACTCCATGACTCTAGTACCTTGCTCAGCTGTATAAACTTTAGCACATAATTCAGGAACAACTTGATTTTTAGATTCATAAAAATCTTTGTGCTGCATTACTCTTGATAAAGTTGAATCAGCTACGTAGCAATAGATTAGAATATTAGCTAGATTTTCAATAATTACTTGCTCAGTTCCAATATCCTGACCATGCTTGCTTAATGATTCATTCAAACAAATTGCATAAATACCTTTAGCAGCTTCAATGCATTCAACTTCATCCTTGTATTCCCCTTCATACCCGCTATCAAGTCCATCTTTACAAAATCCATCAACCTTTTCTAAATATTCTTTAAATCCTATCTCTCCGCTTAAAGCTTTTGTAATCATAGCTCTTCCACAAAGCATTTTGTTGATTTCATTTGTTCCTTCCCAAATTTTATTTATCCTATTATCTCTATATGCTTGTGCAATAGGATATTCTTCAATGAATCCATATCCACCGAAAATTTGAAAACAATGATCAATTAATTGTTCTGCTGACTCACTACCATATACCTTCACAATAGAATTTTCAGCAATATATTTTTCTGTAGTATTTCCTTGTTTTATATAATACTCAGGATCGTTTTTATCTAACTCATTAATTGCTTCGGTTTGCTTCCCTATTACTGAATAGCATGTACTATCAAGTGTATAGGTTAGAATAGTTGAAGTGGCTAATTTTTCTTGAATTGAGCCAAAATCAGAGATGTATTGTCCAAAAGCCTTTCTCTCTTTTGCATATTCAACAGCATGCTTCATTCCCAAAATCATTCCACCTATAGCTGAAGCACCAAGCTTAAATCTACCAATGTTTAGACCACAAAATGCAGGCCCAGCACCGTCACCTACATTACCAAGTAAATTTTCAACTGGAACTTTGCAGTCTGTAAAATATAAAGGAACAGTAGATGAACCTTCCATCCCCATTTTCTTTTCTTCTTTTCCAAATTCAAATCCTGGAGTACCTTTTTCAACAACGATTGAGGAAAATTTTCCATCAATTTTCAATGCAACTATAAAAGTATCAGCCCATGCACCGTTTGAAATAAAGATTTTCTGTCCATTTAACACATAATGTTTTCCATCATCTGAAAGCACGCCTGTAGTCTTAGAATTTGTTGCATCTGAACCAGCTTCAGGCTCTGTTAAACCAAATGCTGCAATTTTTTCCCCAGAGCAAATACCTGGCAACCATTTTTGCTTCTGTTCATCATTTCCATACCATATAATCCCCAAAGAACCAATAGAAGTTTGAACATTCCAAACAGTACAAAAAGATGGGCTACCACAAAATGAGATGCCCTCTGCTAATATACACATACCAGTCTTTGTCATTTCAGATCCACCATATTTCTCAGGAACATCAATTCCTAAAAATCCTAATTCACCCATTTGCTCCACAAGTTTTCTGATTAATTTTTCATCTTTCTTGTTTAATTCATTTTGTGATAATGGTAGTAGTTCATTTGTTGCAAAATCACGCATTGCTTCATAAATCATCTTTTCTTCATCAGAAAATAATTCTTTACAAAACACTTTTTCAGATCCGACAACATTAGTTAGAAATGTACCACCAGTTTTAATTTTACTAAAATCGACTGATTGTTCTTTTGACATTATTTTTCCCCTTTTCTTTGAGTATAAACATATAAAATAGAGCTTGAAATTTCTTCAATATATTTTTCAGCGTCAACGTACTTTGAATTAAAGATATTAAACCAAAAAATACCTTCAAAATTAAGTATTAATGATAAAGCTGGAGTTTTAGCATTATCAGGCTTCAAATTCACAAACTCTTTACTTTCTATGCCTCTTAAAATTATTAATTCAATAAATCTTTGAAAGCGATTATAAACTTTTTGCATCTTCTTTTTAAAATCATCATCATGCCTTGCAATTGCCCATAATGTTGGAAGGCAATTAAAAAAACTTCCATCAATCTTGAGCTGTTTAGCTAAAAGATTGAAAAGTTTTTTTATAGCTTTTGCACTTGAATCTTCGTTTGCAGCTGGTGCAAGTAATTCTTGGGTTTGATTTTCCCACATATCTATTACTGCAAGATATACATCTTTTTTACTTGAGTAATAATGATATATTGCTCCTTTACTCATTTGTGATTCTGCTACAATATCATCCATTGTGCTACTATAGTAACCTTTGCTAGTTAACACTTTAACTGCAGCCATCAGAATCGTATTTCTTTTATCTCTTTGAAGATCTTTGTTCATAAACCGACTAGTCGGTCTAAGATATAAAAAACATTGATATATATCAACAATTCCTTTGCTATTAGAAAAAATTTTTATGTAGCTTTAATACCATGTCAGATTCTAAAAATCACATAATTGCTCCTTCATTATTAGGTGCAGATTTTTCTAAACTTAGAAGTGAAGTAGAATTATGTAATGATTCTAAGGCAGAATGGCTTCACTTAGATATCATGGATCAACAATTTGTTCCCAATCTTTCTTTTGGGCCTGCAGTAGTAAAATCTTTGAGAAATCATTCAGATTTATTTTTTTGATGTTCATTTAATGGTAAGCAATCCTTTTGATATGCTTATTCCTTTTATTGATGCAGGGGCAAATGGAATTTCATTCCATATCGAAGCAACAGAATCAAGATTTACTTTTCCTCCTAAAATTTTAATAAATATGATAAAAAAAAATAGGTTGAAATGTGGAATTGCTATTAAACCCAAAACTCCATTTTCAATATTGAAGAAATATTTAGATTTCATTGATTATATTGTAGTAATGTCTGTTGAACCTGGTTTTGGAGGACAAAGCTTCATCCCATCTACCCTTAATAAAATTTCAGAGATTGATAGTTTTCTGAAAGACAACCAATTAAGGGATAAAATTTTGATTCAAGTAGATGGCGGAGTTAATTTAGAAAACTATAAAGATGTGATTAATGCTGGTGGAGATATTCTTGTTGCAGGTTCTCAGGTTTTTCAGTCAAATAATCCTATTAAAACTATACAAACTATGTATGAAAAATGAATGAAAAATTAAACTTCAATAGCTTAAGTAATGAGCAAAAAGATTTGCATACTGTTAATGCAATTAAAGGATTGGTTATGGATGGAGTTAGTAAAGCCAATTCAGGTCATCCTGGCGGTCCAATGTCCCTTGCAGATTTTACTTACATTCTCTACTCAGAATTTTTATCCTTTGATCCAGAGAATCCGGATTGGGAAAACAGAGATAGGGTTGTTTTATCAGTTGGTCATACATGTATGCTTTTATATTCAATTTTTTTCCTATGTGGATATTTAAAAAAAGAAGATCTTAGAAAATTTAGACAACTCGGAAGTTTAACGCCTGGTCATCCAGAAATTCATACCCCAGGAATTGACGCGAATACTGGTCCACTTGGACAAGGAGTAGGAATGGGAATTGGTATGGCTTTAGCCGAAAAAGCTTCAACTAATTCAGATAAAAAGAGATTTACTTATATTTTAGCTGGAGATGGGGATTTGCAAGAGCCAATAGCTATTGGTGCAAGTACACTTGCTGGTCATTGGAAATTGTCAAATCTTATCATGTTCTATGATAAAAATGATATTCAAATAGCAGGTAAAACATCAAGAGTAGATTCAACCAACTATGCTAAACTTTTCGGAGCTATGGATTGGCATGTACAAGAAATTGATGGGCATGATCATCAAGAAATTAGAGAAGCTTTAAATAATGCCCAGTTAAATGAAAAGCCTAGTATAATTATTGGTCAAACTACAATAGCAAAAGGCAGTCATAGTCTAGAAAATAATCCAAAAGCTCACGGTGCACCTTTTAGCGATGATGAAATATTTAAAACAAAAGATAAATTGGGATTGCCTCAAGAATCATTTTATTGTTCAGAAGAAATTATTAATCATTTTCAAAGAAATTTTAAATCTTTAAAGGAAAACGTTATTGAAACTAATAAATCTTATAAAACAGAACTTTTGGATTATCATCAAATGCTCAAATCTTTGAAAGTACCAGATTTTGGAGACGATCTTATGGCAACAAGACAAGCTTTCGGAATTACTCTTGATGAATTTGCTAATAAATTTCCGAACATCATTGGTGGTTCGGCGGATTTAGATGGATCGAACTGTACAACAAACTTTGCTAACACTTATGATGATTTTTCAGCAACAAATCCTAAAGGAAGAAATATTGCTTTTGGTGTTAGAGAGTTTCCAATGGGCGCTATAATGAACGGAATTGCTCTATATGGAAAACACCTTCCCTTTGGTGGAACATTTTTAGTGTTTAGCGATTATGTAAGATCTGCAGTTAGATTATCTGCAATTCAAAAATTACAAGTCTTATATGAGTTTACACATGATTCAATTTTTGTTGGAGAGGATGGTCCAACTCATCAACCTGTTGAGCATGCAATGTCCTTAAGAAATATTCCAAATCTTTTAGTTTTTAGACCTTCAGATTCTTTTGAAACATATTGCTGTTTCAAAGAAGTTATAAAAAACACCGCATCTCCTAGTGCTATGCTTCTTACAAGACAGAAATTGCCAAAATTAAATCTTAATCAAGATTATATTGAACAAGGTGTAAGCAAAGGTGCATATATTTTGAAAAAACAAGATAATCCTGAAGCAATCTTATTTACAACTGGATCTGAAGCTCATTTAGCCTTAGATATTTGTAATTCTCTAGATAAAAAAATTCAAATAGTAACTATTCCATGTTGGGAGCTATTTAATAAACAGGATAAAAATTATATTTCATCTATAATGTTAAAAGATTGTAAAAAGAGAATTTCGCTTGAAGCAGGTATTACATTAGGTTGGGAAAAGTTTACAGGAATCAATGGTCTTAGTATTGGAATTAATGAATTTGGTGAATCTGCACCCGGAAATGATGTGGCTAAACACTTGGGTTTTGTCAAAGAAAAGATTATTTCAAGAATTGAGGATTATCTAAATGAATAAAACTATTGTTTTAGCTACAGACCATGCTGGATTTGAACTAAAAGAACATGTAAAAAAATTCTTATCCGAAAAAGGATTTGAAATTAAAGATTTTGGAGCACTTGAATATGATGCCTTGGATGACTATCCTGACTTTATAATTCCTGCTGCAAAATTTATTTCTGAACATAAATTAATTGGAATAATATTTGGTGGTTCTGGACAAGGAGAAGCAATGGCTGCTAACAGAATTAAAGGTATTAGAGCAGCTGTGTTCTATGATGGTCCAGATGATATTATAGAGCTTTCTAAATTACATAATAACGCAAATATTTTATCAATTGGTGCAAGATTTGTATCAAAACAAAAATCTGAAGAAATAATTAATCTTTGGCTATCCACAGATTTTGAAAAAGGTAGACACCAGAAAAGGATTGATAAGCTAGACTCTTAAATCTGCTACTATAAGAGTTAAAAGTAGTGGAAAATAATAAATTGATGTTTTAAAAATTAATCTAGCATTTTCTTTATTTTGCTCAAGTATAAAAGGAAGGCAAAATAGCATATATATATTACTCAAGATATAAGCCCCAACAAAATAAACCCTTCCTGAAACCCCCAAGAAAAATGGTAAAGTTGAGATAGGAATCAAAATTAATGCATGTAAAAAAATATGCAGCACAGTTCTTTTAATACCATTGTCAATCACAGGTAACATCTGTAAACCTGCTTTTTTATAATCCTCTTTATACATATAAGCTATTGAATAAAAATGTGGGTGTTGCCAAAAGAATAATATTAAAAAAACAGCGATACCTCCCCATTCCAATGAATTTGTAGCTGCAGTCCAACCTCCAAGAGGTGGAATAGCGCCTGGTATAGCTCCAATAGAAGTATTTAGCCAAGATTTTCTCTTTAATGGAGTGTATAAAAATAAGTATAAAAGAATAGTTGCTAATGATAAAATACATGTCAATAAATTGACTTTAAGATATAGAATCAGTAAACCAATTGTGATAAATGATAAGCCTAAAATTTTAGCAGTATTAATAGAAATCTTTTTTGTTGGAAGAACTCTATTTTTTGTTCTATCCATAAGTTTGTCAGATTCTGATTCGAATACATTATTCATCACAGAAGATCCTGTTGAAGAAAGAAGGGTTCCCAGGACAGTATAAAGAAGTAATAAATTGTTAATTGTGCCTTGGGATCCAAGATAAAAACCTATAATAGTTGTAGTCAAAACTAAGAAGCCTATTCTAACTTTAGTGAGTTCAATAAGATTTTTGAACATACTACCCTTGATTAAGCAAAGTTACAATATCGCTTTGCAATTCAAAAATATTAGACTCAACAGTTCCTTCATAATATTTCCTAATATTTAATTCTTTATCGACCAGAACAAAACGTGTTGAATGACCGGCTGGCAACAATGCTGCTGAAAGAAAAAATCCTTGCTCTGAAAGTTTAATCACGTCAAGAATATCTCCTCTAAGGAAAAACCAATTATCATTTTTGCTATAATTAGTAGAATATTGATTGAGCACATCCAATGTATCAAAATCAGGATCTGTAGAAATAGATAAAAATTGAATGTCTTTAGATGAGGAAAATCTTTCTTGAAGAGTTGCCATATTAACAGACATAATTGGGCATGCACCTTCACACTGTGTAAAAATAAAACTTATAATTGAAATTTTATCGTTTAAGTTTTTTTCTGTAATAATTGTTCCGTCAATATTAGTTAAAGAAAATGAAGGTACTTTTCCTACAAAGCCAATATTGTCAATTCTAGACTTAGCTGCCTTATCTATTACATAGAATCCAAATGAACCCAACATGAAAATGAAAAAAAATGCTATAACTAGTTTTTTATTTAGACTGTTCATAGTGCAAGGTATTATACAATATAATTATAATTCCTACAAGCCAAGATGAACCCCATGTATGAAAAAGTCTAACAAGTTGGGGAAGATCAAAAAAAATCATTAACTCGCCTAAGAAAATTTGAAATATTATCATACCAAAAATAAAGAAAACCAACAGTTTTGAAAGGCCAAAAAAGTCATCTTTAAATAAGAAGCATAAATACATACTAAAAAATAAAAGAGAAAATCCTAAAATAGAGTGCAAATATTTATAAGAATTTAATGCATCTAGCAACTCTCCTTTTGATAACAAAGGATTGTCAACTGCAATTAATTCAATATTTGTTCTAATACCTGTTCCAAGTAAAATTTCAACAACAATGAAAATCCAAAGACAAATTAAAGACAATGATATTTTTTTAGATAAATGAATGTTAGTGAACTTTGCGTCGTTGAATAGCTTGTATGATTCAATAGTTAAATAACTTAATGTTGAAACTAGAAATAAAGCTAAAATCATATGAAGACTGACAATAAAAGGATTAAGAATAGATGAAACAACAATTGCTCCTAATCCCCCGTTAGCTATAACTAAAAATAATGATAATAATGATGAATAAAATATTTTATTATTATTTCGAAAGTATATAATAGCAATAGCAGTCATTAGCAAAATTGATATACCTACAATTACACCAAGCATTCTATTGCCATATTCTATCCAAGCGAGCACAATATTGAATGCAGTTGGATCTATATGAGCTGGGATTTGTTCCAAGCTAGTTGGAGGAATCCATCTTCCAAAACACTTTGGCCAATCTGGACATCCTAATCCTGACCCTGAAACACGAACCAATCCCCCAACAAAAATTAATAAATAAGATAGTATTGTAGAAATGAGAGCTGATCTAAAAAAAAGCTTATTTGTCATTTAATGATGATCCTTATCCTCATGATGATCATCAGAATGTTCATCGACTGGATGGCCGTGAGTATCTGTTAGAGGTAAGGTATCATAAAATGCTGCTCTTTTATTTATGGGATCTTTTGTTTCAGGATTTAAACCTAAATCACCCCTAAACTCTGTATCTAATAAAGTAATTGTAACAAAAATTCCAAAAAACATTAGGGACATTAAAAACATTGTTAAATTTTTCTTATCATCCCATAACAAATGCATGAAAAAAAATGCAACTAAACTTGCTTTTAATGTTGCAACAAGCATTGCAACTACAATATTTAAAGCTCCCAAATCAACGTAAGATACCCATACTGTTACTCCAGATAGGAATAAAAGAGTTGCTGCAATTATTAAGTAAGTTCTAAGTGGTGTTATATGGTGTTCTGACATATTTTCTTATCCAATTAAATAAAATAGTGGGAATAAATAAATCCAAATTAAATCAACTAAGTGCCAAAAAATTCCTATCATCTCCATAGGAGTATAATACTCTGAAGTAAGGTTGCCTTTGTATGTGCTATAAATTAACCATGCGATTAAACCCATTCCTATTGCAACGTGTAAACCATGTAAACCCGTCATAATGAAATAAATACTAAAAAATATATGAGGATTATTTAAATGAACAGCGTCAGGACCCATATATGAATAAAATTCTCCAGGTAACTGACCGACTTCAAACTTATGTGAATATTCTAAATATTTAATTCCAAGAAATACAAATGCAAACAGAAATGTTGCTACCAACATTAAAACAGAAAGCTTTCTGTTATTTTTCTGAATGGCCCAAATTGCTAAAGCCATTGTAAGTGAGCTGGTAATCAAAACAATAGTATTCATTAAACCTTTATTAACATCTAATAATTTGTGAGCATCAATAAACATATCTGGATACCAGGATCTGTAAACAATGTAAGCCACAAATAATCCAGCAAATGTCAAAACTTCTGTAAGTATAAATGCCCACATTGCAAACTTAGAAGTTTCATACTGCTGATTAACATCATGAAAATAATGTTTTAAATGTCTGGGTGAATTTGGATCGTGACCACTCATTTTTTATACGTTTTTTCAACAATCACCTTATCATAGTCATATGGACCATGCTGCAATACAGGATCTTCCTCAAAATTATGAGGATGAGGTGGTGAAGATGTGTGTGTCCACTCTAAGGTCATGCCTCCCCATGGATTTGAACCTGGGTCCACTTTATTTTTCTTAATAAATGACCAAAATAAATTCATAACGGCAATGAAAATTGAGATACCCAAAATTCCTGACCAAAAAGTTGAATAACTATGCAACTCAACAAATTGCTCATCATAAGTTGCATACCTTCTAGGCATTCCTCTTAATCCAAGCAAAAATTGTGGAAAGAAAGTTCCATTAAACCCAATAAATACTCCAAGAGCAGCAATGTTTGCAACTGTTTGATTATACATGACACCGAAGGATTTAGGCCACCAATGATGTAAACCTCCTAAAAACGCAACAATGGTTCCTCCCTGCATAACATAATGGAAATGAGCAACTACAAAATACGTATCATGCAAATGAATATCGAGCGCAACAGCACCTAAGAAAATTCCAGTTAATCCACCAATCGTAAACAAAAATAAGAATGATAATGCATACATCATCGGAGGAGTGAAAGAAACTTGACCTTTATACATTGTTAAAATCCAACTAAATATTTTTACCCCTGTTGGAATACCTACAAAATAAGTAATAAAAGAAAAAACAATTTGTGAAAATACAGATTGTCCTGAAGTAAACATATGGTGACCCCAGACTAAAAATCCTATAAATGCAATAGATAAAGTTGAATAGGCAATGAATTTATAACCCCAAATTTTCTTTCTTGAATGAACAGGAATGATTTCACTAATAATTCCAAATGCAGGTAAAATCATAATATATACTGCTGGATGAGAATAGAACCAGAAAAAATGTTGATATAATACAGGATCCCCACCTAATGCAGGATCAAAAATTCCGATACCAAGAAATCTTTCTAGCATCAACAAAACCATAGTTATTGCTAATACAGGAGTTGCTGTAATTTGCACTAAAGATGTACCATAAAGTGCCCACACAAATAGAGGTAATTTGTACCAAGTAAGACCAGGTATTCTCATCTTGTGAATAGTGGCAATAAAGTTCAATCCAGTTAAAATAGAAGAAAAGCCTATTATGAAAATACCTAATGTCATTGGAACTACGTTAGATGTACTTTGTGTTGAATATGGAGTATAAAATGTCCAACCAGTATCGACTCCACCATTAATTATTGTATACATTGCGAATAAAGCTCCAAATGAATAAATATAAAAACTTGCTAAGTTTAACCTTGGAAAGGCAACATCCTTTGCACCAACCATGAGAGGTAGTAAGATATTACCTAAAGCACCTGGAATTGCAGGAATAATAAAAAGAAATATCATTATTGCTCCATGCAAAGTATAGGCATTATTGTATACATCGTTTGAAATTATATCATTACCTGGAGCCGCAAGTTCAAATCTCATTACTAGAGCAATTAAACCACCTAAAAAGAAAAATAAAATACCACTAAATAAATACATCAATCCAATTCTCTTATGGTCTAATGTCATCAACCAAGACATTATTCCCTTTGGATGATTTAAGTAATTTTGCTTTGTATTTTCACTCATAAATTCCTCTTAATTTACAATTAAATTTGAGAATCCTCGTTTAATGTTTTCAAGAATGCAATCAATGCATCGAGTTCTCTATCACTTAGTAAGCCTTGATAAGTTGGCATAACACCTTGGTATCCTGCTACAATCTGAGTCATTGGCTCTAAAATAGAACTCCTAATATAATTATCATCGATGACTGTAGAAGATCCATCATCGAATACTCTTTCTTGACCCCACATTTGACTAGTTTGTAGATATGAAGGACCTACTAGTGCCGAACCATCTAGAGTATGACAAGTATTACAAGCTTTTTTAGTATAGAGCTTAGCTCCTAATTCATCTAGTGGAAGATCATCATCTTCTGATCCTAGTTCACTAGCCCACTCTTCATACTGAGCTGGCTTCATTACTATAACCTTAGCTCCCATCTGAGAATGACCAGTACCACAATATTCTGTACAAAAAATATCATATACACCTTCTTTGGTTGCATCAAACCACATGACATTGTATCGATTAGGTAAACAATCCATCTTACTTCTCATTACAGGAATAAAAAAACTATGTAATACATCTTTTGAAGATAAAACGAGTTTCACTGGCTGGTTTGATGGAACAACTAATTCATTTAATGTTGTTCCTCCATCTGGATAATCAAAAGTCCAAAACCAGCTCTGTCCAGTAACTTTGATTTCAATCGCATCATCTGGAACAATAATCATTTGCAAATAAGATCTAATTCCCCAAACAAAAGTAATGGAAACTAAGATTAATGGAATAATAAAAAACATTGATTCGAGTAAATTACTATGATCTTTACTGCTTGTTAATTTTAAATCTTCACCTTTTCTATGACGATATTTTATTGATAAATATAACATTCCAAAAACAACAATTAAAAAAAGAGCGACAGAAGAATAAAAAATGAAAAAATATAAATTATCGATATCGCTTGCAAATGTGGATACCTGTTTAGGGAAGAAATATTCTGTCAATCTATCTAACATTTAAACTGTCCTTATCAAATAAGTTTCTATCATTTTTCCAATAACTTACAAGCATTATGCATATAAAAAGGATAGTAAATATACCTCCTAATCGCATAATATTGGTAGCAAAAATTGTATAAGTATTTTTGTATGGATCATAGTGATAACAATACAAAATAATCTTATCAATAGTACTTCCAATTTTCCCCTCTGACGCTTCTAAAATTCCCAATTTCAAATCTTTGACAGGGTATTCAATGCCATATAAATATCGAGAAATTTTTCCTTCAGAACTTAGTAATGTTATAGCAGCAGGATGCATATATTCATCCCTTTGCTTGTCATAATAATATATATAACCGATACTATCTGCAACTTTTTTTATATTTTTCTCATCGCCAGTTAAAAAATGCCAATCATTTTTAACATTTTCTAAACCAAATCCTTTTATATAGTTTTTTTTCTTTTGATTAGCGAATAAAGTCTTTTCATTAGGATTTATATCAATAGTTATAATTTGAAAATCATCACCAGCATTTAATGTGAGATTCTTTAAAGATTCAGCTAATCCATTAAGGACTAAAGTGCATAACATTGGGCATTCAAAATAATTTAAAGTTAAAACGGTGGGAATCTCTTTATTGAAAAAAGATGCTAACTCAACTTTATCACCATTCTCATTTATAAAAAAAGTATCTAGTGGAATGAAATCCCCTAAATTTTCAATTATGTCGATCTGTTGTTCGCTAGGGAATTCTTTTTTCAGTGTTTGAGCATGCACAAAACTTATTAGGAAAAGAAAAATAAAAAGAAAAATGCTATTTCTTATCATTAATAAGGATTTCCTTAGATCTTTCAATAGGAATTTGATATGTATTGTCTTCACCATCTTTGACTTTATAGCTGTTTAGATTATCTTCCTCAAATTTTCTAAGATCTTCTAATTTTTCAGATCGCTTACTTAACTTAAATTCATAAGTAGTATCATCAAGTACTCTGATGTAATATTCATAAAGCATGTAAATGGTACCTAAAACCGTTATAATAAATATTACTCCTCCAATCAATACTGGCTTAACTGGAATATCTTTTTTTTCGTATCCTAAATTATCCACGATTAATGATTCCTATGGTTTATTGAATGAATAAGTTCTGTATCATTCAAAGGGACAAGATTTGATCTTGAAGTTATGTATTTAAATCCACCAATAAATATTAATGCAAAACTAAGCATAGTAATTAAATCATATATACCAAAGTAGAAGTTTTGTTTATGAACAGTAGGCATTATGATAAAATTAATATCAATGTAATGCATAAATAAAACCCATAAAGTCATAACTTGAAGCAATCTAATATTTCTTTTTGAACCTCTGAAAATTAAAATAAAAAATGGTATGAAAAATTTACCAACAATCAATAAAGTGCTTATAATTTTCCATGATCCAACCCATCTATGAAGATACCAAATAGTTTCTTCAGGAATGTTACTGTACCAAATAAAATAAAATTGTGCTCCTGCTATATAGCAATAGAAAACTGTAAACGCAAATAAGTACTTTCCTAAATCGTGATAATGTTCTTTAGTCACTATATTTTGAAGATATCCTTGATCCTGCAACCTTATGATAGTAAAAGTCAAAAAAGCTAAAAAAGCTAAGAAAGCACCTGCAAATGTATAAACACCATACATTGTTGAATACCAGTGTGGATCAAGGCTCATCTGCCAATCCAGTCCTGCAAAAGTTAAACTAATAAAAAAGAATACCCCCATTGGACTCATACAAAAATATCTTAATCTTTCTAAGATTTTTATATCTCCACTTCTATCATGCTTCATAGAATTATTATAAATGAATAATGCTATAATATTCCATAAAGCGAAATATAAAAATGCTCTGAAAATAAATGAATCCTCATTTAAGTATGCTAGCTTATGTTGGATTAAATGATCTGCTTGAAAATCATGAGTTTTCCAGTAATAATGATTAGGCAACCATTTGAATAATTTTTCCATACCAAAAATAATCGGAATAAATGGTAAAGTAAAAAGCGGAATTAGCATAATAGTATTTTCCATGATTCTTCTAATTGATACACTCCAAGTTGCCGAAAAGGCATAGTGAACCATAATAAAAAACATTCCGCCAAGAATAATACTTAACCAGTAAAAATAAGAAGTTAAATAAGAGAAATAAAAAACTTTATCCGAAACACCAAAAAACCAAGTTAAAAGCAATGCTATATAGCCTACAGCAATCAAAATCAAATTATTTGATTTTTTTGAAACATAAGAATAGGTCTTTGGATTAAGATTCATGAATTACCACTCAATTTTTTTTTCTCTTCTTCAGGTAAATCTTCAAAAGTAGCATTTTGACTTCTTTGTAGTGCCCTAACATAATGGATAATTGACCATACATCTTGAGTATCAATCTGATAACCATAAGCTGGCATGCTTCTTAAACCATATACAATGGTATTATACATTTCTCCATCTGCCTGCTCTCTAATTCGCTGATCGTGAAGATTTGCTGGGATTACTGGATAATCATACTGAGTAACAATACCTTTTCCATTACCAACAGCAGAATGACAGACACTACAGTATATATCATATCTTTCCTGACCTCTGTTTAAAACATCTAAGGACAACTCTACAGGATTAGAAATAAGATAAGAACCATCGTCATTTTTACCACTTATAAAAGAATGATTTTCAGCAATCATTCCGCGAGCAATTGTACCTTCAATAGGTTTTCTCATCGTTGAACCATCTGCAAAAAAGTTACTTTCTTCTAAAGATCGATATTTTTGTTGGTTATCCATATTTGGATTTAAATGTATAGGAGAACTTTCAAATTTAGAACCTCTAAAACATCCAGTTAAAAATAATAGGCAGATTAAAATAATATTAATTCTCATCTGACAAAACCTCAATTTCAGTACCACCAATATTTCTTAAAAAATCAATAACATTATTCTCATCATATTTTGGATCATCAACTTCAATACTTACATAAAATGCATCACTACTTACATCTGAAAATTTTTCGGAATAAAAAACAGGGTGATGGAATCTTGGAATACGATTAAAGAACATCATTCCAAATACAGCCCCAAATGCACTGAATAAAACCATTAATTCAAAAGTAATAATTGCATATGCAGGGTAAGCAAAATATGGTTTTCCGCTTATATTCATTGGATACTCAATAGAATGAATCCAAGTTTGTAATCCAAACCCAAATAACGCTCCAGTTAAACCCATTGCACCAATCAAATATCCAAGTTTAGAACGCTTTAGACCCATCGCATCATCCATGCCATGAATAGGAAAAGGCGAATGACAATCAAACTTAGTGAAGCCTTTATCTCTAACTTTCTCAGCAGCATGAACTAGAGATTCAGGACTTTCAAATCTTGCTATAACACCAAACTTACTCATGATCATGTCCATGATGAGGATTAGACTCTGGTAAAACTAATTTTGCTTCAGCAATAGAAACCATAGGTAAAAATCTTAAGAATAATAAAAATCCAGTAAAAAATAATCCAAATGTACCAAGGTAAATTGCGACATCAAACATTGTTGGATTGTACATTGCCCAAGCACCAGGCATGAAATCTCTATGAAGAGTTATAACAACAATTACAAATCTTTCAAACCACATTCCAATATTTACAAGAATTGATGTAATAAACAGAAAAGGGATATGTCTTCTATATTTTTCAAACCAAAAAAACTGAGGAACAACAACATTGCAAAAGATCATTGCCCAGTATCCCCACCAGTATGGACCTAATGCTCTATTAACAAATGCAAAGGATTCGTATGGGTTTCCGCTGTACCATGCTACAAAAAATTCCATTGAATATGCATAACCAACCATACAACCTGTTAATAACATTATCTGAGCCATTTTATCCAAATGCTCTACAGTGATAATATGTCCTAAGTTATAAACTTTTCTAGCGATAATTGATAGGGTCATTACCATTCCGAATCCTGAATAAATAGCACCTGCAACAAAATAGGGTGGGAAAATAGTAGTATGCCATCCAGGAATTACACTTGTGGCAAAATCTGAACTAACAACACTATGAACAGATAAAACTAATGGAGTTGAAATTCCAGCTAATACTAAATATGCTAACTCATAATGTTGCCACTGCCTATTACCGCCTCTCCAACCAAGAGCAAAGAAACCATATACTTTCTTTTTTAATCCTTTAGCTCTATCTCTTAAAGTAGCTAAATCAGGAATTAGACCCGTGTACCAGAATAGTAAAGAAACAGTGAAATAAGTAAATACTGCGAAAAAGTCCCAAATTAAAGGACTTCTCATATTTGGCCACATACCCATTTGGTTAGGAAGTGGTAAAAACCAATATGCCACCCATATTCTTCCAACGTGTATTCCAGGAAAAACTAAAGCGCAAATAACAGCAAAAAGAGTCATTGTTTCAGCAAATCTATTAATAGCATTTCTCCAATTTTGCCTGAATAAATGTAAAATTGCAGAAATTAATGTTCCTGCATGACCAATACCGACCCACCAAACAAAATTAATAATTGCCCAACCCCAAAAAACAGGATTGTTAATACCCCATATTCCAGTTCCTTCCCATATCAAAAAACCAACACTTCCTACAAAAATAGCGAGAAGAGAAAGAGCAAAACCAAATAATAACCACCACTGAATTGGTGTCTTTTTTTGCTCAGGAACACCAGCAATATCATTTGTAATCGATGTAAAATCCTGATTACCTGGTAGCAGTTTTTCTGCTCTTATATCAGCTTTTGATTTAACTGACACTTAGTGACTACCCCCATTATAAGAATTAGAAACAAGCATTGGGTTTTGGTTTCTAATTTTTGCTAAATAAGTTGTTCTTGGAGCAGTTCCTAAATGAGCAAGAAGTGCATAATCGCGATTTCTTCTTTTCGCTTTACTAACTTCACTATTTGGATCATTGATATCACCAAACTTTATTGCATCTGCAGGACAAGACTGTTGGCATGCAACCTGGAAATCACCATCTTTAATTTCACGATTTTCATTTTCAGCTGAAATTCTAGCTGCACTTACTCTTTGATAACAATAAGTACATTTTTCCATTACTCCTCTAAATCTAATAGAAACATCAGGATTCATTGCCATCTGAACAACTTCAGGTAAATCTCTTGTATAATTATAGAAGTTAAATTTTCTTACTTTGTATGGACAATTATTTGCACAATATCTTGTACCAAGACATCTATTATAAGTCATTTGATTTACTCCATCAGAAGAATGGGTTGTAGCTGCTACTGGGCAAACTGTTTCACATGGAGCAAGCTCGCAATGAACACATGCGACTGACTGAGTTGAAACTTCAGGATTATCTGGATCACCCGAAAAGTAATTATCAATTCTAATCCAATGCATTTCTCTACCCTTCATAACTTGTTCTTTACCAACAACAGGGATATTATTTTCACTCTGACATGCTATAGAACATGCATTACAAGAAGTACAACTGGTCAAGTCAATTGACATTCCCCATTGAGGGCCTTTTGAATAATCCCAATCAGGATTATACATAGAATGATCAGCCCAACTTTTTTTCTTATCAGGTTTATGTTGTTCAACCTTTTTTTGAACCCAATCAGGATTATCTTGATAGTAATCTAAAGTTGATTGTTTAACCAATTCAGGAATTCTTGATTGAGCTTCTTTTGGAGCTAAATCATCAAAACCTGGAGCAGCATATTTATCTTCCTCTAAACCATGATGATCTTGGGTAGATGCTAAAGGATATGTTTCATTTAAAACTTTAATTGAAGCGTTAAGAACAAAACATGAATTATTTGATGTTCTTAATGGATAAACATTAAATCCAACTCCATTACCAATTCTTCCTTCAAATTTTCTTCCATATCCTAATTCGAGAGAAATAGATTTCTGATTTTGACCAGGAGTTATAAATGCTGGAATTTTTATTGTTTTACTTCCAACAGCTATTTCCAACATTTGGCCATTTTTAATATTTAGTTTTTTTGCCACCTTAAGACTTATTAATGCTGCATTATCCCATGTTAAACTAGTTACTGGTTTTGGAATTTCTTGTAGCCAGCCATTATTAGCATATCTCCCATCGTAAACTGATGAAGAAGGATTAAAAATAATTTCAAATTTGTTATTATCTAGTTTAAAGTTGTCATTTAATACTTTTGTAGATGCTATTGAACTTGGTTTAACATCTACACTATTAAATAAAGGCTTTTCAAATAATCCATCATGTAAAACTTTATCCCAAGCTCTATCAAAATTTCCCTTTTTAATAATTTTGGATTTCCAAACACTCTTTACAGTATCATAAGCACTCTGTTCTTTAGAGTAGACAATAGGTGATAAAACCTGAATTGGACTTCTTGAGTCAAATAAAGGCATTATTTGAGGTTGTATAACGCTCACAAAACCATCATAAGTCATTGCATCGCTCCAACATTCAAAATAGTGATTCATAGCAATATTCCATGAACATAACTTTGAGGTTTCATCAACAATGTTTGTTAAATGAACTGTATTTTTTACTTTGCTTAACGATTTTGCAAAATCAAAATCGGATGGTGAATCGTAAACCGGATTAGCTCCAAGAATAATTAAGTTTTCTATTTTTCCTTTCTTCATATCATCACACAGAGACTTGAAATCATTTATAGATGACACCTGAGATAATGATAAAGGATAATAATCAACTGGTGCATTTAACTGATGATTGATAAGTGCAATTAATTGATGAAACTCTTTAGATAATGAGGATCCTCCTAATAGAATTGACTCACCTTCATTGCTCATTAAATCTTTAGCTGCAGCTTTAATCCATAAATTATTTGGACCTTTAACCTTATTTGCATTGATAGGTAGACCAAGAACTTTTAGCTCGTAAGCTAGTTCAGCTAATAAATTTTCCATCTCATGTTGAGCAACATTAAGTCTATGATCAGCGCTTGAGCCAGTTGATGATATAGAACTTTCAGCTACATACAATCTATTCATTGTACTATTTTCGTCAACTATATCTCTATTCTGAGCAAATTTTCTTGTATGATAAATGTTGTTATCATCAACACCAAGAAAGTCTGACCCTAATGAAACAATTATTTGTGCATTTTCTAGCCTATAAAGTGGCTGTAATTTTTTTGAAAAAGCTTTTTCAATTCCATCATAAAGATTTTCATTATTGATTGACTCATACACAACCCAATTTGCATTTGGTAAATTCTTTTTAAAATCTTCTTTAATAGATTTAATTGTTGGTGAGGAAGATTCTTGCATTAATACTGCTAACCCTTTGCCATCAGTTTCGTTCAAACTTTTTGCAAATTTTAAATATTCAGACCAATCAATATTATTACCTTTAAATTTGATACCTCTTGCTCTATCAGGATCATACATCTCTAGAGTGCTAGCCTGAGCAAATGAATTTGATTTACCCATTGTAGCTGGATGCTTTTCATTCCCCTCAACCTTAACAGGTCTTTCATCATGATTTTCAATTACTACTCCTAAAGCATTATTTTTAAATGGTAAGGTACTTGCATAGTATTTTGGAATGCCTGGAATTGTTCCAATTTCTGCTTCAACATAAGGAATGATTTTTTGAACTGGTTTCTTACATCCTTCTAAACCAGCAAGTGCTACAGATGCAGCAATAAGTGATAAAAAATTTCTCCTGGAAAGGCTATTATCAATATTATGCTCAGACTGCTTTAAAAAACGATTGTAGTCTTCTTCTGAAGAAATATCTTTCAGACTCTTCCAATATCCAAATTCTTGGTTATTATCTTTATCTAATGCAGCAGCATTAGTCTTAACAAACTCTTGATTCTTTTTTTCTATCTGTGACATTTTTGACAATCTCCAACGGGTCTTTCTTCCCCATGTTCCGCAACCCAAGATGAAACAAATTGATCATAATCTGCTGGCGGAGTCCAATACATATTAGTTACTTCGCTGACAGGTCTAACTTCAGGAGCATCAGATCTATGGCAATCTAAGCACCAATCCATACTAAGAGGTTGAACTTGATAAACAACTTCCATTTCTGCAATATTTCCATGGCAAGATATACATGCAACACCAGAATTTACATGGGCACTATGATTAAAGTATGCATACTCTGGAAGCATATGTACTTTAATCCATTCAATTGGTTTGCCAGTTTCCCAACTCTCTCTAACTAGCTTGAGTTGTTCACTATCAGTTTTAACATAAGTATGGCATCCCATACAAGTTTCAGTTGGAGGAATAACAGCAGAATAACCTTGCTCTACGCCAACATGACAATAACGACAATCAATACCCATATCTCCTGCGTGTAATTTATGACTATAAGGTACAGGTTGAGTAGGAGCATAACCTACATCAGTATAATAAGGTGAACCATAATACCATATAAAAGAAGATAACGAAAAAACTAGCAGAAAAACTGCAATCAGGAAAATTCCTGGAAAGTTGTTTGTCCATCTTGGGAATATTTGCATTTTTACTCTTATAAAAAACGTTCTATAATTTTTATAAAATACGTGTAAACATTACATCTATATAGGTCTTCAGTCAAGAGAATAAACTTAAGTATTAACTTTTTTTAATTAAATATGATAAATTCAATTTCATGAATGAATCATATAAAATTATTTCTTCATCAATTCTTTTCTGGTTTTCACAAAAAAAATGGTTTGTTTATAGCATAATTATTTCAATTTTTTTATTAAATCTTACTACTCCAGTAGGATTAACAGTGCCAGCATATCATAGCTTAATAATACTTTTGCTCGTATTTATGCTTGTTACATTTGAGCCTATTCCTTTTCCTGCCATCGCCTTATTAACATTGGTACTACAGGTAGTTCTCGGGGTAGCTCCTCCAAATGTTGTGGCATCTTCATTTATGAATGACGCAGTTTTATTTGTTATGGGATCTTTAATGTTTGCTATTGCAATAGTTCATCAAGGTCTTGATATCAGGTTAGCAAAATTAATTATTAAAATCTTTGGAAGAAGTAAGCGAATGTTTTTAGCAGGTCTTATGACAATTTCCGCAGTACTGTCTTCTTTCTTAGGAGAACATACTGTAATTGCAATAATGCTTCCAATTGGTTTATCAGTAATTAAAAATATTGATACACAACAATCAGATGGAAAAAATGCTGTCTTATTAACTTTATTTTCAATTGCTTATGGTACAATTATTGGATCTATTGGAACTCCTTCTGGAGGAGCAAGAAATGTGATAATGATAAACTATCTTCAAGAATTTAGTAATGTTCATATTGATTATTTAAAATGGATGAAGCATGCATATCCAATCTTAATAATTCAATTGATTGTTGCTTACTTTGTTTTACAATTAACATTTCCTTCATCGTTAAATAATATCAAAATGAGAGGATTCAATAAAAATGTTGGTAAAACAGATGTGAAAAAAAATATTAATCATCTATTTTCATGTTTAATTATAGTAGGTATAGTATCTAGCTGGTTTGCATTTAATGATATTTACGGATTAGGAATAATTGCTCTAGCTGGCGCTCTAACATTTATGATTTTCGGAATGATTTCTTGGGAAGAGATAAATAAAAATACTAACTGGGGAGTAATTCTACTTTTTGCAGCAACAATTTCATTAGGTTTTCAGATTAATGAAACAGGTGCTTCGTCATGGCTAGTAATGAAGTTTAATGAATTACTTGCTACTCTACCTTCTTCCAACTCAATGAATGTTAGTTGGTCAATAATGGCTGTATTATCAGGACTTACAGCAAACTTTTTTACGAGCTCTGCTACGGTCTCATTAATTGGTCCAATGGCTATTGAATTACACCCAACTGATATTTCGTTTGCTTTATCTTCTGCTATCGCATCAGGATTTTCTTTTTTAACAGTAATATCCTCACCGACAGCTATGATATTATACTCAACTGGACTCGTTTCAACAAAAATGTTTTTTAGAGTTGGAATATTGATGTTTTGTATTTCGATTATTATTTTGTATTTAATGTCACAATTTTATTGGGTAACACTATGAAAATTTTAATTGCAATTGGTGGAAGAGAATTTTCAAAACCAACATTAGATCTTGGAATGAAAATTGCAAATTCATTTAAATCATCTACAACAATTGCATATGTTGGTAAAAAAATTAGTCAATTTTCTGAAAAAGATGTGAGTGTTGTACATCAAAATTTAGATGATAGAGAACTTTATAGACCAGGCATTAGAACTCTTGAATGGGCTTATGATTTCTTAATATCCAAAAAATATATTGAAGAAAAAGATTCAAATAAATTTAATGACTACCTATTGGTTGACGAAGAAAATTCAAGAATGAAAGTTCTACTTAAAGGTCAGCAATCTGACAAAATTGATTTAATTATGCGAACTGGCGAAATAATTGAACAATTAAAAAATGAAGTAGAAACTAATAAACATGATATTACAATAATTGGTGGAGGAGGAAATAAAGGTATTCATCAAAAATTAGTTCAGTTTATCGATAGTTCAGTTTTTGTTGTTAAAAATTACTCTGTAAATAAAAAATATAGGATTCTTCTTCCTATAAACGAATCAAAAGGTTCTGATATGGCCATAGAAACTGCAATTAATTTTGCAAAATCTTATAAACTAGATGTAGAGATAGTTTCAGTCCCTGAAGGTAAAAAATCAATTGAAGAAGTGGAAAAAATTCTTTTAAAAACAAAAGATAAATTTTTGAAGAATAAGATAAAAGCTTCAACAAAATTGATTAGTGGTTCAGCTGTAAACTCAATTGTTAATCATGCTAAAGATGATAGTATTGTTATCTTAGGAGTATCTCCAAAAAATCCAATTATGAAATATTTTTTTGGTAGTAAACCTTTAAGTATTGCTCAGAAATGTAATTGTCCAGTTCTAATAACTAAGTAAGTACTTCAACCACTTTATCATAGTCAGGTTCATGGCCTGTTTGCTCAACTAGCTGTGTGTAGATAATATTATGATTAGAATCTGTAACAACTACCGATCTAGCTAATAGACCTTGGAACTTTCCATTTGTGTGCAATATTCCATAATCATTAGCAAAATCTTCATTTCTCATATCTGATAAAAAGACTACATCATTAATATTATGATCAATACAAAACTTTTTATGACCAAATCCTAAATCTCTTGAAATACATAAAACAACTGTATCTTCAAATGAGCTTGCCAAAGCGTTAAACCTTACTGCAGCTGCTGAACATACTGGAGTATTCATGCTTGGAAAAATATTTAATACTAATTTTTTTCCTTTGAAATGCTCCAAATCAACATTTTTTAGATCACCATCTGCTAAAAGAAAGTTTGGTAATTGACTACCAACTTGTGGCAATTCACCGTTTAATGTTACTTCAAAGTCACCTAATTTTACTTTTGCCATATTTTTCCCTATTCATGTTTGTTATATATCTACTAAATTGGAATTAAATTTATGAATTAAAAATTTATTAAAAGGAGTTTTTTATGAACGATACAAAAAAATTTAATCTTCCACCATTGCCTTATGGAGAAAATGACTTATCCCCTATTATTTCTTCAGATACAGTTCAGTTGCATTATGGTAAGCACCATCAAGCATACTTTAATATGCTTAACACATTAGCTGAAGGAACAAAATATAATGAAATGAGCTTGGAAGATGTTGTTGTTGAAAGTTTTAAAGACAAAGAACAGAAAATATTTAATAATGCTGGTCAAGCATGGAACCATATTCTTTACTGGGATCAGATGAAACCTGGCGGCGAAAGCCAACCCAGCGGTAAATTGCATACAATGATTGAGGATTCATTTGTAGACTTTAATTCATTCAAAGACCAATTTGTTCAACAATCTGTTGGTGTTTTTGGTAGTGGCTGGTGTTGGTTAGTTCAAAATGATTCTTCATTAGAAATCTTAGGAACACCAAATGGAGAAAACCCATTAGCTCATGGAAAACATGCACTTATGGGTATTGATGTATGGGAACATGCATATTATCTTGATTATAAAAATGTTCGTCCGGACTATGTAAAGGCAATTCTTGACAATTCTATAAATTGGAGTTTTGTTTCTGATCAATTAAAATAAAAAAAAGGCGAGTAAATTCTCGCCTTTTTTTAACGATTTAATTTCAAATTATCCTGTTGGAGGACAATCAGGTGTAACAGTATTCGCTACAGCTCCAACTACTAAACTTAGCTCAGAGTTTTCTGCGCTAAAAGTAAATGGTACTGCATCAGCATAAAATGCCTGAATACTTCCACTGTGCGTACCCCAAACAGCTTGATTACAAGCAGGATTTGGATTGTTAGGGTCTAACCATGATACTGATAATAATGCATAAGTATCAAAATCAAGATCCTCAAATACCAATGAAATAGCTCCATTGTTAACCTGTGCACTTTGAAGAACAACAGATTTGTATGGTGCTCCTGATGGAGGCCATGTTTTGTCCAAAGAACAAAATACCGTTCCCTCTGCAGGCCATGAATCAGGATTTGTTAAATTGATTGAAATATTTAACGTTCCAGAAGTCGCTGGATCGCTTGAATCGTCATCGCAAGATACAAGAAAAAACATAGATGCAATTAACGAAAGTAATGATAGTTTTTTTATAATATTCATTTTAATCCCCTTTTATTGTTCAGAAGTATAATAATGAAAAAAATATAGGTCAAGTAAATTTATTGAGACTTAGTCTCAATTAGACTAAAATGTCCTATCAAACATAATACTGAAGGTTCTTCCAGGCATAGGAAAATCTTGAATAAGCTCATATTCCTTGTCAAACAAGTTGGATATCTTAAAGGATATTTTATCATTATCACTAAACTCATAGCTAGAAATAAAATTGAAGAGAACAAGTGAATCGAGTTGTTCAATAGGAAATTTAATTTCACTACCCTCATATTCTCTTTCATCGCTAAGAAAATCTTGATAATCTTGTTCTGACTGAAAACGCATTGATATAATATTACTTATTTTATCAGCTTTATATTTAATGCTAGCAATAAACTTATGATGAGGCCTATACAAGATCGGATCAATATCATTAATATCATTGACTCGAAGATATGTATATCCTAAATCAAAATTTAAATTTTTATTATATGCATAAGATAGGTTTGTTTCAAAACCGCAGGAGCTAATATCCGATCTATTTAGTGCGATAACAGGCAATCCATAAACAAAATCAATCATATCCTCATATCTATAATAAAATGTGCTTGCAGAAAAAGTCATGCTAGAAAGATTTGAGCGATCATATGAAATATCTAATCCAAAAAGTTGTTCAGGTTCAAGATTTGGATTTCCTTGAGTGTTAAGACCGTAATCAGATTCATATTGTAAAAATAATTCTGATAATGATGGGGATCTAAAACCTTTACTTAAAGCAAAGTTCCAAGTTGAAAAGCTATCTTTTTTAAAAGTTAAGTTAATCTTTGGAGATATATCACTAAATGATTTATAGCTAAATTCATTCCCTCGATCGATACTTCTGTAATCTATTCTTAATCCAACACCTAAAAGTAATTTCTCATTTAGTTGAATTCTATTTTGAGCAAAAATACCCCCTGTAAATTGTTTCAAGTCATCATAAATATCTCGATAAATAGAAATATTAGATTGTTCAATAATAATGTCTGAACCAAAAATAAGATATGATTTATTGCTAATTAACTTCTGGTATTCAGCTCTTAAGTTTAAACTTGAGTCGTTATAGAAAGTGTCTTCTTGAAGTTCTTCAAAAGGAGTATCATTTCTATCAAAATAATTAGTATAAAAATGATTCATGCTTACCGAATACACAATATTATTATTTGCATCTAGTGTTTGCTTCTTAAATAATTGTAGATAAACTGAATCTCTATTAGATATTCTATATGAAGTTAAACTAGGTCTGTCTTGTACATAAAAACCAGGTTGTCCATTAATAGACTTATTAGCAATAAGTGATACGGATAAATCCTGTTTTTTATTAAATACTTTCGTGTAGAAATTGTTTTGCTCATATTGTGCATTGAATCTGTGGCCATCTCCTACCTTATGTTGTAATAATGCCGTATAAGAAATATTATCTGTAATATTACTCATTGTAAGATTAATGTCTTTTGAGTTAAAACTTCCAATAGTTGCTTTAGCATTATAAAATTCATCGGAATAGTTTTTTGTAACCAAATTGATAATTCCACCCATTGAATTTTGACCATATAACGAAGAAACAGGACCTTTTACAACTTCAACTCTTTCTAAAAAATCAAGGGGCATAGCATTCCAATCAATTGAGCCAGAGTATGGCATACTAATTTGAAATCCATCAAGAAGAACTAATACTCTATTATTATATCCACCAGGTTTATAATCAGAGGATCCTCTAATAGAAAAATTAGCATTTCTTCCATTATCATGGGCTGTTTGAACATCTATTCCACCTATATTTCTAAAAAGTTCGGACATAGTTTGATAATCATAATCAGATATTTTATCATCAGTAATATTTTGGGTAAAATAAGGCAAATGTTTTGATGGAAATCTACCTACAACATTAAGTGCGCTTGATAGAACTGGCTCAGAAATTAATTCAAAAATATAATTTCTATTATCACTTAAGTCTATTGAAATAGAGATATTTTTATATCCAATTGCAGAAATGATAATTTCATATTTTTGACTTAAAAGGTTAGAAATGGAAAAATTACCTTCAAAATCTGATGCTGCTCCAAAATCATCATTAATAAATATAATATTTGCATCTATAATTGGATTTTTCGTTTCTTTGTCAATGATCTTGCCAGAAAATTCAAAATCTTGTGATAAAGAAAGGGTAGAAAACACTAAAAGTAAGAAAAGTTTTTTCATTTTTGATGGCTTATAATATTAATGAAGAACAATATTTTCAATTCTTTTCGTAAACTTTAGTGTGAAAATAAAAAAAAATATCTCAGTTGTTTTGAATGGACAAATTCCATCTGACAAATCATTGATACAAAGGATTTCATCTTCTGATTATATTATTGCTGTAGATGGATCGGCAAATCAACTCAATAAATTAAATATATTACCTAATGTTGTTATTGGTGATTTTGATTCAATTGAGTCATTTAATGATTCAAATGTTGAATTGATTGAAGCAAATGATCAATCAAAAACAGATTTTCGTAAAACTTTAGAGTGGTGCATTAAAAAAAATATTTCACATATATCTATTTTTGGAATATCAGGAAAAAGCGAAGATCATTTTTTAGGTAATTACTACACGCTTAATGATTTTAGCAACAAAATTGATTGGATAGCATTTACTGACTTTTCAGTTATTAGTCCATGTGTCAGTAAGAAAGAATTTGATTCTTACAAAGGTCAAAAAGTTAGTTTATTCAGTATGAAAGGTGATACTTTAGTAAGCTCCAAAAATTTAGAATATCCTTTAGATTCATATTTACTTTCTCCATCAGACAATGCGGTCAGAAATATTTCGATATCCGATAAATTCATTATTGAATCCTCAAATAATATACTTGTCTTCCAAAGTAGGAAGTAGATTACAGGCTAGCAGCCGTTGCTAAACTATTTGCTTTAGCTCTATCAATTAAAGCTTGTTGTGCTTTTTCTGAATTTTCAACCTTACCTGACCATGCCTTTAAAGCAGGTTGCTGTAAAGCTCTACCATATGAAAATGTTAAATTCCAATCAGTTTCATATTTATTCATTTCATTTAAATGCATTGTAGCATCTTCATCAGATTGACCGCCAGATAAAAACGCTATCCCAGGAACTTCAGAAGGAACATGAGCTGATAAGCAATTAACAGTTTTTTCTGCAACTTCAACAATATCTGCTTGATATGAACAACTATATCCAGATAATACCATATTTGGCTTTAAAACCATTCCTTGTAAACTAACATTATGTTGGTCTAATTGATCAAATACAGTATTCAAAGTTCTTGAAGTAATATCAAAAGAATCGTCAATAGTGTGGTCTCCGTCCATTAAAACTTCTGGTTCAACAATAGGCACCAAATTGGCGTTCTGACACTTTTGTGCATATTTAGCTAAATTTTTTGCATTTGCTAGGATACATTCATCTGTTGGAATTCCATTTCCAGGAGTAATTACTGCTCTCCATTTAGCAAATCTTGCCCCTAAGGCATAATACTTGCCAAGCCTTTCTGATAACCCATCTAAACCCATGGTTAGTTTTTCATTAGATCCAAAATTTTCTAACCCTTTATCAACTTTAATACCTGGAAGAATATCTTTAGATGATAAATATTCAGGAATTTTTACACCAGATGAAAGTTCTGATTGGTGAAAAGTCTCATCAAACAGTATAACACCACTAATATATTTTTCAATATCTTTTGAAGAAAAAAGAATGCTTCTATACAAATTTCTACTTTCAGCGGTTGAATCAGTATCTATGCTTTCAAAACGTTTATCACATGTAGGATTACTTTCATCAGCTGCTAAAATACCTTTATTTTTCTCAACCATTTTATGTGCTACAGCATGTAATTCAGACATTTTAATCTCCTATACTATATTCATTAGTTACAATTTCTGATTCTTTAGAATCGCCAAAAATAATTTTTGATGTTACAATAGCTTTATTCCCATCAAATTTAACACCTGGAATCCATCCTGAGCAAACTCCACTAGCAATAAAAAATGAATCATTTGATTGGCAGAGATCGTCAGATGACCAAACGTTATCAATTTTTTCTCCAAGCATTTCAACTGCTCTAGTTTTAAATGTTTCATCCATAAAATGAAGTTTACCTTCAAAAAATCCTCCCATAGCTTTTACTGCAGTTGCAGTGATAACACCTTCAGGAGCTGCACCAATTCCATACAATAAATCTGCTGCTCCCTCAGCAGCTTTTAATCCTCCAGATACGTCCCCATCTCCGATAAGTATTGGATCAACATTTAGTTCTTTCATTTTATCAATTAATGAAACATGTCTATCTCTATCCATTACAATAATTTTGAGATCTGATATACTTTTGTTAAGTGCTTCAGCTGCTAATGATAAATTGTCTTCAATTGAATTTAAAAGACTAATTTTACCTACAAGCTGAGATGAGCCACATAATTTGTTCATATAAGTATCAGGCGCATTTAATAAAGCACCTCTAGGAGCTGCAGCTAATACAGCTAATGCATCTGGTAAATCTTTTGCACAATGATTTGTGCATTCTAGAGGATCTACAGCTATATCTATTTTAAGGTTGCTTTCAGAATTGCCCATCTCTTCTCCAATGTAAAGCATTGGAGCATCATCTCTTTCTCCTTCTCCAATAACTACACGAGTATGAATTTCTGAATCTTGTAAAACAGCTCTCATAGCTTCAGTAGCAACTTTATCAGCAGCTTTGCCATCTCCATTTCCTCGTAATTTTGCAGCAGCTATAGCAGCAGCTTCTGTTGCTCTTAAATATAAATTATAATTTTCTGTGACTTTATTCATTTAAAGAATCAATAAGACTATACATTTTTTTTAAATTTTCTTCGGTGCTATATCCATTAAATCTATCTACTACAATTCCTTGACTATCAAGAACATACATATAACAATCTCCTTTATTCGAAATGTCTAAGGATTTAAAATAAGACCTTAAAGGCCCATAATAAGTTACTGTATAATCATGAAGGAATTTGGGAACTCCTCCTCTCATTCCACCATCTATCCAATTTCTTGCCATTTTATATTGTCCACCTAACATTGGAATTTCATAATAATTTATACTTTTATTTACTCCGTATTTTACAAGCAGTTCATCTACAACCCATGAATTAATACATTGTTGCGCTTTTTGTCTAAAAGCAACTGCTAGCACTGTAGGTTTTCCAACAACAATATCTGGAAATGTAACATCATTTCCTGACAATGAAATTCCTTCAATTTTAGGAAAAGACTTATTTAAATATGAACCTTGAGCAAAGATTGGTACCAAAAAAAATACTATTATAAAAAATTTCTTAATCATTAATTATTCTTCACTTTATATGGTAAATACAGGATATAAAATACCAGCATTACAATTGGGAAAAGAGGAATGATATGGAGAGGAGGATTTGGAAAAAAATTCATTAATGAATCACCAGCAGGTGCTTTCATCAAATACCATAGGTTTGCTTCAAAACCTGGTTCACCACCAACTATAACATTAATTAAATAAACTACAGGTAATATATATAAAGAAAATTTTATTGCATTTTTATATGAATCAAATGTGATATTTTGTTTAATTGCTACTGCAATGAACAATAACGCAAAAAATAATAAACCATGTCCAGAGAAGAGTGTAATAAAATCTAGATCAGGAAAAGTAAATTCAATGTCAGGAGTGAACAAAGCCATTGTTCCTCCACCCAAACCCCAAAAGTAAGCAAAATCAAAAAACTTTTGATTACGAGTTAGTAAAAATAATCCAGTCGCATATGAAGAAAAATGACAGGCATGAAGTGGAATAGTATTAGTCCAATTATAATCTTCAGGACTAAAATAATTTAAATAAAATGGCTTTAATAATTCATTCAATATTAACAGATATCCCAACGACTTTTCAAAAACAGAAAACTTAACTTCATCATAAATGCCTCTTGCATATATTGAAAATCCTATAGAAATGCTGAAGATTAAAAATAAAGTCAGAATATGAGTAGATCCGAAAAGTATAAATTCGTTTGTTGTCATGGTGAGAATCTAAATAAAATAATCAAATTTTCATTCATTTAAATCAAGCCCATAGTAAAAGAAAGGAATAAAATCATTAAGATAGATCTTGCTGTCCATAAAATAGTTCTAAACCAATTAGATAAAATTAATTTTGATATTACCTTGTCATTCTTTTCTTTTGACAGGATGTTATGAAGTGGCACTTGAACCAAAAAAGTTGATAACCAAATTAATACAACTATTACAAAGTTGATAAGAAAGATTGTTTGAATGGCATTATTGAAATTTTGATTTAGTAGCAAGAATGAAGTTATTAATTCTACTAACATTAATGGCATTGCTATTAGCGAGATTCTAATCGAGTGAAAATTATGATAAGCTGAAAATTGCTCTTTAGAAATAAATCTCATTGACGGATAATGAACTAATTGAATTGTCCAGATTAAACCTACAGCGATAAATGATAGCACTAAATTAATTAAGAAGATAAATGACATAAAATTTTTAGTGACAGCTTTGATTATATTTTTTTAGTCTCCAGTAATTATATGGCCATGGAGTTACAAAACCAGCAGTCAACATAATAGGGATAACCCAAAAGTTTAAAATGGCCCCTCCAGTTAAAGCGACATCAGTAATATTCATTGCAAGTTCCATAGCAACCATACTTATAAAACTCATTCCAGTTGCAGTTTCAAAAGCTGATTTAAAGTCAAAGTTTTGTCTCATTAATAAAACTGTTTCTAATGCTATACTTGTCAAAAGACCATTGATTATTGCTAAAGTCATAACTTGCCAAACGCTCCAAGAATGCTCAATGATTTGAAAGACATAAATGGTACCAAAATCTCCAATGGAGCATCCTAAAAGACACCAGGCAGTATTCACCGCAGATTTTTTCCAAGTATGTTTACATTTCCAACTAATCATAATAATGTTAATTTAGTTAGTATAAATGAAAAATAAATTAATTCTATTTGCAATATTTATATTAACCATTTTTTGGTACCAATTAACTAAAGCTGATTCTGAATTTGAATTACCAGTTTTTACTCCAGCAGATTTAAGACCAACATTGGTTCATCCAAGTCTAATTGGAAAAACAACCCATATAATTCCAGAGTTTTCTTTTACAAATCAGTATGGTGATAATATAACTCAAGAAAACGTTCAAAATAAAATTTACATAGCAAACTTCTTTTTTACTTCATGTCCATCTATATGTATTGATTTAACAAACAACTTAAAAATAGTTCAAGATGCTTTTGAGGAAGGTGAAATTATAATTTTATCACATTCTGTAGATCCTGAAGTCGATACTATTAGCAGATTAATGAAATATCAAAATATCAACCAAATAAATGGAAAGAATTGGTTTCTATTAAGAGGAAAAATGGAAGAGATTATTAAAATGGCTCAATTAGGATACTTTGCTATTGCCTCAGTAGAAAACCATGTTGAAAATAGTTTAATACATACTGAGAATATTACCTTAATAGATAATAAAAGTCAAATTAGAGGTATTTACAATGGAACTTCAGAACTTGAAATGAGGTATTTAATCGACGATATAAATAGTTTGCTTAATGAAAAATAGATATTTAATATATGTAAGTCTAATGAAGGAGGTAAATAAATGAAAAAATATATAATCGTTATATCAATTTTTTTATCAAGTTTTTCTTTCTCTCAAGATTCTGACTATGGAATTTTAGGTAGTCAAATCTCGCAAGGTACTTTTTTATTTGGTAGCGAAATCTTAGCTTATGATGTTATTGGAAACAACGCTCCAGAAAACGTTCAAGGAGATCCGACCTTTACTTTAAAACCAGAATTGGGTTACTTTGTTGTAGATAATTTAGGTTTGTATGCTAGATATTATAAAGAAAATGGAAATGGAACTGAATATGGTCTTGGTTTAATGTACACTTTTCCTGATTTTTATATGGCAGGTGTTTATAAACCTAAGGATGAAGACGATCATCATCTTCAGGGAACTTTTGGAAAACTATTTCAATTAAATAATTCTCCTGCATATCTAAATATCGGCCTAAACTATACTTTATATACTGAGAAAGAGTACAATCAATTACAATTATTAGTTAAAGGATTGTATGTTGGTATTGCATTTGGTTTTTAAAAAATTTTTTTAAAAACTATATCTTGAAACTATTTGAAATTGAATTGCTCATACTCCATCCAAAAATAAAGGAAGCAATTAAGTGATAAATTGCAATATTTAACCTGTCAATATGCAAGAAAAACAGGGATATGCTTCCAATGAAAAAAATAAACTGTAGTAAAAAGAGAATTTGATTTTTTTTAGATAGTTCAGGAAAGAAAAATCTTAAAAAAATTAGCCATTTTACAAATTTATTTTTTAAAAATTTCATGGAACTAATTTCCTAACAGCTTCAATCCAAGCATCATAGTCAAAAGCTTTTCCTTGAATATATTTTGCAACATTTTTGTGCGGCAAAATTAAAAACTTTTCTTCATTAATGCCTTTAACTGCTTCATCCGCTACTGCATCAGCTGATAATACTCCATCTTTTAGTAATGGGTGATTTTCTGGTAATTCTTTAGCAGATCTAACCATATTAGTATCAACTAACTGTGGGCATAAAGTAGATACTTTAATTCCATCATTACCGTACATTATTGCTAGATTCTCAGCTAATCCCATTGCTGCATGTTTTGTAGTTGCATAAGCCAATGCACCTGGCATATTTAATAAACCAGCTGCAGAAACAGTTAATAATAAATATCCTGATTTTTGTTCTTGCATATGTGGTATCAAAACTTTGGAAGCATGAATGTGCGACATCACGTTAACGTCCCAATTTTTTTGCCAATCATCAGTTGAAGTTTCTAAGGTTCCAAATTGTTGAATTCCAGCATTTGAACAAAAAAGATCGATAGATTTATTTTTATCAATTATTTGGTTTAATACTTCTTGGAAAGCATTCTCATCTGAAACATCAACTGTATAGCTATCTGCATGTAAAGAGTTCGCAACACTAACAACTGATTCATTAATATCGATCAGTGATAGTGAGTTTGGGGACTCCTGATTGATTCGATTTGCTAGTGCATAACCGATTCCATCTGCAGCTCCAGTAATTACGATATTCTTATTTTGAAGTTTCATGTGATTTTTGTACCCCAGGAAGGACTCGAACCTACAACCAATGGCTTAAGAGGCCACTGCTCTACCATTGAGCTACTGAGGCATTTCTCTAAAGCTAAAATAAAATATGATATGAAATTACTAACTAACTATGCAGCTGTTACATTAACTGCTTTGTCTCCTCTATCATCGGATTCAACCTCAAACTCAACCGCTTGGTCTTGTTTAAGTGTCTTAAAGTCATTATCAGACACGATGCTAGAGAAATGAACAAAAACGTCACTTCCATCTTCTTTTGTGATGAAACCGTAACCTTTTTTATCATTAAAGAACTTTACAGTACCTTTTTCTTTGTCACTCATTTGTTTCTCTTTGTTAGTTAATAAAAATTTATGGAGCAATATAATTAGTTATTTAAGTAATACCAATGAAATAAAATCTTTTACGTTTTGCTTTTTGAAATTAAAAAATTAGGATTATTAGATATTACTAATTGATAAGCACCAAATAGTAAGGAACAATACAACAAATCACCCATTAATGAGGTTGCATAAAATGGCAACGCTAGAGTATAACATTGAATTAAACCTAAAACAGTCTTTGCGTACATTGGACTTAAAGCCCAAACACCAAAATTTGAAATTAAATAAAAAATAGTAGATCCTGATAAACTGGCTAACACAATCTTGCTTGAAGAAATTTTGTTGATGAATGATTTCCCAAAAAGAGCAATAATTAAAATTGCTCCATAAGACCATATCATTCCAGAGCTGAAAATCGTAAAATTGGAGTAATACCCAGCATAAACAATATTATTAATGACTAAATCACTTAACCAAAATCCAAACAGAGGAGCAAAAATTGCTAAAAATTTATTTGGAAGGGTATGTCCAGATAATAAAGCAATAGCAATTAAAGGTGTAAAATTATATGGATGAGGTAAAATTCTTCCAAAGAAAATTATAGCAATAAATAATAATACTAATAATAAGTTTTTCTTCAATTAAGACTTCCTAAATGTTTTTTTCCATGTTCATCAAAATATAAGTTAACAAATTTGTTCAAGTTTTCTAAAAGAGAATTTGTAATAGAAGTATCAACAGTTTGTTTACATTTCATTGCATCAAGAAGAATACTGTGTAAAATAGCCAATTGGGCATGATATAAATCTTTACTCTCTTGCGATTCATCTTTCAGTTTAATTCTTTGAGTCAAAAAATATTCGCTAATTATTTCTTGAATCTCTTGAGCATGTTGCTCTTTATTAATAATCCATCTTGTTACTTGATTTTGCTGCTGAGGATCATTCTGATTAGTTTTAATATAATTCATTGACTTTAGAATAGTTAAAGTATGTTCTTCAATCATTTTTACTCTCATAGCATCATCATAGACTCCGCAAGGGATTTGACAGTGTCCATTAAGCTGAGTTGAGAACATTAAAATTACAGCAGATAAAAAACTTATAAATTTCATAGAAGAAAATTATGTAAAGTATTCTTGATAAACAAAATCAAAATCATTCAAAATTTGTTTTTTAGTAAAACCATAGTCTGCTATAGATTTATTTTGATGTTTTTTAACATATTTCTTATTTGAAAATCTTGAAACTTCCTTTTCAAATTTATTAGTCATTTTCTTATTAATAAACTTATAAAACGATTTGATACTATTTTCTAAATCTTCAGTAATCTGTTTATAAGTAAAGACTATAAATTGCTTTTTGTATAGTTTTGATTTCACTTTTTCAGTTTCTTTATACCATTCAATTATTTCAGAGTAAGTTTCTTTCCTTAGTAATTTCAACTCTTTATTAGAAAGAAGATTACCAAATTTAACATTCTCTTGAAGAGAGAAGTATGATGGAATTGTTTCTAAAGGATCTCTGACAAGAAAAACAAATCTAGCATCAGGAAATACTCTCAAAATTGATTCAATTTTAAAGATAAATGGATTAGACTTTGATAGATGTGGTTTATTTTTATTTAAAAATGCCTGTCTTTGGAAAAAATCCTTACAAAATAACATTGAACGTATATTTCTATTATCATTTTTTGAATTATCTCTATAAACATTCTTAATAAAACT
>CACHCR010000003.1 GCA_902578385.1 uncultured Fidelibacterota bacterium | reverse complement strand
CAGTCAATTGCTGCTTTAACACTTGGATCAAGTCGAGATGAACAGATTATTGATTCAATGGCGAGTGATTACAAAAAATCATTCTTACTTCATTATAACTTTCCTCCATATTGTGTTGGAGAAGTTGGTAGAATTGGTTTTACTAATAGACGAGAAATTGGTCATGGTCATTTAGCTGAAAGATCATTAAAGCCGATATTACCTTCATCTGAAGAATTTCCTTACACAGTTCGTATTGTGTCAGAAATTACAGAATCAAACGGTTCCTCATCAATGGCGTCAGTTTGTGGTGGATCTTTAGCTATGATGAACGCAGGTGTACCAATTAAAGAACACGTTGCAGGTATAGCTATGGGCTTAATAATGGATGATGAAGATAATTATGCTGTATTAAGTGATATTTTAGGTACTGAAGACTTTTTGGGAGATATGGACTTTAAAGTTGCCGGTACTAAAGATGGTATTAGTGCAATTCAATTAGATTTAAAAGTTCCAGGTCTTTCTATGGATGTATTATCTAATGCACTAGAACAAGCAAATAAAGGCAGATTACACATTCTTGATGAAATGAATAAGGCAATTGATAAACCTAGCGCTATATCGCAATATGCGCCTCAAATCGAATCTTTTATGATAGATAAAGATAAAATTGGTGCTTTAATTGGCCCAGGAGGTAAAAATATTAAAGCTCTTCAGGAAAATGCGGAATGTGTTATCAATATTGATGATGATGGTACAGTAAGTGTATCAGCTGAAGATAAAGCTAAATTAGATAATGCTATATCTCAAATTAAAGCAGTTGTTCAAGATCCTGAAGTTGGAACAGTATTTGATGGAAAAGTTACTAAAATTCTTGATTTTGGAGCTTTTGTTGAATTTGCTCCTGGTAGAGAAGGATTAGTTCATATTTCTCAATTAGCATGGGAGCGTGTTAATAAGGTTGAGGATGTGCTTTCAGAGGGCGATGAAGTTAAAATAAAACTCTTCGAAATAGACAAACAAGGGCGTTTAAACTTTAGTATCAAGCTACTTACTGAAAAACCAGAGAAATAAATAAAATGAAAATAGGTATTCCAAAAGAAATCATTTCTCAAGAATATCGTGTTTCTGTTAATCCTGAAACTGCTAAAATGCTTCTTCAGAGTTCTCACGAACTGTTTATTCAATCTGGAGCAGGAGTTGATAGCGGATATCCTGATAAAGACTATTTAGAGCTTGGATGTACAATAGTTGACTCTGCATCAGAGGTTTTTGATCGTTCTGAGCTAATTGTTAAAGTTAAAGAACCATCTTTTGAAGAGGTAGAAATGCTATCTAATAAAGCAATTTTTACCTATCTACATTTAAGTTCATCTAAAGAATTAACTCAAAAACTACTCGATTGTAATGTTACAGGTCTTGCATATGAAACTGTTGTAATAAATAATCAAACACCAATGCTTAAACCAATGAGCGAAATTGCTGGAAGATTGTCTTTACTCGACAGTATAGAGTTATTAAAAAAGAGTAATGGGGGAAAGGGTAAGCTTATAGCTGGTACTAGTTTAGCAGAACCAGCAAATGTATTAATTATAGGCGGTGGTATAGTTGGTTTAAATGCCATGCAAATGAGTCTAGGTCTTGGTGCCAGCACAACATTATTAGATGTAAATAATGATTTATTAAATGAAATTAAAAACAATTACCCAGCAGTTAATGTTGCTGAGTCTTCAGAAGAGGTTATTCGAAACTTATTACCTATGATAGATATTGTTGTTGGTGCAGTTTTAACTCCAGGAGGAAAACCGCCAACAGTAATTACAAGAGATATGTTAAGTTTGATGGAGCCAAAGTCAATATTATCTGATGTTTCTGTAGATCAGGGTGGATGCTTTGAAACATCAAAACCTACAACTCATGGTAATCCAACATATGAAATAGATAATATTATACATTATTGCGTTAAGAATATACCTTCTGCAGTTCCATTTACTGCAACAAATGCACTTAATGAGGCAACAAAACCATTTATATTAAAATTTGCTAATTCTGGACTAGACGGATTTTTTAACGATGAAAAGTTATTAATGGCTCTTAATACATACAAAGGTAAGCTTACAAACGAAGAAGTTGCATTAGCTCATTCATTAGAATTTACAGATTCAAAATCAATTTAATTTTTCTTATTTTTTCATTTAAAGTATCACTTTAATTATATTTTTTATATATTGTTAAAGCAATGCTTGAATCAAATTCAAAACTATATTATAGTATTAAAGAAGTAAGTGAAATGACTGAACTTAAACCTTATGTCTTAAGGTATTGGGAGTCAGAATTTCCCTCACTTAAACCTACTAAAAATAAAGCAGGGAATAGAACCTACAAAAAGCATGACATTCAAGTAATACTTGATATTAAGGTATTACTTTATGATAAAAAATTTACCATTAAAGGAGCGGTTGAAGAGCTTAAAAATAGATCTAATAAACCAGTTAACGATAAAGAGCTATCAAATGCACAAGTTTCAGCATTAAATGAAATTAAAAATGAATTAAAAAATATTTTAAATATACTAAATAGGCATTAAGGGTAAGAGTCTATTATGGTAGCCACCAAAGCCTCTCATTTATTGAGAGGCTTTTTTATTTAATAAATAATATTTTTATACTTAATTTTTCATAATGAAAATTGCAAATATTAAAAGATTTTTTTTCAACAAAGATTAATTGTGCGTATTTTCAATACAATATTCGTTGGAGTTGGTATATTTTTTGCTTCCTTTCTAATACCAGTTATTGGTGCAATAGTATCCGTTCCAATGAGTTTAATAGGAGCATATTTATATTATAACTATGATAAAGATTAAATTATACTTAGTAGTTTTTATTTCAATGATGGGGTTAGTTATGGCAAATGATACTGAAAATAAGAAGGCTGTGTTTGCAGCAGGTTGTTTTTGGGGTGTAGAATCAACATTTCAACAGATGGATGGTGTAAAGTCAACTACTGTAGGTTATATAGGTGGTAAAGTTAAAAATCCATCATATGAGCTTGTTTGTACGGGTATAACTGGACATGCAGAAGCTGTTGAGGTTGAATACAATCCAAATGTTGTATCATTCGAAAAATTATTAGATACTTTTTTTCAACTTCATGATCCAACAACTTTAAATCGTCAAGGTCCAGATGTTGGAACACAATATCGTTCAGCTGCTTATTTTTCAGACGATGAAGAAAAAAAAATAATTGAAAGTAAAGTGAATACACTTAACGAATCTGGTAAGTTTAAATCAAAAATAGTCACTGAGATTGAGGCTCTTTCAGAATTTTATAATGCTGAAGATTATCACCAAGATTATTACAAAAAAAGGGGAATTGACGGATGCGCAATTTAACGGAGAATACAATGATATTAAAAAAATATACTTATTTACTAGCTGCACTATTACTATTTGTTTTTACCGCAGATCTTAATGGACAGTTTAGAAGAAAGAAAGTAAAACTTAGTCAAACAAATAAAATTGAAGAATTCATAAATGACTACATTCAAGATCCATTTATGGTTGAACATATACAAGCTCTTCAATCTGAGCTAGTAAAGATTGGTTTTGAAATACTTCCACCTGAAACAGATGGAGATATGGAAGTATTGATTAATTTTGAAGATTTCAATTTTGATCCATATTATGGTTCCACAGCAGATCCTAAAACATCTCATATTATTTTTAGAGATCCTAAAACAAAGAAAGTATTTGCAAAGTTTCAAGCAAATCAAGTTCTTGCGGATGATGAATATAGCGGACCCATGACAAATGCTTTTGGAAGCACAACTTCAAACAATATGGGTTATGGTACATCCACAGATCAACCAATTGATGTAAATGCAATAATTCTTGATTGGATGAAGCAAATTAAGAACTTCTATTAAATTTGAGTTATAATCATAAATCCATAGAGAGTAAATGGCAAAAATTTTGGTTAGAAAATCAAACTTTTAGGTCTGAAGATGTATCTAGCAGTAAACCTAAGTATTATGTTCTTGATATGTTTCCTTATCCATCAGGTGCAGGTCTTCACGTTGGTCATGCTTTAGGATATGTAGCAACGGATATTGTTGCTCGCTATAAGCGCATGAAAGGCTTTAATGTTCTCCATCCTATGGGTTGGGATGCGTTTGGTCTACCAGCAGAGCAATATGCTATAAAAACAGGTACTCATCCTAAAGTAACAACCCAACAAAATGTAGAAAACTTTAAAAAACAAATAAACAGTCTAGGTTTTTCATATGATTGGTCAAGAGAAATAAATACCACAGATCCAGGGTACTATAAATGGACTCAATGGATTTTTATGCAACTTTTCAATAAAGGTTTGGCATTTGAACAAGAAGTTGCGGTTAATTGGTGTCCTGAACTGAAAGCTGTTCTCGCTAACGAAGAAGTAGTTAATGGAAAATCTGATATTGGGGGTCATCCTGTAATCAGACTTCCAATGAAACAGTGGATATTAAAAATTACTGACTATGCAGAGTCGCTTCTTGACGGATTAGATGATTTAGACTGGCCAGAAAATATAAAAGAACTTCAAAAAAACTGGATTGGTAGATCTGAAGGTGTTGAATTAGGTTTTGAAATAGATGGTAGTAACGATTTAATAAATGTATATACTACAAGACCTGATACACTTTTTGGAGCATCTTATATGGTTTTAGCTCCTGAACATACTTTAATTCATTCATTGGTTTCAGATAAACAAAGGGAAGAAGTAGAGTCATATATTGAAGAAACTAAAAAGAAATCTGACTTTGATAGAACAGAAATTAACAAAGATAAAACTGGTGTTTTTACCGGCTCGTATGCAATAAATCCATTTACAAGAAAAAAAATTGAAATTTGGATAGCTGATTATGTTTTAATTAGTTATGGAACAGGAGCAATCATGGCAGTTCCTGGACATGACGAAAGAGATTGGGATTTTGCATCTAAATACAATCTCCCTATTGTTGAAGTTGTCGAAGGGGGAGATGTATCTAAAGCAGCATTCACTGCAAAAGGTAATGCAAAAATTATAAATTCTTCTAACGATAAAACTTTATCATTAGATGGTTTGAATGTAGATCAAGCTATTAAGGAAGCAATTATATATATTGAGAAAAATTCAATTGGAAAAGCTACTGTTAATTACAAACTAAGAGATTGGTTGTTTTCTAGACAAAGATATTGGGGAGAACCTTTCCCATTGATTCACAAAGATGATAAAGTAGAATTAATTCCAGAAGAAGATTTGCCTGTAATGCTTCCTGAAGTTAAAAATTATAAACCATCAGATGATGGTAAGTCTCCATTATCTTTAATTAATAATTGGGTTGAAGTAAAAGATGAAAACTCAAATATTATTGGACTTAGAGAAACAAATACTATGCCACAATGGGCTGGATCATGTTGGTATTTTTTAAGATTTACTGATCCTAACAACACGAATGAAGCTTGGTCAAAAGAAAATGAAAACTATTGGATGCCAGTAGATTTATATATTGGTGGACAAGAGCATGCAGTACTTCATTTATTGTATTCAAGATTTTGGCATCATGTTTTATACGATTTAGGTTTAGTTTCTACAAAAGAACCATTCAAAAAATTATATAATCAAGGAATGATTCTTGGAGATGATGGTACAAAAATGAGTAAGTCTCGAGGGAATGTAATAAATCCTGAGGAAATTATGGATGAATATGGTGCAGATTCTATGAGACTTTATGAGATGTTTATGGGTCCTTTAAATAAATCAAAACCATGGAGTACAAAAGGATTACAGGGTTGTTATAGGTTTATTAATAAATTATGGTCAATTATTTCAGATGATGAAGGTTTTTTGTCCTCAAAAATCTCCAACGATGTAGAACCAGATAAAGAGACACTTTTTTTACATCATCAAACAATTAAAAAGTTAGGTGAAGATATTGAAAGTTTACACTTTAATACTGCAGTTTCTCAGTTAATGATTTATTGTAATCATTTACAAAAATGCGATTCTATTCCAAAAGACCTTATTGAAGACTTATCGATTATAATATGTCCGTTTGTACCACATCTCTCAGAGGAGTTTTGGAGCTTATTAGGACATAGTGATTCAATAACTTATGAATCATGGCCTGACTATGATGAAAATTTGATTGAATTAGACGAAGTAACTATAGCTGTCCAAGTTAACGGAAAATTAAGAGCGAATATTAGTGTTGCAAAAGATTCAATTGAAAAAGATGTTGTTTCTAAAGCATTGACCTTAGAAAACGTTGAAAAATTTACAAGTGATGGATCTATCGTTAAAACAATCTATATTGCTAATAGATTATTAAATTTTGTCGTCAAGTAAGTCTGTACCTTTAGACATTATCCAAACAGTAGCAATTAAACTCAATACAGCAACTTTTTGATAAGTAGCATGCATTGTTAAGGATTGTATTGATTTCCATGGAGCAGGACCAATTTCTAGAAAGACTATATATCCTAAAATCACTAATGAGCATAAAAAGAGGGTGTAAGTAACGTTTTTTAAGCCTTTAGAATAAAATAAGTAAGAATATATACCTAAAGTCACAAAAGCACCGTTAAATACTGAATTTGCAAAGAATATATGTAGAGCATACAACGAAGGTACATCTGCAGGTGTAACAATAACACCAAGTAAGCTAAATGAGCCAAAAATAGCAGAACATTTTGCTAAAATACTAATTTTTGGATAATCCTTAGCAAAATAGTTTGCAGCCTTAACAAGGTATATTAAAACTGCAATTAATTGAATTAACATACCAATTGAGAAAAGAATAATTGAGATGGTATTATCTTCACCAGAGTGACTTGTAGTGCGACCAAGATCGCTTATAAAATTTCTAAAAAAGTTATAATAGGGTGTAGTTTTGTCTACATAATTACCGCCACCATAAAAGAATCCTGCCAAAGTCAAAAGACCGAGGTAGGATAGAAGCATTATTCTTGTTGTTTTACCTAATGTATTATTCATATGTCACTAATTATACATAATATATATTATGCGTAAAATGTTAATAAACCACGATATATCAACGAATTAGTTATTATATACATAGTTCTATGATTTTTTATTATAATTTGCATTGATCTAATTTATTACCTCTAATATATCTTACCAAATTATTTTCTTTTAAAGTTTTCTCAATAGGTTTTTCTATATATTCAATTGGATCGCGTCCTTTATTAATACCCCAATAATCTTTATACTGCAAATATAGATTATTGTTTGCTTCTATTTCCATGCAATTTATTCGATCTTTTCTATCAAAAACAAGAATTTGAAACTTGCAATATTTATTAATAAATGATATCCTTTCATTTTGCTTCGTTAAATCAATATTTACTTTTTTCCTTAATTCTTCATCTCTTGCAAGCCAAGTATTTAAAATTGTCTTGCCAAATCCTTCATTTTTTCCACTCATATGTCCATCAACTATTCTGTTTTTAAGATCATTTGCTTTTCCTATTTTAAGATATTCTTGGTTTTCAAGTAATTCGCAATGCACTATATATAGACCCCATGTGCTTTGAACATGTCCTGAATTATCAGATATTATATTTGAGCTTGATTGGAGCTTATTCCAAATGTTTTCTATATAGTATTGATCTATTTTCATATCTTTTGAGCCAGAAAATGATTGTTAAAAATTATTTAATAAGTCAAAATTAAAATTTAGATTTTTGCTTAAGAGCAGCATCAATTAATGAAAATTTTTCCTTAATTTTCTTATAATCTTGCTCCATTGCATCAGATCTTGCTTCATGGATTGTTTTTGTATTAATGTCATCCAATATTTTGGCTATTTGCTGAAAAGATTCTCCAACTTTCCATTGAAGACTTTGTGCATCCCACTTAGCTCTAGCAATTTTGGCAATAACTCTTGATTCAGGACCTGTACCATCACCTACTTCAATCATCTTTACATATTCCAATTCATTTCTATCGTTATCAACTACGTAACCATAATCTCTTAAGTTAGATTGTCCTGCTGATGCAGCTGAAATAATTGGTTTATTTTCTCCGCTACCATCAGCTCTTTCATATCTAAAAACAAGACTAATAAATAGCTCTAGTGGTGTCATTTCTTCAATCAATACATCGTCATCACCCATAACTCCATAATTTGGATCAAATAGATATCTATTTTTTAAGGCTGGTTTTTTTAAGAACTCCTCTATAAAGGATGTTTTATTATTATCAAAATCAATTCCGTAGCTTGAAACCAGCTTTGAAGAGATTTGATGTCTCAATGTATATAAATAAAGATAGTTTTTAATTTTCGCTGGTGTTTCACACATTATTTTTGCTCTTTGCTTAACTACTTTTGTGTCAATAAAAAATGTATCAGGTGAATTAGGATCTACCCCTGAATGAACTAACGCAAGTTCTTCCATATACTTATTAAAGGTTTGAAATGCTTTTCTGTGAAGTTTCCACTCTTCTTGACCAAACATATGTCTAGCATTTAAAATTCTGTCTACCTCAGCTTGAATATCACCCTTTTTTTGCAGTTCTTTATATTTTCCAGCAATTAAGCATGATACTCCTCCACCCAACTGCTCTTTTTCAAAATTTCTAATATCATAGCCATCTTTTACTCCAGAAATATTTTTTTCATGATTAAGAATATGTTTAATAGCTGTTGTTCTTCTATTGCCTTCAAGGACAATATATTGCATTTTTCCACTACTATCCTTTTCATACTCAGCAACCATCATTAATTCTTGATCAAGCCAACCACTGCTCAATATACTATCAACAAGTTCTTTAGTTTTGTGTTGGCTCATTAAAATTTCTTGAACTTCATCCTGAGCTAAAGAAAGTTTATCGTAATCTACTTCTTGATCTCTTAATTCAATCAATCTTGGATTATTTCTCCATAATAATAATTGTTCGACTGGAATATGCTTTCTATCAACTTTATTTAATGCGTTTTTAATAATTTTTTTTGCTTTATCAGACATCATTATTTCCTTTTTTTATTCAAGTATAATTTAAAAAAATATTTAATAAAATTTTTAATTCTTGTAAAAATCGATTCATTGTATGAATCTCTCTTAAATATAATATATTTTAATCTATTATTCTGTTGACCATTTAGTTTATCTAGATAACTCATATACATCGCAAAATAAAGATTATATCTTTTTGTTTTATTGTTTAAATATGGTAATTCTTTTAATTCTGGATAAAGTTCATCAAAGATTATTCGATCACTAAATCCATTAATTATTCCGCTATTAATTCTATTATAAGCTTCTATAAATCGAGGTTTATTCTCTGGAGCAATAACTATACTTCTCCATCTGATATCATCTAATCTATTTATATCTCTACCTGCCCAATATAAAAATATATTTGAATTTGATATTTCTGAAAGATTGTTAATTTTTAAATTATCAAAATTATATTTTCTTAAATTATATTTATCGTCATTAAATAAACTAGTTAAAAAGTGCTTTACTTCATTTGTATAAACCCAACTTAAAAAACTTGGAACAGGTTTAATTGTATGATTGATAAGAATTGGCTCTAATTCATCAGATATATCAGCAAATAACCAGCCATAAGTAATTCTGTAATCGATATTTGGTAGCTCCTCAGTACATTCTACAATGATAGGAATACAAACATTATCCTTATCAGGAACTCTAATTGCCCTTCCAACACATTGGATGTATCGAATTAAGGAGTTTGTAGGAACAGCCATTAAGATAGTATTTATGGAAGGGTCATCAAATCCTTCCGATAAAACGTTAACGTTAATAATTATACCCGACTTATTTTGTTTAAAATCTTTAAGAAAATCTTCATTTGAACATCCGTTTGAATTTTTTCCACCCTCAATGAATCCTACAAAATCATATAATTCATTAATATTTGATCTGCTGACGAATGTTTCATAAAGGTTTTTAGCGTGTTTTACAGTATTTACATAGACAATAATTTTTGAATAATTTTCATTATTTTTATTTAAAGATAATCTTCTTCTTTCTAGAACTGCTGAAACTATATGATTATTTCTTTTTGAATTGTCAAATCTTGGGGATTTTAAGCTGTCAGCATCAATTTCATCAGGAATGGTTATTTTATCTGGCTTAGGTTTAATAATTACATTACGTCTCTCTAATTCATCGAAAGTAATTTGATATGTAGGTCCTTCAAAATTTAAAGATTTTTTATCGCTCCTATTAGGAGTCGCAGTTAAACCTAACACTGCCAGCTTTGGATTGTCAAAAATTTGTTGATAGGATTTAGCCGAAGAATGATGACATTCATCAATTATTACAAGTCCATATTCATTATTAATATCGTTCTCAAGTAATTCTATAGCTTCTTGCTTCATTTTAATTTCTAAACATGATTGTAATTGATCAGAAAAATTAAATTCTTTCTTCCATTTATGACTATTTACTACCTCAGAGGTTTGTTGTTCTAAAGAGTTTAAATGTGTAATCCAAAGACATTTATTATTTTGATTTATTACATTATCTTTGATCATTTCATCCACAGCTCTTATTGCGGTTAAAGTTTTCCCTCCTCCTGTCGGAATAATAAGAAGCATTCGAGCATTTTTTTTCTTATTATAATCTCTCTTTATGCAGTGAATTGCATCTAGCTGAAACGAATAATCACGTATAATTTTTTTACTCATTGATCAAAAATAACCTTCAATTTTTCTTTTGTTTTTTCATTAGCATTAAATGAATCTCCTTCTTTCCAGACAACATTTATTGGATCATTATCTAAAATATCTACATCACTAAAATACGATTCAAGAACAACAACTAGCTCAGCATCTTTCTTTACTACATTTTTATAAAAAATGAGCTGTCCAAGCGCTTTTTTTAATTGATCTCCTTTATTTTCATCCGTTATAGATTTCATTTCAAAGAAAATTAAATTATCATTGTTTTCAAAAACTAGATCAATATTATTCCATTCTTTTTCAACTTTCGCATTGTCATGTTTTGAAAGGACTTCTTCCATAAGATCAACTAACATATTGTGTCTAAGTCTTGCATCAGAAGACTTTCCTTCATCTTTCTCTATTGTTATAATTTCACTTAAAGTTTTTGATTCATTGTCGTCGATATTATCGAATGGATTGTCACTTTTAATAGGTAGAGGTTCTACTTCATTACAAAAATCTGCCCAATTTCGAAGGTTAGAAAGCCTTCTTTTAAGAGTGTTGTCATTTATATTTACGGCAAATTTTTTATAATTTTCAAAAATTACATTAGGATCTTTGTCCATTAGCGATAAATATATCTTCATGGCTTTTGTATTTAGAATTAATTCCCTTAAAAGAAGATTTTTATCTGTTTTGTTTAATGAAAGAAACTTTGTACCAATATCGGTAATTTTATGAGGTTTATAACCTTCAACTAGACCTAACAAACTCGCAGCTGATACATAATATTTAACCTGTCTGTGAACAACTCCAAGCTCTTCCTCAATTAAATAATATCTCCAAATATTTTTAGATGCAAAATCAACGAGTTTTTCAATTTTTTCTAAACTATTTGCTTGAGGTATTTCAGAGCTAAATATTTTCATATTTTCCGATAACTCAAAATCTTCTACTGGCTTATAAACATTATTAGAAAGTTTTTTATCATTAAAGTATTTGATAATACTTTTAGCATTATTATCAATTAAAAATTGAACTTTAACTGGTTTATTTCCAGATACTTTCTTGATAATACCAAGACCAATAAATTTCCAATCACTACCTTCTTCTGTTCTGATGAAAATTAAAGGTGTATCTGATAAAAGATTTTTCATACTTGGATTATTTTGACTCCTCTGATTCTGTGTTACCCAGTTAAACAATTGATCATTATTTTCATCAAAATGATTTTCATAGTCATATTCCTCACGCTTGTTAAATCCTGAAATATCGATGTTTGCAAAAATAAAATGAAAATATGCTCCATAACTATATTCATAGTTTACATGCCCTCTTAACCATGCACCGCTTCTTTTATTTTTAGGTACACTAAAAATGTCGTATAATTCTTTTCTACTATAATATTTATTTACTTCTAACATAATTCTTTATTAGTAATTCTTAATTATTAATTCTTTTGCCTTAACTCTATTTTTTGCTTTTGAAGCTATACTTCTGCTTACATCAAATTTTTCTATTCTCCAAGCATCTCTGTGATATAATTTTCTTGTATTTTCTGTATCAGAATTAGAGAGCATAAAAAAAGCTCCTTTATCAGATATTTTTTCAAGAAAGTTGGATAGTTTTATATGATCTTCTAATCCAAAGTCATTTTTTGAATATTGAGTAAAAGATACCTTATCTATAGGAATATACGGTGGATCAATGTATACAAAATCTCCTTGTTTTACCTCTTTAAGACATTGTTCATAACTGTGACATGCTAGTTCAACATTCTGTAAAAGCTTATTCACTTTTCTAAGGTTTTCCATATCAACGCTCATAGGTAGTAATTCACCATTTGATTTTCTGCCAACCGGTACATTGAACTCACCACTTTTATTTTCTCGATATAATCCGTTAAAACATGTTTTATTTAGATAAATAAATAATGCAGCTATTTCTAAATTATTTTTACCTTTTTTGGAGAGATCGTTGTATAGTTTTTTTTGTTCTTTAAAGAAATCTTCATCAATATGTAGCTTTTTATACTCTTCAAGCTTCGAAATAAGCCTTTCTACGTCATTTTGAACCATTTGATAGGTAGTTATAAGGTTTTTATTTATATCCGATAAATAAGCGTTATTTGGTGAAAGTCTAAAGAAAAAACCTCCAGAACCTACCATTGGCTCTATAAACTTATTTTTATGAGGATTAAAATTTCTTGGTAAATGATCAAGAAATTGCTCTGCTAGCTTAAATTTCCCCCCAGCCCATTTAATAAACGGTTTTGTAGCTATATCATTAGACTTCATAACCTAATTTATGCCTTTTCCTCAAGATTTGTGATTATTTCCTCTTTTCTAAATAATTTCATATTTATTAGTTTATGATAGAGCTGATGAATTTTTCTTGGAAGTGGCACTAAGTTTAATGGATTATTATTCAATTTATTGTGATCGATATGATGAACTTCATAGCCTTTTTGTATAGTTCCTGCAATTTTTGATGATACATTTCTATGGAACCAATCCCATTTTTTTGAAACTTTGTTTCTAATTTGTATATAACCATTTTTAATTCTTACAAATGAAGATCTATTCTCTGCCATAATATGAAAATCAACCCACAAAATAAGTTTATCGCATTGTGAAATATCCCTATATCTTAAAATTTTATTCCATGATATTACAAATTGGGTTTTCATGGAATGATTTCTGTCGTTAATAAGATTATACTTTAGACAAATATCTTCCAAAGTTTCGTTTGGGGTTATTATATGTTGAATTTTCCATTCATACCCTCCCCCTCTACATATGAAACATACTCCATAGCTTTTTTTATTATATTCACAATTAAATTTTTTATTATGAGATCTGTACATATTCCATTTTTCAATATAACCTTCTCCATTACATCTGGTACATTTACGTTGAGTTGAGAAAATTGATATTGCTTTAACAGATAAAAGCTTCAACCTATCTTGAAACGACTGTTTAGAACGAAAATCGCTAATATATTTTTTAATTTTTTTTATCAAATTCATTTATTCTCGTTTTCTTTTTTATCTATTGAAAGTTGAATCATTTTTGATTCTTGTTCGCATTCTTTGCTTGGGAGCTCAAAGGTTTTTTTCCTACAATGATTAATAGAATCATTAATAACATCAAAATTATCTTTTATTTCGTCAAATGACATTCTATCAATCTGTCTCATTAATTCTTTTTCAGCTCCTAAATTTGTATGTAATTTATTTTGAAGCTTGAAGTAGTTTTTAACGACATACTTCATAGAATCATAGTCTCTTGAATCAATTTCGTATTTTGGAATAAATTTGCTTTGCTCTTTTTCACTATGAATTCGATCTATAGCATAGTGCAAATAAGGACCTAGCCATTTAATTAATTGAAATTCAATAAATGTACCAAATTTACTTTTTATGCGGTTGCAAGCACTAATTATAGACGAAAAAATGGTATTATTTACTAGATATTTTTTTGGTAAATCGTTGAGTTTCATCGAGAATTACAAGAAGTAATTCAGTATAAATATTAATAATTCAAAGCATATAAATCAAGAATTATTTTTTATTTTGTCTAATACCATCATTACACTATCATACCTTTTTTGAAGTAAATGATTTTTATTAGCCTCTGAAAAGTCTCTAGATAAACAATGATGACGTATGAAAACATCTCCTTCAAACTTTAAGTTATTTTTAAAAAAATACGCATGCTTATCATTGAATCTTTCAATTACATTATTAATATAGCTTTTTGATAAAAAATTAAAATTTAACTCTCTTGAGGGGTTGCTTAAAAATCCATAATCGGTCAAAATTGTGATATCATGCATAATATTTCTATATGGAGCATTCCATTTTATTTCTTTAATCTGATCTTCCTTTAAGCTATCAAAGTTGTAAAAGTCTGACTTATCTAAAAACTTTATGAATATTTCATAATTTTCTTTTGCTTCGCCCTGAAAATTTTTTGATAATGGATTCCAATAGTTTTTAAATAACTCCTTAAAATTATTAGGAGAAGTATTTTCTGGCATTCTTGATATAAATGATATTTTTGGATTATAACCTGTAAAATCCATTTTATTACTTACTGTATTAATCCACTTAAAGAAAAATAATAAAAGCCTACTCTTGTTAATTAAATAATCAATACTATCTTTTTTTTGATATTTACCTGTTTTCAATGAGTAAGGATCTAAAATCATAAAATGAGATGATACAATAGAAAAGTCTTTAAAAAATTGGTCTGGATCAACTTTAGTTGCAGAAAATTGCTCTTTCATTGAAAATTGATCAAAGCACGAAAGAATAACATCTTTGTATGCATAATAGTTTAAATTCTTAGAGCATCTACTTTTTAATAGCTCGTTTTCTTCAAGAGTAAAAGCTGCAAACCAATCTGTATTAATATCGTCGATATTTATACTTTTTTCATTTTCTAGAGAATCAACTTTATTCCAACTATTATCTAACCTGTATGAAAGAAGAAAATCTTTGAAATCTGAATTTACAATGTTTTTATAAGTTTCATTTTCATCATTACTAAGTTCTTCATTCTGAAATTTTTTAAAAACGATGTTACTTAAATGACTTATAAATTCATTATTAAGGATATAGCCTCCCTTAGATTTAGTTATACATTCATTAAAGGAATTGTAGTTTTTTCTATTATTACTATCTTCTTTTATTTCAAAATTATTATCAACAAAGTCATTGATCAGCTTAGCATCCAAAACAAATCTATTTGTCATCGGATTTGTAAGCATTAATCCCAGAGCTCCTGTGCTAATTTTGTATTTATATCGAAAAAATCTTCAGGCGCATTTGATTTAAATGAACCGTCCTCTTTTAATTCAATATTTGAAATTATACTACTTTTATCGTCTTTATGAATGTAATAAATGCCAAGATGATTAGAGTTCAATTTACTTTTTTTGCTTAGAACCTGAATTTTTCTTAAAATAATTTCTGAATGTGTTTCAATTACAATATTTACTGCATCCCCAAATTTTTCTCTAAAATCTGTGATATACTCAATGAATTTTCCAACTAATGATGGATGAATAAAGTTTTCAGGCTCTCTGATAATTAATATATCATTGCTTTTAATAGAGCCTTTCTTCTTTGAAAGTGTAACTAGCTCAAAGCCTGAGAGATGTCCAAAAATAGAAATTAAACTTCTTGTTCCTGCTCCAATATTATTCATAGAAACTGTATTATCATTATGATCAACTGATATTGAATAAATTTCTTTTTCAATTTCTGAGATTTTAACCTTGTAATCTCCCAAATCTATTAATTCAAGCTTTTCATTTATTGATTGCGAAATTCTCGAAGCAAATGAAGGGTCCATTTTAAGCTTAAGAGCAATTTCAGCTCCTAAAAGTGACTTGATATCATCTAGACTATAGACACTTCCAATAAGACTTAAACCATCAGGTCTAATAATAGTGGTATGATAACTTATGTCATGTAAGAATTCATTATATGTCCATTGATCCCAATCTTCTAAAGAATCATTAAAATAATCGGATGATTGAATATTAATATTCTCACTTTTAAAAATAGTTTTGCTAAAATATTTATTTGCTAAAAAATCATAAATAATATCAAAGCAATCTCTCTTAAAATCTGCAATACAATTAGCAAGGATAAAATCTTGAAACAACTTCATATCAATATCATCTATTTTTTGTTTTCCAAATTTTTCAGATTTAATTCGTGAGAAAATATCAAGAGCATTTTCACAATGACTAATTAATGATATTAATAGTGTTTTCTGCTGTCTTCCACCTTCCGAGTATTCTAATAATTTTTGATTTAGATGATCATCAAAACTGGATTTGGAAACCTCAAAAATCTTTAAATACTTCTCAGCCTTTTCATGAAATTGATTAAAACGTTTCATTGTTATTCTATTATTTGATTCATCAAGTTCGTAGGGAAATCTTGATAAAAATTTGCTATTCATTATTGATTTTTGGATTTCAAACATCTTATTTTGAGCTCCAATAACTTTAACTACACTTGAGAGACCAATCTCATCTATAATTTTGTTAATAGCGTTATTTTGACCATATTGTAGTAAATCTGATAAAGTCTTAATATCGCTTTTTCTGGATACTAAATTTACACACTTCTTAAAATCTTTTTTAAGCGTAAAGCTGCTTATTCGTTCATCCGAGTCTGAATTCATTTTGCTTAATAACTCTTCTTCATGTACATATTGTAGAATTATTGATTTTTTTGAGTCCATATCTTCCGAAAAATTAGTTATATGAAAATTTGTTGAGAGATTTTCTAATTCAAGAAATGAATTTGTATCGTAAATATGTTTTACTGAATATTCAAGAGAAACACCTTCTTCTATACTAATATTATCCTGAATAAATTTCCATGCACTTTCATCGTCCTTATCTAATTCTGGAGCTAAATAATTTGGAATACCCTCCACAGCAAAGCTTCTTCTTACAATTTGAATAAACTCACTGGGATCTTCATTATTTCTTATTTCATTTAACTTGTTAAAATCGTTTTTAATGGCTATACCTCTTTGTACATCTTCAAAAGTTCTTTTAGCAAAGACATCTCGATCTCTAAAATCCATAAAATAGTTGCCAGGATCATGGACTCTTACCGCAAGCTGTAGTTTTCGTTTGGTTTCATTATTTGGAAGATCTAGAATTAATATATTTCTTCGAAGAGTTTCTTCAAGATTTTTTAATTTGATTTTCTGAAATTCATTTAAATCTAGAATACTTGATACGGAAGAACTGTATGCACTAAAATTTGTTATATCGTTATTTGTTTTAAGTATATAATTATTAGTTTTTGTATTAAAAATTAGATCATCTGATATTTCATCGTTTGCAGAATTAAATGATGTAATTACTTCATTTTTATCTGAAAAATCTGGATTTAAAATAAAATCTCCATCCGCTACATATTTCTTGCTTGTTGGACCAATGGTTTCATTTAATTCAATTTGTTTTTTTACACTTTCTATTATTTTAGAATTAATGTATTGAGATTTAATATCTTTATTGAATAAATATTTCTGATCGGCTTTGTCTAAACTGCTATTAGAATCTCTTAAACCAATTACGAGGTTATCTATAGATTTAGCATAGTCAGTTTCTATTCCATTAAGATAATTTTCTTTTGGTGAATATTCTAAAATATCATTGAATGAAAAAGAACTTGATTGCATTCTATTTCTTAATTTTGGTTTATAATATATATTATTTGAAAGGTAATCATTTGCTGCAAAAGATTCTTTGTGTCTTTTTCTTAATCTTGTATAAGTCGTTTTAAAAACCTGCTTGGCAAGATTATCAACTAAGCTATTAATCATCTTAAACATACTTGAATTGCTTTCATAAAAAATTCTATTAGGTATTCTTTGGGCGGGATCTATATCTACTTTTAATTGATCAAAAACTGTAGCATCAGAATGGAAGTGTAGTTGTGATTTTTCTTCATTGATATTAATGTTAAATCTGTACTTAAATGAATTAGGAGCATTATCTGAAACAATATCTACAAAATCCATAATTAAACTACCAATTTCAAATTCAGACTTTTGATCATTTTCAATTTTTTCCTGAAGTTTGTCAACTTTATCTTTGTAATTCCAAAGATAATCTTCTGCTTCTAATTCAATAAAAAGTGCTGCTAAATCTCTTGACCAAGAAACTGAATTCGGTATATGCTTATCGTGATATCTAATATTCTTGGTTGCACCATGATACTCTAAAGATAAACAGTTCGTCATTGTATCAGGGATTGATTTTACAAATCTATTTAAATACCTACTTTCATTATAGTCACCTTTTCCAAGCTTCCAGAAAACAGGTACAAAATAATTTACTATTCTTTTATCGTCGTAAACAGCTGGTCCAGGAGTTTCTACTTCATGCAATAGAAAACGATTGCGTTTAAATTTTTTATAATGCTGGATATTAATATAATCTTTTATATCAATAGAACTTGAAAACAAGGTATTTTCCATATAAGGGGTTTTTAATTCAGTAAAGTAGTTTATCAATTCTGATATAGTAGATTTTCCTGCATTATTTTTACCAATAAGGATTGTTAATGGTTTAATATCAATGGAGTGATCGCTTTTAAACGATTTGAAGTTTTTAAAATTTATTCTCATCAAGGTAATCCAATGTAATTTATTGAATTAACCGGCAAATAGTACATATCTAAAATCATTTTAACAATAAAAAGTTTCATCATTTTTTTAAAATCTTCGATTATTAACTTAAAAACAATACTTCATGTTAACCGCTCCACACTCCGTAACCTTTCTTTTGAAGTCTTTTAGCGGTGTCCTTTTCTGCTCTTTCTGCTAAAGAACGTTTATTATATGGATTCTTAACACCGGTATTTTTATGTCTTAAAAATGTACCATACTTTCTTGCAAACCTATTGGATTTATAACCTTCTAAATGCTGTTTAAAACGAACTTTTGGTTCATGAACGGACTGTCCAACATATACACAAGGTTTTCCTTTGATATAAGCTGGATTGCGTTCTTTGAATCTTTTACTGTTTAAAACTTTCTTATCAAGATTGATCACATAAACATAAAACATGTCTTAAAACTCATCATCTTTATATTTATTCACTCCTGAAATTTCGTCTGCAATATCACCAAATAACGCCCAAGAAACAAAGAAACATAGCCAAATAGCTATAAAGCTAAACCAAAAGCCTTCTACTTGCATTAAATCGGGCCAGAATAAGTATATTCCGCCTAGTAATAATATGAATAATGTGTTAAAGCAGCCCATATTTATTAATCGTTATATTCAGATTCGTACCAAAATGCTATTCCAGAAGCTATATCAATAATTGTCCATAAACCTTTATCATAAAGATAAACAGGTACAATTGGATTAAATAAGATAAGAATTGGAATAAATAAAAATGATCCTCTTAAAACGTTAATTAAGGCAGCAATACTAACAACAATTCGTAAAAGATCGTAATAACCACCACCTAATGGCAAAGCTCCTAAAAACAACATAACTGCAACTATTTTCATAATTAACCTCCTTTATATAATTATTTATACTATAAATATTTAATGACCTAAATATTGATACCTAAGTGTTAGATAATAATCATGTGAATAAAACTTTTGATAATTTGATGGAATCGTTCCTCTTTTAATTCTAACAGCAGACATTGGAGCAATAATTTCAAATGAAGGAGGAAATCTACCTGTTTGATCTAAAATCTTCCTTACGTGGGTACTATTTTTTACTGCTATCAATGTTGTTGGATCTTCCAGTAAGCAATAAGTAGCTCTAAAAAATCCTTGGCTAACAAATACCACTTCGCCTTCAAAAAATAAATCACTTCTCATATTTTCCTCTTAATATTTACTTATCATTAATTTCTTGGATTTTCACCATAAATAATCATGTATATAATATCGCTTAAAAAAGCAATAATACTAAAAAAAGCCATGAAAATCATTCCACCAAATGCAAATATTGCCATAATTGGCGTCCATATTATATAGAATATTGCAGCAAAAATATCTTCAAATTTCATATTTTTTTTCTTTCAAGCATATTTATTTATTAAAAAGGGAGATCGTCGTCGTCAACAACATCCATAACCTTTTGTTCATTTTTATATCTATCTTGTTCTTCCTCTGAATATTTTATGTCATACCAGTCATCTTTACTATCATTAGATGGTTCATATTGGAATTTAGCATCTTCATCTTCTTCTTTAAAATTATCTACTTTAGCCTCATAATTTATAACTGATTCAATATGTGAAGGATTACATCCTTCATAATTGATATAAAAAGTATCTCCTTTTAAATTTTTGATAGGTGTGTCTCCATTAAAAAAAGTATCGGAATTACTTTTTCCAAAAGCATACAAAAGTTTTTGGCTATCTGTATATTCATATGATTCTTTCTTTGATTCATCTTTGAAAAATTCTGGAATTAAAATTGGAGTAGATACGCCCTTATCCAACATGTTGTCTAATTGCTTGCAAATCATTCCTCTAAAAACCTGCTTGTATGTTAAACCATCTTCAGAAGTTGCTATATCATCTGAAACTGCGTACAAACCAATTGAAAGTTCTATGTCGTCAACCACGCCTAGGAAATATGCTGATAGATTTTGTTGATTTTTGTACTCAGCAATTTTCATTAAGCTATTTTCAAAATTGCTCTGATCGATGGTATCAACATACTTCTCGCAAACTAATTGATAAAACGCAGTAAACTTTGTTACACCATCAATCATCAATTCTAGTGCATGAGCATTCATTCTTACTTAAAGTACTTAAATACGGAACTTTTTTCAATTACTTCTATTAATATCATTGAGAAAGAATTTTGAGGACAACTCAAAAGGAGCTTTAATGCTAACAAATATATTTATCTTTCTTGCCTTTTACTCTTCTGACTTAAATGACAATCAACGTATAGACAGTGATGGAATGATTGAACGAACCTATTACTTAGAACAATACCGTAATGATCAAATTTCCTTTTCAGAAGCCTTTAGAGCTGCACGAAAAGAATTAGGTCCTGGTAAAATCTTCATGTGGAATAATCGATACTTTACTACCAATTTTTATTATGAAACTGTAATTGTCATTGCAGATGAGGTGGTAGATGTCAATAAAGAGAGCAAAACTTATACTTCGGAAGAAACATTAGGAGATGTTGTAGCAGTGAGATCGTATAAGGATAGCGATAAATACGAGATTAACTATACGTTTTTAAATAAAATCGCTAAACGATACAAATAATTGGAAACAATTTTATCTATTAAATGTTAATTAGGTATGAAAGCGACATTAAGAGGTGTAACAAATGGAGTTAAAAAATATGTACAATAATGTTGAAAAATTTGTGTTAGTAGCTGTAATTTTATGTATCGGTTCCTTGTTTTTTCTAATGGAGCAATCTGAAGAAGTCAAACTCTCGGATAATTCATATACAGAAACCTTTAATGAAGGCGCTGTGGATGTTGAGATTACCTCATTAGTTAATAACGCAAATATGGGGAATTCAGTCAATGATGAAGCCATGACTTCAGAAACAGTGCCAACATTTTCAGAAAATGTTGAACCACTTGACGAAATCGAAACAACCCCTGTTCCCTCTTTTAATGAAGCATTCTTAATTGCTAGAGCCGAATTAGGTCCTGGTAATACATTTGAATGGAATGGAAATCTTTATTCTACTAATTACGCGGACGAACTACCTGATGTATTACAAAGCGAAGTTGCTGTAGAAGATATATTAATTGATGAGACTGAACCACAACTTAGTCAAGTCGACGAAGACGAAAGTCTTGCTTTTAGTAACTCAAAATAGTTATCTCAAGTTACCTCGAGTATATGAAAAAGGCGCCAAGTCGAAGGCGCCTTTTTTTATACATTTAAATGAGAACCGTTACAATATGGTGCATTTTCAGATTGTTTACACCCACACAAATTAACTTCGATATCTTTTTCAGCTTTAAATAAAACTGGTTTTTTATCATTTTGTGTGATCAATCTTAATAATTCATTTTCATTAGAGATAAGATTTATGTCAACTAGTGTTTCTACGATATTATCAAACTTCTCTTTTACTTTATTATGACTACCGTCACAAAATGGTTGATTATTTGATTCTGCGCATTCACACCATGCATAATTCTTATCTTTTTCAAGCTTTACTAAATAAGGTTTATTTTTCATGTTTTTTTCCTTTCAAAAAATTATATGAAAAATTATTAAGTAATAGTAAATTGCGCAAGTAGGCACTATTTATTAATATAGTAACAAAAAAAGGACTATTATGAAAGATAAACTATGTTTTGAAGATATATGTGGATGTACAGTTGACTCATGTCCCATTACCTATTCAATGAAAATGATTGGTGGTAAATGGAGACCAATTATTATTATGAGGATCTCTCAAAATATCAACAGATTTGGGATATTACATCGAGGCATTGATGGCATAAGTAAAAATATGTTAACAAGAGAATTAAGAGACTTAGAAAAAAATAATATAATTTCTAGAAAAATTTTTGCTGAAATTCCTCCAAGAGTTGAATACTCATTGACTAAAAAAGGTAAATCACTAGTACCAGTTTTAGATCAGTTAAATGATTGGGCATTAAGCTACATTAAGTAATAGATAATTATTACTTATTCTTCTTCGATTTTATCCTCATCAAGAGTGTATGGTGCATCATCAATCATTTTTATACCTGGATCAATTTTTCTTCCTTTATCCATCGAAGCACCCATTTCTTCCAGACTTTCTAATTTTGGAATTAATTGGTTTAATAAACTCTTAGCTGCTGCTTTTTGAAATTCAACTAGTTTTTCACCATGATATCCAATTTTTTTAAATTTCTCATTGAATATCGTCGCATGTTTTAGAATTTCTTTAGCAACAAGTATAACTTGCTCAGCATTTTTATTAAGATTTATGTTTGTATGACCTTGATAAACAACCTGCATCATTGCTAATAAATTTAATGGAGAGCATAAATATACATTTTTATCTACACCATCTTTATAAAGACTATCATCTCCTTGAAAAGCAGTGTATAACAATTCTTCAGTTGGAAGTACCATAATAACATAAGGAGCAGCATTTTTATATTGATTCCAATACTCTTTATCAGATAAAGATTCCATTTGCTTTCTTACCTCAGATGAGTGTTTTTTAACAAGTTTTTTTTGCTCTTCCTTATCATCTGTTTGAACTAGTTCATTAAATGCAGTAAAAGGAAATTTTGAGTCTAAAATAAGTTTTTTTCCATCAGCTAGATTTATTACATAATCAGGCCTGTCTTTAGAAGTTTCAGTCTTTTTATTGTGTATAAAGTGGATTCCTTCTTTTAAACCTGCTAACTCTAAAATAGTCCTTATTTTCAATTCACCCCAATCTCCTCTTGGTCCAGGTGAACTAAGAATTCTTTCAAATTTTTTGTTATCATCACCAATTTGCTTTGTGAGCTCTTTTTGCTTTATTATTTCTTTTTTTAAATCATCAGTGTTTTCATTTAATGAGTTAATTTGATTCTTGGTAAAATTGTCTAAAAGCTCATTTAAACTATTTTTCATTTTCTCTAAGGATTTATCTGACTGATCAACCAAAACTTCATTAGAAAGATTTTTGAAAGAATTATTTAGCTCATCGACAATATTTTTAATTTTCTCGTCTGAAGTATCATTATCTGATTTTTGATTTTGCATAAAAATCATAACGATTAAAACAATTAATAATAAAATTATAATATATTCCATGGTTTAATAATTTAATGTTTATTTGTCTTCAAAAAGAAGATTATTTGGTTTTCGAACCTTTGTTTTGTGTTGATATTTATCATCTTCAGATCTATAACCTGAAGGCAAAAGAACTACAGAGGTTAAATTTTGAGATTGAAGATCTAATATCTCATCCACTTCATCAGATTTAAACCCTTCCATTGGACAGGAATCAATACGCATATCTGCACATCCTACCATTAATTGACCTAAAGCAATATAGCATTGTTTTTTAAGCCATTCTGATTGTTTTTTAGGCTCCATTCCTAAAATACTTTTTTTTGCACCTGAAGCATACTTATCTGTTCCCTCTTTACTATAATTATCATCGTTAACCCTTAGACGATGAAACTCATCAATCATTTGATTAATATCTTCTTCAAACACCTTTTTTAAGCTGCAAAAAACAAATAAATGTGAACAATCAGCTACTTGATTTTGATTATATGCAGCAGGCAACAACTTCTGTTTCAATTCATTATCTTTAATTATTATTATCTTATAAAATTGCATACCCCATGATGAAGGTGCTAATTTTACAATCTCTTTTAGTTTATCAATATCACTATCTGAAATGATACGTTGTGTATCAAATTTTGTAGTAGCATATCTCCAATTTAAACTATCAATTATGTTCATTTTACTATAATCTCCTTAGAGTTTAGTGGTAATTGTACTTCCATATTAATATCAGCAATTACAACATTATGTTTAGATTTTGATTTAAAACGCTTTAATGCTCTTTTTACAATAATGTTATCTTTATCTGGAATAATATGAATTAGAGCTAGTATTCCTAAATCTATTTCTTCAAGCTTACTCAATAAGCCTGGTCTATTATCATAATCAATTAAGTTAGCATGATAATCATTAATATCCTTAAAAATCTCACCAATTCTTTCATTGCCTAATCGATAAGCTGATTCACTAACTTTTGTACTTATTTCCTCAATTATTGTCTCATGAATCAATACATCTACCCCATTTACAAAATCATAATTGTCCATAACATCAGTATCGCCTGATATCACCACCGATCTATCATCAGCAATAATTCTATATCCAACAGCGCCGTGAATAGGTCCATGAGGAACTACAAAAGCAAAAACTTTAATATTACTATCTTCAAACACTAATCTTTCTGGGTTAGGCATCTGAAAGATTTTTGCTATTAAAAGTCCATTTTCAGGCTTAAAAAACTCTTCACCATGATGGACTGTTCTATGTTCTCGATCTGGTAGGTATGCAAGATTAAATCCATCAACAACATTCTGAATTTCTTTACCTGCACCATAAACTGGAAGAGATGATGTTCTTCCTCTACCCCATGAAGCTAATACAAGCTCTCCCAAACTACCTATATGATCTGAGTGCGTATGCGTAATAAAAACAGCTTCAATAAAAGCTGCATCTAAGGTTCCTTGAGATATAAAATTAGCTGTAGATCTAGAACCTGCATCAAATACATAGTTTTTATTATTTATTGATATAACAACACTTTGTTGCGCAATATGAGGAGTTAACGGTGAACTGACACCAGTAAATACTACTCTGAGTACATTTTCTTCGTTATCTGGAATTAGTGTTAAGGTTTCGACTTGTTTATCAAAAAAATTTTGTTTTAAAGTATCCAAATTAAATGATAATACAACCGCTACAGTTAAGAGCATTATTGAAAACAATGTTACAACAACAAGTTTTAAAACGTTTTTTTCAGAAAGGTTTTCTATTTTCATGAACTACTTTTCAACAAAATCTTTCAACCATTTTTCATAGTCTTTGTCAACATTTGATGTTTGGATAGTTGAAATTTCAGGTATCTCATAATTATGTAGCTCTTTAATAGTTTTATATACTTTTTTCTCAAGATTTTTAGTTGTTTTTATCAATATAATAATTTCTCTTGATTCAGTAATTCTACCATCCATGATATACTTTGAACGCATACGGGGAATCATATTTACACAAGCTGCAAGCTTATTATTAAGCAATGTATTAGCAATAAGCTTCATAACCTTATGACTATCTGTGCTGGTTTTAATTATGATCATTATTTACTATCTACCCAAGCATATACAATATCTTCAAGGATATTCATTGTTACGCTTCCATTTTTTAATACAACATCATGAAATTCTTGCAGTGAAAATTTACTACCTAACTCTTGTTCTGCGTAAGCTCTTAACTCTTGCACCTTTATCATGCCAATTTTATATGAAACAGCTTGCCCTGGCCAAACAATATGTCTTTCAACCATTCCAATACAATCACCCTCTGGATTTGCAGTATTATTCATATAATAATCAATACCTTCTTCTCTGGTCCATTTGTAATGATGAACACCAGTGTCAACCACTAGTCTACAAGCTCTCCAAAGCTCTCCTGAGAGTCTTCCAAAATCAGAATATGGATCTTTATAAAGTCCTATTTCTTTAGGAAGCGTTTCTGAATATAATGCCCATCCTTCCGCAAATACACTGTAACCACCATACTTTCTAAAGCTTGGCATATCTTCGACTTCTAACTGTATAGATATTTGCATATGATGACCAGGAATAGCCTCATGGTATGCTAAATTTTCAAGCTTATAAATAGGCATATCTCTCATTCTATAAAGGTTGGCATAATACGTTCCAGGTCTACTACCATCAGCTTGACCTCGTTGATAAAATGCAATCCCTGCAGAAGCTTCCCTATATGCTTCTACTGCCTTAACTTGAAGCGGTATAGAAGGTAAACCGTAAAATAATTCTTCTATACGATTTGCAAGGGTGTCGACCACAACTTGAACTTGATCTAAATACATTTGTCTGCCAACTGGTCCTTCAGGATAATAAAACTGATCATCTTCCCTCATAAAATCAAAAAATTCTTTAAGTGTTCCTTCAAAACTTACTTGATCCATGATTTGATATATTTCACCATGTATTCTTTCAACTTCACTAAGACCAATTTCATGAATTTCTTCTGCAGTTAAACCTAAAGTCGTATATCCATCAAGTGTATGTTGGTAATATTCAGCTCCATCATCATACTTCCAAACACCATGATTATTATCTGCTAATTTTTGCTGTTCTTTAAGAAAATCTATAAGCTTTGTATAAGAATAGTTTACAATTGTAACTAGCACAGCTTCTACTTCGCTTTGATAACGTAATTTTTGAGCATCTGATATATCAAGCGCATTTAATTTTTTCATAAAATCATTATAAATAACATTCTTTGTATCAGTTTCTTCAAACGGGTATCCTGATATAATATTTTCTGAAGTTTTGATTGCTTGAGGAAAAACGAATGCTGGAGCAATTTTTCGCACATCTTGTCTTAGTCTTAACTGCTCAATCAGATCATCCATTAATGGCTCTACATTACGTAATCTACCTATATAATCTTTAATATCTTGCTCTTCATCAACCTTATGATAATTAATTAAAAAAGAAGGAATTCGAGAGTGTTTCCCTCCTCTATGAGTTATCATATAGCTATGAAAAATATAATTATCATTATCAATAGTTCTTTGCAGCCTTTTTTCCATTAGGCGATAGCTAATTTTGGTGCTTTCATCTAGTTTTTGATAATCAATATTTTTATGTAAATAATCTAAGTCAGTAATGGCTTGCTTTGCCTTTTTTCTTGAATGTTGCCAAGTAATATCATCCCATTTATCATAATTGGACTTATATCCTAAAGATGCTTGAAATTCTGGGCTATCAATTACTGAATCTTGAAAAATTGACTCAAAAAATTGACGTGCTTTTTTTACTTCAGTTTCATCTATACTAGATGTGCATGAAAAAAGTAAAATTGGCACTAAAATAATAAATAATTTTCTAAACATCATATCTCCTGTAAAATCGGATTAATTTAATAATAATTCTGCTGACAATACGGTGTTTTCTACTAACATAGCTATTGTCATTGGTCCAATTCCTTTTGGAACAGGAGTTAATGCGCTTGCTATACCTGATACACTTTCTTGATTGATATCACCAACGATTTTTGATTTTCCATCTTGTTCGACCCTATTTATACCTACATCTATCAAACATGCTCCCTCTTTAATATAAGATGCGTCTACAAATTCAGGCGATCCTAATGCTGCAACCAAAACGTCTGCTTGTTTTGAGAAATATTTTAAGTCTTTTGTACCACTATGACAGAGAGTAACTGTTGCATTTCCTAAATCTTTTAAACTTGCCAAGATAGATATTGGTCTTCCTACAATATTGCTCCTACCTATTACAACAACATGTTTTCCAGTTAAATCTATCTTAAAATGCTTTAAAATGAATATTATTCCCTTAGGTGTACATGGAATAAACCTAGGTTTACCGATAGACAGTAATCCTGCATTTTCTGGATGAAAACCATCAACATCCTTTGTAGAAACTATAGCATTTAATACTTTTTCACTATTTATGTGTTTAGGTAATGGTAATTGAACCAATATTCCATGAAAATCAGCATTTTTATTTAAATCTAATATAAGTGAAAGAAGCTCGTCTTCAGAAACAGATTCTTCTAATCGAAATACATCAGTTTTTAAACCTAAAGCTTCAAACTTCTTAGTTTTATTTTTTACATAGATTTCAGACGCAGGATTATTACCTACTAAAACTGCTGCTAGACCAGGAGTAATATTTTGATCTTTTAAACGAGCAATTCTTTCTTCGAGACTTTGATATAAAGCTTTACTGGCATCCAGGCCAGATAATATGGCAGTTTCCATTACAATATCCCCTTAATCTGTAATTTCTTCTATACGCTCAATTAATGACTTAACTTTGGACTCTACTTCGCCTTTAAAGGAATATTCACCTCGTCTAGCACCAAACAATTCATCTGATATATTCATAGCAGCTAAAATTGCAATTTTGGATGCATTCATTGACGATGGTACAGATCGTTGCACTTCATGCATTTTCTTATCTACATAAGATGCAACTTCTTTAATATATTCTTCATTTGATGAAGCTCTTATTGGGTATTCTTGTCCAAAGATTCTCACATTAACTAGTTTTTTATTTGATTCCATATATACCTCTAATTATCTCTTAATTTAGCATTAAATTTTTTAGATACAACATTTATAATTTCAGTAATAACTGTATTTACATCATTATCTTCAAGTGTTTTTTTAGGCGATTGAAACGTTAATGAAAACAAAACATCTTTAGATGATTTATCTTTTTTTGATATATAAATATCTACAGGTAATACAGTTTGTAAGATTGATTGATTTACTGATTTGATTGCAGTTGTAACATCACCTACACTTATTGAGCTATCCATTTTGAAATTTAAATCTCTTGCAACAGCCGGATATGGCACAACGTCATTAACTTTTATTTTAAAATTCCTATAATCTATGAAAATTGTAGGATCTATATCTAAAACTACTACATCATGTTTATGAGCAATATCTAGCTTATTTAATAAAGTTTCACCAATCACTCCAATTCCACCAATTTTTTGTTTTCTACCATCTAAAATTGCAAAATATGTCTCGCAATAATGATGTTTTTCCTCAAGAAGCTTAATATTTATATTTAGTTTTTTATCTTCAAAAATATTTAAGGCTATCCCCTTTAAAAAAGCAAATGATGCAGAAATAGAATCAAAGTGTACATTCTTAGAAAACAAATCACCATGCACCAAACAAGAAAGACTGCTATTTTGTGTTATACTTTCTAATTTTTCACTCTTGCCTTCAAATATTGTTCCATATTCATATATCATTGTATTTGACGATCCATTTCTATAGTTAAAATCAAGATTTTTTAATAATCCTAAATGAAGCGTTGTTCTTAAGGTATTCATTCTTTCTGAAGATGGATTCATAACACTTATGGGATCTTTTCCAAACAGCTTTACTTCTTCGAGATCTTCTAAGGAATTATTGTAAGATTGATGAAATCCAAGAGATGAAAGATGATGTTTTAAAGAAAAAATAGTTGATTCTTCATCATTTGCAAACTGCATAATTGATGAATAATTAAATGAAGATTTAATATTATCATAACCATAACATCTAAAAACCTCTTCAATTAAGTCGGTCTCGGATGATAAATCAGTTCTAAAAGTAGGAATTGAACAACTCCACCCTTTTTTAGATTTTTTAATATCAATATGAAGCCCTTTTAAGATTGATTCTACATTTTTAGACGGAATTACCTGACCTGCATACTTTAGTAGTTTTTCTGAGGATAATTCAACCTTAGAATTACTTAAATTCATTGAACATTCATCAGTGATTATAGACTCTAAAGTACCTCCAGCAACTTCTTGCATTAACTGAACAATCATATTAAATGCTTCTGAAGCTGCATTTGGATCCGTTCCTCTTTCAAATCTTCTAGATGCTTCTGATAATAAATTTAATTTTTTTGACCCTTTTCTTATTACAACAGGATCAAAATAGGCACTTTCTATTAATACTTCTGTGGTTGTATCTGTAACGGAACTATCCATTCCACCAATAATACCTGCTAATGCTATTGTATTTTTTGTATCAGTGATAACCATATGATCATTACTCAATTCATATGTTTCTTCATCTAAAGCATCAAACTTTTCACCCTTTTTTGCCCAAGAAACCTTAATAGCAGGTTTTGCTAATTTATTTAAATCAAATATATGTGTTGGGTGACCAATCTCTAAAAGCATAAAATTTGATATATCAACTAAATTATTAATACTTTTTTGACCCACAGATTTTAAGTAATCAGCTAGCCATTGAGGAGAAGGTCCTACCTTTACACCCTTCATTACACCTGCAATATAGCGTGTACATCCATTTTTTTTATCCAATTCGACAGATATAACGTCTTTAGACTTAGAATTCAATTTTACAGCTGAAATAGGAGTTTTAAGCTTAGCATTAACCATAGTTGCTACCTCCCTAGCAATCCCTCTATGACTAAGACCAAAAGCTTTGTCCGGTGTAACCTCAATATCAATTGCATTAAATATTGGACCAAGAACTTTTTTTATTGGTGTTCCGGCTTTTAAAGAGCTGTCTAAAACCATAATTCCATCATGTTCTTCAGAAATTCCAAGTTCTTTTTCTGAACAAATCATTCCAAAGCTTTCAATACCTCTAATCTTTGCTTTACCTATCTTGAAATCTCCAGGAAGAATAGCTCCTACTTTAGCGAAAACAATTTTTTGACCACTATCAACGTTTGGAGCTCCACATACAACGCTAAATGTTTCAGATCCGTCCGAGACGCTACATAATTTTAATTTATCAGCATTTGGATGTTTTTTAGCAGTTAATACATCTCCAACAACTAAATTATCAATATTATCAAAATCGGTAACTACTTCAGATTCAAAACCACGCATTGTCAACATATCAGCTAATTCAGTAGCAGTTAAATCAAAATCGACAAATCTTTTTAACCAATGTAAGGAAACCTTCATTAAAATTGCTCCAAAAATCTTTTGTCATTCTGGTAAAATAAACGGATATCTTTAATACCATATTTAATCATTGCTATTCTTTCAATACCCATTCCAAAGGCAAATCCTTGATATTTTTTATTATCATATCCAACATTGGTTAGTACATTAGGATTTACCATTCCACAGCCTAAAATCTCCATCCATTGGTTTAATTTTTCATTCCATATATCAACTTCAGCACTCGGTTCAGTAAATGGGAAATAACTCGGCCTAAAACGCATTTTCGTATTTTTTCCAAACATTTCTTGAACAAAATACTCAAGAGTGCCTTTCATCTCTGCGAAGGAAGAGTCTTCATTTATTACCAGTCCTTCAACTTGATTAAATAAACAAAAACTTTTATAACTTACTGCCTCATTTCTATATACCCTTCCACAACAAATATGTCTAAGAGGAGGATCTTGATTTTCCATTAAATGAATCTGAACATTTGATGTATGAGTTCTTAATACCGTATTAGGATTGATAAAAAAAGTATCTTGCATATCTCTCGCAGGATGATGTTTTGGAACATTCAATGCTTCAAAATTATGATAATCATCATCAATTTCGGGACCATAGGCGACAGAAAAACCAATTGACTGAAAAATAGACTTTATTTCGTAAGTAATTTGTTCTAATGGATGAACATTTCCATCTGGCAAGTTATATCCAGGAAGTGAAAAATCTGTATTATTTGAAATAGAACTACCTTTAGAACCACCTACAACATCTTGATACATTGATGATAATTCATTCTTTAAAATATTTAATTCCTTGCCAAAGCGAGGTTTTTCAGATGCTGGCAACTTATTGAACTCTTCAAATAAAGAAGCTAGTTTTCCATTTCTGCCTAAATATTTTATTCGGAATTTTTCGAGATCAGATGAGGTCTTACTTTTGGATAACTCTTTAGAAAATGATGCCTTTAATCCTTTAATGGTTTTATCTAATGACATCGTATTTTTCTATTTTTTCTTTAAGTATTTTACAAGGTCTTCAAAGACAGATGGGTTATTAACAGCTAAATCTGCCAATACTTTTCTATCTAAATCGACCCCTTTCTCCTTCAGTAAATGTACAAAATTTGAATAGGATAAACCATTTAATCTTGATGCAGCATTAATTCTTACAATCCAAAGTCTTCTAAACTGACGCTTTTTCTGTCTTCTATCTCTATAAGCATAAAGTCCAGCTTTTGTTACTGCATCTTTTGCTGCTTTAAAGTTTCTACTTCTAGCTCCAAAATATCCCTTGGCTAGTTTAACAATTTTACGGTGTCTTCTATGTCTTGGAACTGAACTGTTTGATCTTGGCATCTTAACTTCCTGCTTTCGCCATCATTTTTTTCATGCGCTTCTCAAAAGAAGGAGCTACAACAGTAGCTTTCTTAGCAGCACGTTTAACATCACCATCTCTACGAATAAGCATGTGTTTGTGCCCCGCTTTGTTACGTTTCAATTTTCCAGAACCTGTAACTTTAAATCTTTTTGATACGCTTTTTCTTGTTTTTTGTTTTGGCATAATAAATTCCTATTTCGGGGCTAATATTATAGATTTTTTTCTTCCAGTCAAAGGAGAATCTTTTTCAAGTTCAGCATGCTCACTTAGCGTCGACAAAACACGCTGCATTAACTCTTGTCCTAAATCTTGACGAGACATTTCTCTTCCTCTATACATTAAGGTTAATTTTAACTTATAACCTTCAGCTAAAAACTTTTTTCCCATTTTTAATTTATTATCTAAGTCATGATCACCAATATTTGGTCTCATTCTTAATTCTTTAACTTTTATAACTTGTTGCTTCTTTTTACTTTGTTGAGCTTTCTTTTTTTCTTCATATTTAAACTTCCCAAAATCCATTATTTTACAGACTGGTGGCTTTGCATTTGGTGATATTTCTACAAGGTCTAATCCAGCATCTTGAGCTTTTGATAAAGCCTCTTTTACGCTTACAACACCAATTTGTTCTTTGTTTTCACTGATAAGTCTTACCTCATCAGCATAAATTCTTTCGTTAACTCTTATTTTTTGTTTTTTAATTCGAAACTCTCCTTTCATTTATTTCGCTTAAGATATTTTTAGAAAAATCATCCAAATTTAATTCTTCTTGCTCTTTTACAAATCTTCTTCTGATTGTTAAAGTTTTATTTTCTTGTTCTTTCTCTCCAACAATTACCATGATATTAATTTTTTGCATCTCTGCATCTCTAATTTTTGAACCAATTTTTTCTGATCTATTATCAATAGAAGCTCTCACGCCTTTTGTTATTAAGTGGGTTGTAATTTCTTGTGCATAATCATTGAATTTATCTGATACAGGAAGAATAGTTACTTGTTTAGGTGCTAACCATAGAGGAAAATTTCCTCCAAAATGTTCAATTAAAAATCCAATGAAACGTTCATGAGTTCCTAACGGAGCTCTATGAATACATAAAGGCGTCTTAGCAGTACCATCTTTATCTGTATAAGTTAGATCAAATCTCTCGGGAATAGCAAAATCTACTTGATTGGTTGCCAAGGTAAATTCTCTTCCGATTGAGCTCCAAACCTGAACATCAATTTTAGGACCATAAAATGCTGCATCACCAACAGATTCGACAAATTTTAATTTAGCTCCTTTAAGAGCATTTCTTACATCATCCTCAGTCTTTTTCCAAAGTGTTGGGTTATCTATAAATTTATCACCAAGACCTTCTGGGTCATGAAGGCTTAATCTCATTTCATATTTTTCTATTCCAAAAATTTTAAAATATTCCATATATAGATTACACACATTTATAAATTCTTCTTTAAACTGTTCCTCTGTACAATAAATATGACCATCATTCATTTGCATGCTTCTAACACGCATTAAACCAAATAATTCACCAGATTTTTCATACCTGTAGCAAGTACCATATTCGGATATTCTATAAGGTAAATCTCTATAGCTTTTAGGGGTATTAGCATAAATTTTATGATGATATGGACAATTCATTGGTTTCATATAATAATCGATACCATCAACATCCATCGGAGAAAACATACTTGACATGTAATGGTCTAAATGTCCTGACTTTGAAAATAAATCACCTTTTGTTAAGTGAGGTGTTCTAACTCTTAAGTATCCACCCGCTGTTTCTTTTTCTTTTGCTAGAGCCTCTAACTGATCAATTAACACAGTCCCAGATGGTGTCCAAAGTGGCAAACCTGGACCAACCTCATCATCAAAGAAAAATAAATCAAGCTCCTTACCAATTTTTCTATGATCACGTTTTTTCTGCTCTTCTAACATTAAAAGATATTTTTTTAAATCTTTAATATTCTGGAATGAAGTTCCATAAACTCTTTGAAGAGTTTGATTTTTTTCATCGCCTCTCCAATAAGCCGCTGATGAAGATAAAAGCTTGAAATGTTTAATGACACCTGTATAAGGAACATGCGGACCTCTACATAAATCTGTAAATTCACCCTGCGAATATACTTTTAATGTTTCATTTGGATCTAAATCATTTATTATTTCAACTTTATAATTTTCATTAATTTTCTCAAAATAACTTATAGAATCATCTCTAGATTTGATTTCATGGGTAATTTGAAGATTTTCCTCTGAAATTTTGGTCATCTCATCTTCAATTTTTAATAAATCTTCTTCCGTAAATGGTGTCTTAACGTCAAAATCATAGTAAAACCTATTTTCTAGATATGGTCCAATAGTTACTTTTGTTTTTGGAAATAATCTTTTTACAGCCTGAGCCATCAAATGAGCAGTGCTATGAAGTAAAACGCTATGACCTTCTTTGCTTTGAGCATCCATAAACTGCAGTTCACAATCATTCGATAACTGAGCAGATAAATCTGTTAGTAAACCGTCTACTTTACAAATAATTGAATCTTTAGGTACACCCTTAGCTTCATTCATTATTTCAAGAGGAGTAATTCCTTTAGAGAACTCTTGTAAACTAAGACCTTTGATATTTACTGAAATCTTACTCACAAGGCTGAACTATCAATTAAAAATACGGCCATGGTGAAAAATCCAACCATTCCAGCCACCCCCAAACGATGTCTTCTTACTAAGGCTTTTTCAGCATCAGTTAGATCTGTTCCATTAAGATCTGAAGCCAAAACTTTTTCTTGTTTTGAGTCATAAAATTTTGCATAAAACTTATCCAACCAATGCATTCCTTCTTCGCAATTTGCGTCATCTGAGTCACAATATGTTAAAAATACAGATTCACCAGTTCCAGGAATAGGTCTTACGCTCTTTGTGCCCATCTTCATACGCTCAAACTCATCTTGTAAAAGCTCAAATTCAGCAATATCTCTATTATCAAAATCAAAATTTTGTAACTCATTTGTAATATATTGAAATTGTGATTGAGAATATAAACTAATAGTGTAAACCCTATTATCTGTAGGTAATGAGATTACAGCTGGAAATGTACGTTCTGTAGATTGCCATGGAGAATTCCACACAAATACATCAGCAACAGCAGCATTAGAATAAATATTAATTGTAGATTCATTTCTTGAAAGTGATCTATAATTTTCCTGCCAATTATCGCTCGATGGATTTTCTGCCTCCAAATCTTCAGAACTTTGAGAAAGTGCTATGTTCATTAAGATTATTAGACTTAAAAACGTTTTTAATGATTTCATTAAAGAAAATTTAATATAGATGTGCTCAAAAAGATATGTTTTTATCATCTGAAAGAAATGACTTCTTGCTCGTATGCAAAACAGGTAATCCATCTATCAAAATACTCTTCAGCTCTAGCTCTACCATACTGCGAAACTAAAATTTCAAAAATATCATAATTTTTATCTTCAAGATAAGGATCAGCAATGAACATATATGTTAAGTTTCCATCTTCATTAGGCTCTTCTGGAACTAAAAATTTCAAACTGTTAAATACTTCGATGTCTTGTCTTTTTATTGCAGGCATAATTATGGTTTTAGTTAACATCTCAAACTGAGCTGCTCTTTGAGGCAAAATATAATTTAGGGCTACCATGGTTTTTCCATTTTTAGCATAAACAGTATTAACTACTTCATTGTTATCTTTTGGTTCTACAACAGCTTTATTTCCAATTGATACTGGAACAACGCAAGCAGATAATAATAGTGTGGCAATAATGATTGATATTTTTTTCATATCTAGAATAAGTATTGGAATTTAATAAAAAACTGTCTCTCATTTTCTCTTAATTTTGAAAACATACCATCTTGAGATTCTAAAAGATCGTTTATGCCAACATAAAATGCACTATAAGCGCTGGGTTGATATGTTACCATAGGCTCAATAAACCAAGTATTTGAATAATCACTGTACTGAATTTTTGTCCTTAAAGATAAATTAGATGAAAATGCATGCTTAACTGAAGATTTTAGTAAAAACCCATGATAATAATCGCTTACATCTTCATAATCAAAACCTATACCAAAGTCTGTTTGATTTGATGGCTTATAATTTAATTTAATACCAAAACTATTTTCAGTACCAATTTCAGGTATATCCAAATATCTAATTATTCTACCTCCATGATTAACGCCAGCCCTTAAATTAATCTTTTTATTTAACTGAGCATCAAATCCAAATCTAACTTCATTATCCCCATTAAATTGAACACCTTTAAAATTTTCATTTTGAGATTCAAGATCCCAATAAAAATTAATACCATTATTAAGTTTATAATCTCCTTCAATTTCTATTTCATGTCTTTTGACTAAACCACTAAAATTTTCTTTATGTGTAATTTCAATCTTATAGTCTGATTTAAGTAGTTTTGGATGATTATTATGAAAAATACTTTTACCCCTCGAGACTTTAATCCATTTAGTATTATTATTTTGCTCAAAACCATTGCTTGTTCTAAATCCTGGAGATCTGAATCGAGCAACAATTCCTCTACTGTCTGTTCTTGTCCATTGGCTAATTCCAATCCCTAATGCTGAACCATTAATTTCTTCTCCATCAAATGCTTTAGTATGTCTATCATCATCAAATGTTTGGTCTTCTTCATCTTCCGGAGAATATTCCAAATTATTTGACTCATTATGAACGGATAATGCTGCATGAACAGTTAAGTGAATATTATAACCAGGATGATAATGCAAATCGATGCCGCTAGTTGTCATATCTCCACCAATGTCAAAATTCCTGTTAGAAATAAATGCACCAACCGAACTTCCATTTTTTAACATCTGTTTTAATCTAAAAACGTGATTTGTTGCCTCACCCATTGAAACAATTGTACTACTTTCTTCAAATGGTAATAACAATAAAGATGAATCATCTCTAGCAGATATAACCCCATAAGAGGTTTTTCCTATCTTACCTGTATACTTTCCTATAATTGAAGGATCATTAATTGTTCTAGAATAAAAAAGATTTATAAATCCTCTTTCAGATTGAAATTTAAAAAGCTCTGAACCTTCACTAAAAAATGGTCTTCTTTCTGGAAAATATAATGCATTAACAGAGTTTATATCATTTCTTATATCATCAGACTCAATTTGACTAAAATCAGGATTTATGGCAATTTCAAACAAATCAACTGAAGAAATAGGATATTTTACAAATAAAGAAGCTTCGTTTGAGCTGGAAGATTCATCGTTTTCAAAATCATCAGATAATCCACCGACCAAAGCAGGTATATAGCTTGGCTCTCCTCTTTTTAATTTTGGAGGATAAATATCCTTAAGATATCCTAATTGACATGTTTGACATTCAATTCCGTCAACTTTGTTTGCCCACCATACAAACCTTGTTATCTCATCATCAAGGGTATAACCTCTTCCAAACGTAATTCTCCAATCTTGTTTTTCCGCAATAGAATAACGAATACTAGAAAACGGAATTGCAAATTCGGCTTGATATCTATCGTCAAAAATAGTTACAGCAGTTTCATAAATTAAATCTAAAGACTGATCCCAGCCAAAGCCAGCCCTACCGTCAATTTGAGCATTACTTGCACTAACACCAATACCATAAATTAGTGATTCATCATCAAATGCATCAATTTGAATAAATACTCTATCATCTCTACCATCTAAATTATCTCTTTTAGTAACAGAATATCTTAAATCATTTTTATCAACGTATGCTGTAAAGGCTAAATATAAATACTTATCATCATAAAGAATTTTAGCTTCTGTTTTTAGATCTGCAGGTTGACCTTGAAAAATTCCAGCTCCAGTAAAATTTGTAGCTATTTGAGCATTGCTCCATGCATATTCATCAAAATTTCCATCTATTGTAATATTTTCGGTCGTTTTTATAGAATTATAAACAGGTCTTTCAGTTAAATCCTTAATTGATTGACTAAAAACTGAAGATATTGTAAAAATTGTAATTAATATAGTTTTCATTTGACGTGTTATTATAAGTAAAAAAAAGTTTAAAAAATATACTAATTATTTGACAAAAAATATTTATCAAAGTTCCTTAAAAAAAGAACGCCCGAATGACAGAAGATCGGGCGTTCAGGTACTTTATAAGGCCTAAGAGTAAAATGCAATGAAGACAACCTTAAAAAGTATAATCGACTCCTAAATTGAAACTACGAGGCATTGTTGGTCTAGCGCCATAAGGACGTCTAGCAGCAATACCATCGCTATCCATGAAGTTGTTGATACCAACTGATAGGGTAACATTGTCTTGAAGAGCATATCTCATGCCAAGATCAATAATTGTGATTTCATCTGTTGCATCAGAGCCTGAAATACTTCCAGAACCTGCAACTGTTCTCATTTCTGATGTTTTCTTCATACTTATATTAGCCGAAATTTTATTAACATTTAATCCAAGATTTAGAGAAACCATTGTATCTGGAAGATATGGTAATTCATCACCTTTGGATACATCTCCCCAGAATCCGTCAAATGATTCCTGAAATTCTGAATTTGTGTTTGTCCATGCTAACTCGAATGGCATTTGAATTCTACCATTATCAACCAGGATTCTTCTTAAGTAAAGCTCGAATCCTGAAATATCAACAGCACCACCATTAAATAACTCATCAGAACCTCCACCAGAAGCAGCAGTATCTGCTCCAAGAAGATTGTCATAGCTATTCATAAATAAAGTGAACTCTAGACTATTTAAACCTTGATTAGATTTAAAGCCAATTTCAGTGTTCATACTTGTTTCTGGATCTACTGCTTTATCAGTAACTCCAGATGTTCCTGGTCCTGGAGGAGCGAAACCTTTATGAACTCCAACTGAAACAGATTGAAATTCATTTATAGCATATTCAACTCCAACACCTGGAACTATTACATCCATAGTATGTTCTCTTTTTGATGGAGTTTCGGATCTATCAGGGTCTGTCTTACCCCAATCATCTCTCATAACTGTAATTTCTTCATATCTAGCGCCAGCTGTAACAGTAATTGCTCCAGTTGTAAATCTATCTTCAACAAATAAAGCAGTTGCTTCAGCAGAATCAATTCTATTTGAATCTGAACCTTTTGTTGCTTGAGTAGTCATTACTAGTTTACCGTTTTGCATTCCATAGCGATCTTCCCACTGGAATCTGTCCATTTCATCATTATGAACTCTTAGTCCAGCTTGAATATCATGTCCACCTGCATTAACGTTAAATACTGCTTGAATTCCTGAAGAATAATATTCTCTATTATTAGCTTTAATTCTATAAGCATCATCTGCGCTATTTTGTGCATCCATTAATAGATAAAAATCATTCCATCCATCTGCAGTTGTTTTTGTAATTGAGCTTAAACTCATACCATTAACTTTGTTTAACTTGTACCAGTTTCTAGCAAAATCGTTGCTATAACCTACAATAGCTAAACTCATGTTATCATTCAGCTTTGCAGCATAAGATAACGTAATTTGTGAATGATCAGCATCCATTTCATCTAAAGCAGTTGCTCTATATCTTCGTAATGGATTATCGCTAAAATCACTATCGGTTAAACCTAAGTAGGTTTCATCTGATATTTCATCAGTCATAGAATATTTAAATTCTAGGGCATGAGACTCGCTAAAACTATATCTTAATTTTGTCAAAAAATCAGTTTTAGAATATCCAGTGTCTCCCCCGCCATCAAGCTCTTTGAAACCATCCGTTTTATCGGAATAAAGTTCAATTAAGTACGCAAAGTCACCTAAAACATCTCCAGATCTAACTTGTAGTAGTGTTTTTCCAAAACTTCCAAGGTCTAACGAAACAGAATTATATTTTGAAGAAGGAATTGGTGTTGAAATATAATTTAAAGAACCACCAGTTGTAAAAGGACCGTGCTTAATTTGTGTTGACCCTTTTCTAACTTCAATAGATTCCATTCTACCTGCTGTTGGTGAATAATAAGCTGCTGGTGAAGCATATGGAGCTGGAGCAATTAAAACACCATCTTCCATAACATTAAGTTTTTCCATTCTTAATGAACCAGTACCTCTAACACCAATATTAGGTCTTAAACCTAAACCATCTTCTTCAGAAATATATACGCCCGGTATTCTACCAACAATACGATGAATATCTGTGTATCTAAATTGATCTAACTCAGATTTACTAACTACATCACTAGGTTCAGCATTTCTTAAGAACAATCCAGAAGTAATACTTTTTGAATCTGCTAATACTTCAACAGCATCTAAAGCAATCGGTTTTGTTGAATCTGACTCTGCAACAACGTTTGGATTACTTGCAAAAATCACATTTAATAAAAATAAACTTAAAAATATTTTTTTCATTTTTTCCCCTTTTATTGAGATTAAGTCTCAAATAATAAAGAGAAAAAATTTTAAATACAAGTATTATTGAGATTAAGTCTCAATAAATATTTTTATTCTGTTATTTCTTGGAATTCAAGACGATTATTGGAAGAAAATTCAACAACAATTGAATCTACCAGATTGGCAATTTTTTGGATTCCATCAAAATTTAGTTTATCAATTTCATCTGATGGCATATGATAATCATCATGAATGCCAGTAAAAAAGAAAATGCAAGGTATTCCTTTTTTATAAAAATTATAATGATCTGACCTTTGAAATAATCTATTATATCTTCTGTCTTCCGCGTGTGGTGTATTTGAATATGCATCAATATTCATGTCAGTTTTATTAAAATGCACATCTAGTTGTTCTTTAAAGCCTACTCCAGATGTAACACCTCCAACATATAACAACTCATCAGTTAATCTTCCCATCATATCTAAATTAATCATTAACTGTACCTTATCTAGGTCAATTGTTGGATTTTCTACATAGTATTTTGAACCCAATAGTCCTAACTCTTCTCCTCCAAAAAGAATGAAAACTAATGTTCTTTTATTAGTATTTGATGAAGCATATTTTTCAAATAACTCTAAAACAGTTGCTGTACCAGAAGCATTATCATCAGCATTATTATAAATTTTATCTCCACCGAGCATTTTTTTAAGATCTGCAGCTGTTGCAGCCCCACCGTCATAATGACCACCAATTACAACATATTCATCTTTTAAAATAGGATCATTTCCTGGTAAAGTTGCAATAATATTATATGTTTTAACTGTCATATCTTCTGGTTTTAAATCCCATTTTCTTTCAGCTGGAACATAATGTTCTTGAATCTCAACTTTTCTTTCTGTTGGCAATGAAGTATCTTTAAAAAACTTTTTGATATAGTCTTTTGCCATTTCATCACCTAATGTACCTGAAGCTCTACCTTCAAGCTCATCTGATGCTAAAAACCCCACATGGTTTTTTAAATCTGTAATTGTTATTTCAGATGAAGTATCAAATAATTTAATAGAATTATTTGAAATATATCTTTGACTTGACTCTGAACATGAAACAGTAAACAATAAAAATAATATAAGTAATTTCATTATTTCTCCTTTAAAATAAATATCCTATTAAAACATAACTTAATGCAAAAATGATAGTAAGAACTATAATAAATGTATTAAAATGCTTATCCATCATTTCTTTAATTGGTTCACCAAAAAATCTTATTAGCAACCCTATAATTACAAACCTTCCCCCTCTACCTAAGATAGATGCAATAATAAATACTGGAAGATTTATTTGAAAAACTCCAGCTGTAATTGAAAATACTTTATAAGGAATTGGAGTAAACGCTGCAGTGAAAATTACTAGAAAATTATGGGCATCATATTGTGCTCCAACATTATTAAAAACTTCAGGTGTAAAACCAGGAATTACACTAAAAAAGAAATTAGCAATACCAGTAAGATCTCCTGATGGGGTGTACCATAAGAAATAACCAATAATAAAACCAAAAATTCCTCCTAAAACCGAACCTAGAGTACACATAAAAACGTAGTACATAGATTTTTTTACTTTACCAAGACATAATGCCATAAGCAAAGGATCTGCAGGAACTGGGAAAAAAGAGGATTCAGCAAACGCTACTAAAAATAAAACTAACGTGCCATAGGCACTCTCTGCCCATGATAATACCCATTGATACAAGTTTTTTAATGGATTCATTAATTCTAACGAATTTTAACCATTTTTTTGGCTTTAACGAATTGACCACCATTTGGATTTTTAGGTGTATACATTTGACAGAAATATACTCCTGAGCTTACCTCATCGCCATTATCGTTGGTTCCATCCCAAACCACTGAATAGTAACCTGGACTTTTATCTTCGTCTACAAGAGTTTTCACTATTTGACCTCTTATATTAAATATTCTTAAAACTACATTTTGTTCGCTAGGCACATCATATTCAATTGTAGTGAAGTTAGTAAATGGATTAGGATAACTTTGCTTAATCTCAAGAACATCAGGAATCAATTGTCTTCCATCAACTCTTAATTTACCGCCAATAGCTACTGCAGTATTAAATGACTGACCATCTGTAGCTATTACATTCCAGGCTCCTTCTGATACAGTTACGGTATCAGTCTGCGCAATCAAGTCTTTTAAAGCCCAAGTTTTAAAATTATCAGAAGTATATGTTGTCATCGATAAAAATTCTAGTCCTTGATACCCTATCATTCTGTATTGGACATAATCACCATCTACATCTTCTGCAGGTTCCCAGACAAATTTTATTGAATCTGCTACATTTTCTGGTGTCACATATAATGTTCTGAAATCTGACCCAGGTAAATATTGTCCACTACCAACCAAATATTCTCCAATAGCTCCAAATGAAGAAGGTGGATCATTAACGGGATTAACAGTAGCATTGAATGAAACAGTTGTTGAGTCAATACCACCATTTAAAACACCACCATCATCTTTAACTGTTATACTTATAACTGATGTTCCAAACTTATTCTCTATTGGTATTAACGCTAGTTGTTCTGGAGAGGATTCTAATATATTAATTTCAGAAAATAATTCACTATTGTCTGCTTTTGCAGTGATAGTAATATTTTGCGGGTTAACATCACCTCCGTATGAAATACCACTTAGAGTAATATTAAGTTCTGTATCTTCAAAAAATTCAACATTACTAGGAGTATCTATTGTTGGTGGCTGATTTGGAGCAACGATAGGCTTTACTTTAATTTCATTTGAAAATGGTCCTTCCTGACCATTTGTTTCAACAGTTAATTTGTAATAGTAAAATACATTTACATCTAAGCTTGAATCTGTATATTCAGTCCCTGGATAACTTACACTAGCTAAAAAAGTAGAATTGCTTGGAGTAAATCCTTCTTCTACTGATCTGTAAATATTTACTTTTGTAGTGGTATCACCAATAAGATTCCAAGAAAGTGTTACACTACCTTCTGATGGAACAGCATAAGTTACTGTTGGTGCCTCTCCTTGTACATTACCTTTTGGATTTACAACAAATAAGCCTTCATCAATACCAGTAACTGCAATAACACCACTTGAATAATAAGGATAATTACTCCATGTTCCATCAAAAGATGTATTATTATTTGCTGGATAAACATCAAAAAATGCAGATTCTGTTGGAGATGAAATATTTGAAATATCAAGAATTCTTAGTCCACTAGTATAATGAGACATGTAAACTTTATCTCCGATAATATAATTATTATGATCAATGGATGGAGTTGGTCCAAAATATGTAGTTTCAACAACTGGGTTGCTCAAATCTTCAACATTCCAAATAAGCGTTCTTGTATTATTATAAGCATTATTATTTTCATCTAACTCATCATTAACAATAAAATATTTATGATCTTCAGTCAACCATCCTTGGTGCGTATAGTAATTGTCATAACTTCCTAAACCAATCGTTTTTCCTCCTGAAGAATCATCTGATTTTGTACTTAAGTCTGCTATCCAAACTTTTGTTTCATTGGAACCGAAACAAATTTCTTTTCCAACATATGCTGTATCTGGTCCATTATAAATAACACATTGAACATCATGAGAATATCCCGTACCATTTCTACCAGTATTTGGATCTGAAACACATGCAGATTTTGAAGGTATCGATGGAGTTGAAATATCAACAATATGAAGTCCTCCAGGACCACATGTTGAAGTTCCAATTGCATAAGCATAGCCAGTATCTTCATTTATAAAAATATTATGAGCATTACCAAAACCACTATAGTAGGCAGTATTTGAAAAAGTAGTTGGTGAAGATATGTTTCTAAGTTCAGTTAAATCAAAAACTTGCATACCATGACCACTAGCCTCAGAAACAATAAATGCATGGTTTTGATATACTTTTATATCTCTCCATGTAGAATTACTAGTTTGAGTTGGCAATCTACCAAGGTAGGAAGGATTTTCAGGATTAGAAATATCAACAAAAGAGGTACCATTACTCATTCCAACGATTGCATATTCTCTGTTAGTTTGAGGGTCTGTCCAACCCCATATATCATTTAAAGATGTAGAATTAGAACCACCAATTTCTGTCTTATCTAAATATGACATTAAATCAATTTCATTACATGCAAATTGTCCGGCAAAACCATTTACACATTCTACCTTATTTCTAATTGAAACGATTTGCCCAGCAGTTGAAAAACTACTGTTTAAAACTCTACTTTGATTTTCATTTTTATAAATATGAAATTTGTTAGCATAGTAATCACCAGCTAATAAAAATTCGTTTGTAAGAATAATATTTCTTCCAAAATAATCTTTGGATGAACTACTTGTAAGCTCATCAATTAATTCAAGTTTGTCTAAATCGTTAATTACATAATTATAAATTGTTCTTTGGTTAAATGTAGAAATAGAAACTTTATTACCACTTTCTGAAATCTTATAACCAAAATGAGAGTTATCTAATGTAGTATTTGGCTGAATTATAAAAGGGTTTGTCCATGGATTTTCATCTGTTCTTGATGAATTTAAAAAAGGATATACAAAAACTTTCCCTCGTCCGTTATCTGCATTCAATGCAGATACATATATATTTTTATTTCCAACATAAACCGATTCACCAAACTTTATTTTTTCAGCACTTGAGTCATCATCTATTGAAGGATTTGGAATATCAATACTAAAAGGAATTCCATCTTGATATTCTATTAAATGTACAAAGTCTTTTAAAGATCCAATTAATAATTTGTTGTTTTTAAATGAAGTTGAAATACCAAAACCAAATTTATTTGGACCTTCTGCATAACACCCTTCAACATCGCCAAGATTTCTTACATCGATTGAATGTATAGGTTTTGATGATAATCTAGAATTGGAAGAATTCAAACTATAGACATAAACTAATCCATCATTATAAAATGGGGATGAAATAGAAAAATAATCATCTGTTAAGGAAACACTATATCCAAATCTATGAGGAAAACCTTCGTTTACTGATTGAATAGGATTTTCAAATACTTTTTCAAGCTCCCATTGTTCATTAATTTTTTTATATAAATATGCAGCACCATGACCTTTATTAAATCCTGGTGATCCAACTATCATATGATTATCAGAAATGGCAATACTAAATCCAAAATCATCACCTGCCATTGGATTCGGAGAATTAATTTCTCCTTTTTTAGTAAATATACCAGAATTGGAATCAATACTATAAATATCTAGAACTCTGGAAGTTAAAGATGAGAACGTTTTAGCAGTAACTAAAGTATCATCAGATATTGCCATAGGAACAGATCTTCCTCTGCTTAAAAGCTCAGCAGAATGACTTTTTGCTGCTGAACCAGCAAAAGTTACGCTGAAAAGAATTATCGTTAAAAAAAATTTTTGTAGATTTTTTATCATAATCTTAGAGATAAAGTATAAGGAAAAAATCTAGAAATAAGAATCTATTTTTAAGATAATTCTTCTATCGATTCATCAAGAAACAAAGATTTGTCGATTGCAGCAAAAAATTCAGAAAAAAATTGCATTGATCTTTTTCTTTCTCCCCCACCAAAATTAACTCTCAATGAAGATAAATATGGCTCACTATCATTTATTGATTTTATAGTAGCTGTTGCAGTTAATTTATAATCCTTAACAACAACAGTTTCACCACCATCGTCTCCTCTACCTCCCGGACGATCTCCATCGCCATCACTAGCAACCAGCCACCAAATAACTGCAATTGCTGCAAGTACACCTAAGGCTTTCTCTGCACTGGAAGGCTCTTTTTTCTTTGGTTTTTCTATTTTACTTGCTGTTATTAAACCAAACTCCTCACTCAAGGTGTCAATTGTAAAACCTAAATCTTGAAATGCACCAATAGTAGACTGCATCAATGCATTGGAAGCCACATCATATTCTCTTGTTTCTACTGCTCTTTGAGCTGCGGTAGATTTTTTAGATGAGCCACCTGATGATGCACAGCTCATTATCAAGAAAGTTATTAGAAAGGAGTGAATTGCAATTTTTTTAAACATCTATTCAATCGCTTGATCTAAAAATAATGATTTATCTAATGCAGCAAAGAAACTTTTAAAAAATAAATCAGAGAATTTCCTATCTCCGCCTTCAAAGTTTACTCTTAATGATGAAAGTAATGGATCGGTTGAAATTTCTTTTACAGTTATTGTAGCAGATAGAGTTAATGGTGCAATAACTACATCACTATTATCTTCAATACCGGTTAAAGCACGGATAAAAGCCTCAAATGGATCTTCTTCAAGGTTTGTCCTTGTAGTAGTTGTGCCTTGCGTTTTACTAGCTGTAATTAAACCAAATTCTGCATTTAATACATCTATGGTATAACCTAAATCTTGAAACGTTCCTATTGAAGCTGTAATAAGCTCTTTTGCTGAAACATCATATTCTTTTGTTTCAGTTGCCCTTTTTACAGCAGTAGTACGTTCTGGCATCATAGATGCACATCCATTAAGTATAATGCCTAATGAAAAGGCTAAAAGTAAGTTTTTGTTCATTTTCCCTAGTATTTTATACTTTGATATTTATAGTCTGTTACAACACCATCAGCATTTAATTTTACTATCAAAGTAAGATTTTTACTAGAGTTTGATGATTTTGAACGACCTCCACCAAAAATACCGAAAAAATTACCGCTTGAACCTGCTCCAGCTCCAGAAACACTGGATGACTCAGATTCTTGAGAAATTTTATCATAGGTCCATGCTTCTCCTCCATCTTTAGTACTTGTTACTAAGTTTGGAGATCCAAGTAAAGATACTACTTGAGATGAACTCATTCCTTCTTTTAACTGTGATTGCACTTTACCTAAAGTAAAATCATTAGATTCTGCAGGTGCAGTTGGTGCTTGCATCGCACATCCAGATAGAATGAAAGATAAAAATAATACAATAGTTAGATTTTTCATTTTTTCCTCTCTATTTTTGTTATTTCTAATTATACATTAAAAATAATCGACTTGTTCCCAGTATACTAAAAATATGTGTTAAATTATACAGTATTTTTTAATATTTCTTTTTGATATAGAGATATTAATCTCTTATAAATCAATCCCACTTTACCGTCGCCAATAGTATGGTTATCTATACTAACTACCGGAATGATATCTCTATTTGCTGAAGCAATAAAAGCTTCGCTAAAATTATCTATATCTTCAACTGAAATAGGTTCTTCAATGCAGTCAATTTGATGCTCTTGCATTATCTTAATTAAATTTTTTCTTGTTACACTTCCAAGAATTCTTCCATCAGCTTTTGGTGTAATAACTTTATTGTTTTTAATAGCAAAGAAAGAAAATGTTGTGCCTTCAAGAATATTATTTTTGCTAGTAAATAAAACTTCATCATATTTTCCATTTTGAACATGAGCTTGTTGCGCTTTTACTCCTCCATAATATGTATAAGGTGTTTTAATTTCAGCATCAATTCTTTCATATTCATATAAACCTAAGGATATACCTTTTTCATATGAATCAGGTGGATAAACTTTTATTGGGGATGTAATAATAAATAAATCAACAAAGCTTGATGAAATTAATCCAGAATTATCGTATGGAGTAGTTCCTGCTAAAAGAATCATTATATTACACTCGCATTCTGAAAAATCGTTTTTTTCTAAAGTTTCAAGTACTAATAATTTTATTTCTTCTTTGGAATGAGAAATTTTCATTTTCATATCATTAGCATTTGAAAAAACTCTATTTATATGATCATCAAGAAAAACAGGGTTGCCATTGTTGACAGTTTTGAAAAAAGTAAAAACTTGATATCCTCTTACAATACTTAAAAAATTACTCTTAATACTCAATGAGACTTCTTCAGAAGGAATAAATTTATCTCTAGAAAATGATATTAAAGTCATTGTTTTATGAATGTGATTTTAGTTTTTTTGTTCCAATTATTCTAATAATCTAATTTATTTAAAATATAACTTAATATGACTTATATTTTAAAATATGAGAATATTATTATATCTATCATTAATTATCATCTTTGCTTGCAATAGTAAAAGTGAGTCAAAAACCAATGTTGCTGCTCCATTTACGGAAGAAATTCATATTGATGATGACTTTTATTTTGAAAAAGGTATCTATCAAGTTGTTGATAATGTTTATGTTGCTATTGGATATGGATTAGCAAATTCAGTTCTGATTGCTGGTGAAACTGGAAACATTATAATTGATACCACAGAAGATCCAGAACTTGGAAAACAAATTAATGCGGAATTTAAGAAGATTTCTAACCTTCCAAACAAAGCTATCATTTATACGCATTCTCATGTTGATCACTGGAGAGGAGCACCTGGTTTTTTTGAAGAAAATACAAAAGTTTTTGCTCACTCAACTTTTCAAAAAGGATTTTTTGATCAAAATAATTTATTAAGACCTATTCTTACAGAAAGAGGAATGAAACAGTTTGGACATTTCCTCCCAGATAGTCTTAAACGAGGACATGGATTAGGCTTTACTTTAAATTTTGACTTTGAACAACCTCCGGTTATATATCCTACTGATTTTCTTAATCAACAAACTAGTATGCTTTCAATTGGAGGAATTGATTTAGAAATTCAACACACTCCAGGAGAAACAGATGACCAAATTATTATTTACTATCCTGAAAAAGATGTTGTTATCAGTGCTGATAATTATTACATGCGCTTTCCAAATTTATATACTATAAGAGGAACATCCTATCGAGATACAAAAAGCTGGTACAAATCTGTAGATGCTATGAGATCTTATAAGCCTGACTTCTTAATTAGTTGTCATGGACCTTTTCTAACTGGAGAGAAAATAATTGAAGAACGCCTAACTATTTATAGAGATGCCATTCAGTACATTCATGATTATGCTGTCCGCGGAGCAAATCTTGGAAAAACGCCTGATGAGCTTGTTGAAAATTTTGAATATCCATCATTCTTTCTAGAGAATTATGATTTACAAGAAAAATATGGAAAAGTTTCATGGAGTATAAGAAATGTATACAATGGATATCTTGGATTTTTTGACGGTAAAGCAGTTAATTTAGAGCCTTTATCAGCTCATAAAAGAGCAAAACATATTTTTGAACTTATTGGTTCAAAAGAACAATTAATTTCTGAAATAAATAAAGCTAATCAATCAAAGAATTATCAATGGGCTGCAGAGTTAAGTGATGTAGGATTATTAAACTTTCCAAATGATGATCAAATCAAAAATCTTTATAGTATTTCGCTTGAAAATCTTTCACTAGTAGAAACCAATCCTATAGCAAGAAATTATTATCTATCAGAGGCATATGAACTGACAAATAAGATAAATCCATCATTGGAATATACAGTTTCTGCTGAACAGGCTAAAAACATCCCTCTCAGCACATTTTTTGATGCTATGGGACCAAGACTTAATTCTGAAAAGGCAAAAAATAAACTAATCAAGATTGGTTTTAACATAACAGATTCCGATGAAAAATTTGGAGTTATTGTTAGAAATCAAATAGCTGAAATATCGAATTCTTATGATGATAGTTTTGATGTTATTGTTTCAGTTGATTCAAATACTTGGAAAGGAATAGTTTTAAAAACAGTCAGTGCTGTTCAAGCAATAGCTTCGGGTAAATTAAAAATTGATGGAGAATCAATAAAATTTTTACAATTCTCTTCGCTTTTTAATAACGATTAATAATCAATCAGTGTTATAACTTCACCAAATTTTTCTGAAAGCATTTTAGATCCACCTAATTTTGGTAAATCAATTAGTGCGATGATATGAACCTCAGATGCACCAAGCTCTTGACATAGCTCAGCAGTTGCCATTGCTGTACCACCTGTTGCAATTAAATCATCTACAACTAATACTTTATCGCCTTCCGAAATAGCATCTTCATGTATATGCACAGTATTAGTACCATATTCCAAGGAGAAGAATTTTTCAGCTGCTTTTCTCGGTAACTTTCCAGGCTTTCTAGCTAAAACAAATGATTTTGATAAAGCATATGCAATTGGTCCAGACCAGAAAAATCCTCTGGATTCAACTCCTACGACTCTATTAAAATCTAAATGCCTTACTTTATCTATCATAATATCAACAGTAGATTTAAATGCGTCAGGATTTTCTAAAAGCGTAGTGATATCTTTAAAAACTATACCCTTTATTGGATAGTCTTTAACGATTGTTATTGTTTCTTTAATTTGTTCTATATTCATATTTATTGCGCGCATAATACGCAAATATCATGTGAATTCAAACATTATATTAGAATGATATTATTTAATTAAGCTTTTGCAGAAATATTATGCTTCTCACATAGACCACTTAAAAAGTCCCAAAGTACTTTTACAGTAGACAATCCAGCTTCTTTAGCTAATATCTTTTCTTCATCTGAAAGCTTATTCATCAATTCAGCACTTTGTTCTCTATGCTCTACATCAGCATCTTTATGTACAACAAAATATTCTAAACCTTTATCTGATGACACATCATAATGATCTACAAGTCCTTTAATTTTAGTATCTGCAATTTCAGGAACTTGTCTTTCATATGCATATAAAGCACCTAATCCTTCAGCATAAGTTGATCTAGAAAGTCTAAAAAAATTATCAATCATTTCTTTTGTGAAATGTTCCTGATCAACTGTTTCAACAGAGCTTTCATCTGCACCTACAGCTAATGCAAACTGCTTCCAAAGCATTGGGTGATCTTTGTTGAAATCTTCTTCATCACTAAGATTATCGAGTAAAATTTTTCTATTTTCGATATCTTCGCAAATTGAATGTGTTGCACTTATATAGCGAGGAAATGCCTTAATATGTTGGTAATACTGTTCAGCGTAATCCCTCAATATAGTTTGATTTAACTCTCCATTATTCCATGCAACATAAAATGGATGTTTTAATAAATGAAGTTCGTCTAATTGTTTATTTAATTTTTCTAGATACATTTTTTCTCCTAGTTCAGTTGGCTACCATCATTAATCTATATATTAAAAATAATTAATTCAATTTATCCTTTTATTTGATTATAAGCTTTTAAAGCAATATCCCTTGATTCTTCAATAGAAACTATTGGTTTTGGGTAATCTTTACCATATTCAATTCCTGCTTCTTTGAACACTGAATCATCCGCCTCCCAAGGAGCAAATAGATATTTTGTAGGCATATTCTCTAATTCAGGCACGTATTTTTTAGTATATGTTCCATCAGGGTCAAATTTCTTACCTTGTAAGATAGGATTAAATATTCTAAAGTACGGTGCAGCATCTGCTCCACTTCCTGCAGTCCATTGCCAACTTGCAGTATTATTAGCTAAATCAGCATCACATAAACAATCATTAAACCACTCTAAACCTTTCCTCCAATCAATCAAAAGGTTTTTTACTAAAAATGAAGCAACAACCATTCTTACGCGATTATGCATGTACCCTGTTTCCCATAATTGCCTCATACCTGCATCTACAATTGGATATCCTGTATTTCCTTTCTTCCAAGCATTTAGGTAATCTTTATTTGTTGACCAAGGAAACTTGTCAAAACGTTTATTTAGATTTTCAGTACACATAAAAGGAAAATGATAAATCAAATAATAAGAAAATTCTCTCCATCCAAGTTCACTATGAAAGTGTGCTACATCTTTTTCAGGGCATAAATCTTTATTATCATGCCAAATTTGATGCGGGGAAATTTCTCCAAAATGTAGGTGAGGTGACAATATAGAAACATTATCTTTAATAGGAAAATTCCTACCTTCCTTATATCCAGTTAATCCATTATCTCTGAAATGGATATATTTGGTCATTGCTGCTTTTTCTCCAATATTCCAGTAATTCTCAAACTTGTCTTTCCATTCATGGTTTGGAAGCAAATTAAGTGAATCGATATCTCCTGATGAATCTAACTTTTTACAAAAAGTAACATTTTCTAAACTGACAATACCTCTGGGGCCATTATGTTTTACTAAACATCCTTTTCGATAAAACGGAGAAAAAACCTTATATGGCGTATTATCATCTTTCAAAATCTCCCATGGCTCCCATAATAATGATCCGTTAAAAGTTTTAACATTTATATTATTTTCTTTTAGCAAGACTTTAATTTCTGTATCTCTCTTTATTTCCCAAGGACTGTAACATCTATTCCATGAAAAAGATTCAATCTCATTATTTTCAATTAATTCTTTAATGATTTCAATAGGATCCCCTGAAAAGAAATTGAGTTTATTTGCTAAGGATTTATCTAATGAGTGCAATGAATGATGGAGCCACCATGCGCTTGCTTCTCCTAATTTAAACTCCTTTTGAGTGTTATTTACTGTATCAAGAATGTAAATAGGTGTTATAGGGCCATTTTGAGCTGCAAATTGCAGAGATGGATTATCTTCAACCCTTAAATCTCTCCTAAACCAATGTATTGCTATTTTATTCATCAAAAATCTCATTTAAAGTGCTAGCTAATCTTACTCCAGCTTTGAACAATTGTAACTTCACTAAATCAAAATTTTTATAGATGTAATTATATCCTAGATTATCTTTATTTTTTACCTCTGAATAAACCTTATTAACTATTTGTTGTGATTCATCAATCCATTGATCTTCATTCATTAATTTAATATCTGCTGCATCAAAATTATTTTGTAAATGCATAGCCAATTCTGTATAGCTCATTTGGAAGTCATCAATAATATGTGTATCCCAAACTCTATGTAAATTGGTATCATTTCCGAACCATTTTACTTTTATATCGTTACCGCCTCTATCTTCTGCTCTTCCAACATGCAAGGGCTGATGAATATCTCCAATAAGATGCACTAAAAAACGTAGATAAAATGCTTTTTCTTCTATACTTACATTAGAATCTTTTAATTTATTTTTACAGATTTTTATAGCCTGAACCACATCGCCTTTAGAGGATTTCTTTGAATCGACATATCTAACATTATGTGGCATATTTACGTAATGCCATGTACTATATTTTTTAAAATCTGGATTGGATCGCATTTCATCTGCCCAAGTACTTGCAACTGCTAAAGAAGGATCTTTTAAAATTTTACTTATCTCAGAACGAGTTTTTTCGGTTAAATATGATTCTGCTATTTCACCAGTTGCCCTATGTCCAGTTTTACCCCATGGGTAAATAAAGGAAATCATTAAAATATAACATATGAATTTATTTATCATTTTTAATTTAGATTTTATATTTGTTTCTCTTGCACTTTTCACTACAATATTTAACATTTTCCCAAGATTTTTTCCATTTCTTTCTCCAGTTAAAGGAAAAACCGCACACTGGACAAATTTTAGAAGGAAGATGCTCTTTTCTCATCTACTTAGAACCATCTTTAAAGAAATTACCTCAACGTTTGTTAGAGGTATTATTCCTTTTTTTTCTGAATGAACTTTAAATCCGCAAGATTTATATAGAGCTATTGCTCTAAAATTATTAATAAGAACTGTAACTGATGCAGGTTTTGAAATACGATTTAACACAAAATCAAGCAACATTCTTCCATATCCATTGCGAAAAAATTTAGGTTCAACATATAACCATGTAATACTGTTATCACAAAAAGCAACAAAACCTACTATTTCACCATTTTGCTCTCCTACAAATATGGAGGAGTCAAAAAGCTCTTCTTCCTTGTAACATTCAGCTAACGGTAAAAAGGCCTTTTCTGGCGCAGAGCCGTCAAGTTCGAATAGCCTAGCACTATCATGAATTCTACATAAATTGTCCCAATCTAATTGATGGATGTATTCTCTAATAGAAAGCATTCTAATCGTCATCCATAGCTAGATTGAATACCATAAATACAACAAAAAGAATACATAAAAAGAACATTGGTAGTTCGATTGGATGTTGAAATGTAAATGGTCCCCATTCTATCATTATGAAATTTAAAAAAAAAGGGGCTATAAAAAAGCCCCTTTTTAATAAAATGAAAGATTATTTTTCATTTAACTGAGCTCGTACCCCTAATATTCCAAAAGTTGGAGCCCATAATCCGACAAAAACTCCTACCTGCCTAGCCGATCCCGCGTCTTCATATCCAGGAACATTTAGAAATAGTAATACTGCCATCAAAATCGAAATAATCATTAAAAGATACCATGAGTTTGAATTCATTTTTTATCCCCTTTAGTTTGTATTAATAAATACTTAATAATTTTAGTATTAACGCTATAAAAATTAAAAATAAAACTAACTTACTATCTAAACAAAAATGTACAATTTTATCTATTAATTTATCCATCAATTAACACCTTTAAAAAGATTAATATTGCAACAGTAAGCGTAAAAAATAAAGATATATAAAAACCAATTTTAGTATCAAGAATTGATATAAGATTATCAGACAGGTTGTTTATTTGCTTTAACATTTGAGAAGAAAGTAAGGCTTACAATTTTAAAAATCAATTAGTACGCATTAGAAATGTGTCATAAAAGATAAAAATGAGTTTTTTCCATTCGATCCTAGTTCGAATAGGTAATTTTTTTTAAAAAGACGAATCACTGGAAAAAACATATAGGAATAACTATCATTATGATATTCAACTCGATAATGTGCTATAAACCAAGCTGATGTCTTAGAATAGTCTACTTTAAAAGGACTATAAGCTACTCTTGTATTTGATACCCAAGCATTATTGTATGAATAATACTCAAGCATTTCCATTACCATAAACTGACGATTTTCCCAATCACCATGGATACCCACAGTAGCCATACTTTCTGAATTTTCAGTATTTAAACCAACACTAGATAATAAATAAATATTTGCTTGTGAATTTTTATTATTCCATCTTTTGACTAAATAGTTGTTATTCATTAATGCAAAAGTCTCATCAGTCTTTCTATCCTGGAGAATTCTTCCACCAATTAACCAATTACTTGTCTTAGAAATTCCAAACCTTATATCATTAAAACTTGGGTTTTGTGTTATCCAAAACACTTTACCATTTTTAAATATTACTGGATGAGCAGATACACTGCTAAAGATGATAATTAGAGTAAAAAAAATTCTAAACATGAATTATTTTTTTAGTTACTTCTATCAGAAGTAAGGTTAAATGCTATTGGCTGCAAAATTCCAAGTTTATCTGTACCAAACTTAGTTAATTTATCATTTTGTAATATAAAAAGTAGACTAACATCATACCCTGCATCTTGAATAACTTGAACTATTTTTTCAGGATTTATATTTGCAGATTCTAATAATCCAAGCTGAACATATTGAGCATCAATATCAACTGAAACTCCATCTGAAAACTTAGATTTATCAATAAAATCAGTTTTTGAAAAACCTTCTCCAATTCCAAAGGCGCACATTGAACAAACCATTCCTAAAACTTCCATCACTGCTTCGTTTTCATTAATCTCAATTTCTTTATCTTGTATAGAAACTTTAGATTGTGAAAGTCCAAAACTTAAAAGTAAAAAAAGTATTATAGCTTTTTTCATTATTTTACTCCAATTGGTTGACTATCAATTTTAGTGAAGATTTTTTTTTATAACAAGTAGGTAGTATTATGTGACTAATAGCTTATCCAGCGCCACCACCGCCACCACCGCCAGCGCCACCACCGCCAGCGCCAGCGCCACCGCCACCATCCCCTGCAAAAGAAGCAGATATGGTTGTACCGGTTGAAGCAATATCACTTACCATGGAAGCTGCAGATGATAAGCTTGAAGTGTCTCCCACATTACCGACCCAAATAAAGCCGTCTGTATGCTCTGACTCAATATTTTTTATGATACTCTTAAGCTCTTCTGGTTGTGTACCTAGTGCAAGACAATATTGAAGCATTAAATCAGGATCAAATTTTTTAATATCAACCTCACCTTCTTTTAACTTACTCATAAATAAGCCCCATTGATTATATAACAATTGCCCTTCTTTGGTTAATCTGCTACTTGCAATAGTTACAATAAAAAACATAAAAGGTGCTATTGATACAAAACCAAGAAAAGTTTGGAACCAAATTGCACAAAAAACAATTATATTTAAAATCAAAAATTGTAATATCGCTAATCGATATCTTTCGTCCTGATATGACATATCAACCCAGCCTTTACCATATACCTCTTCTTGCTTTAAAGATTTCCAATCTGATGAATGCAAACTAAAATCACTAAAAACATCTCTAAATGAAGTTTCAGAACCAAATTTTTTCATTCTTTTTAATAACAATTTAGCAAAACTACTTTTTACATTATCTGTGTCAGTATTATTAATTGTAATTTTAAGACGTTTAGATTTGAACCACTTACCTACTTCAATAACCTCAATTTTAAGCTTATTTAATGATGCTAGTTCAAAAAGCGTAGATAATACACCGCCACCAGTAGGACCAAGCGTTAATTCACGATAAATAAGGCCGTTTACTATTACTGGATGATCATTTGAAGGAAATGATGTGAATTGCTGATTTTCATCAGGTTCTATTTTGAATTTTGTAAGATTTCTTCTGGCATAACTAATAAATGTTACTAATGAAAATAATGCTAAAAGACCAATAAAATATTGAGCAAGGTCTTTATCTCTTTTTTTCTTTTCAATTGCAGCTAATGAAAAATTTGAATCAGTCACAACCGGATTAATAAAATACGAAGATGGAAATATTGTTCTTAATTTCATTTCATTATTGACTGAAAAGTCAGAAGAGAAAAATGATAATGAATCATCTTCAATATTTAACTTATACTTCTTTGAATTAGAAGGATTTTCTATGTCGTAAATAATATCATTTTTTTGAATGTTTGATGAAAATTTTTGTGAAATAGATAAATTTCCTGGTCTTTTATCCCACCTATCAGATAAATAAATCCAGTAAAATTGACTGTCCTTATCACCAATTGTAAATGGATTTTCTAAAGTGTACTTTACAGTAAATTTTTTGGCTTCATTGGAAGAATTGTGGTAAAGATAAATTCTATAAGAACTCTTTCTTTCATCGATTAAAAATGTACCATCTTGCTTTGTATCTTTATTTAAATATGCTACACCATCTTCAAAAACTTGAATATCGTAGATCTTATCGTATCCTCTTTTTGGAATAACTTGATAAACAAAAGTAAAACTTCCTTTGAAACTAAATTCTCTGGTTTCAATAAAATCAACCGTACCATCATTATTAATTATAGTTTGAATATCTGTAGATACAATTTTGTATGATTTATCTGCTGCGCTCAGAAAGGTTATAGTAAATAGCGCAATAAATAAAAATCTAATTGAATAAATAAACTTTCCCATATTGTAAAGTACACTTTACACACTTTAATGTCAAAACTAATTTTTTTGAATAAAAAAGGGGTAGTTTTTTATTAAAATCCAATCTTAAATGATATAATTAAAGCTAAAAAAATAATAATCCAAGCAGCTACAAGAAAAATGATAATTTTATAAGCAGGTTCATTTTTCATTTAATCAATTAATTTCATTTTCTAAATGCTTTCTAAATGTATGAAAGTCTACTTCTAGTTTATGTCTAGGAGTATCAATAAAGTCGTATGGCATATTATTTTGTTGTTTAATGACAGCTTGTTCAAAATTCTTAGGATAATTCCATTCATTTTTCAAATATTTAACAATTTGTTGTGACTGTAAATCAGATAAAGGCCAAATACATCCTAAAGGTTGCAGCAGTCCGACAAACATCAAGTTGGTATACTTTGGATGAAAACAAAAATTATATAAATCAATATCATTATTTTCATAATCAATATTAGAAGTGCTAAAAAATGGAAAGCTTATTTCATAGCCAGTAGCAAAAAGTACTACGTCAAAATCTTCTTTTTTTCCGTCCACAAACTCTACATTCTCTTCTGAAAAACATCTTATATTTTTTTTAGGGCTAATTTTGCCATGCTTAATAAAATAAAGTAGCTCTGAATTTACTGTTGCATGGGATTGTAGTATGTCATGATCTGGTTTTTGCAATCCATAGTTTTCATATTTACCCTGAACTATTCTAAGTGCTAATTTTTGTAAGAATAATCTAATTCGTTGCGGTATCCATAATGTTTTAGCATAATACTCATCTGATGGCATACCCATCATAAACTTTGGAATGAAGTGATATCCTCTTCTCATGCTAATAGATGTTTTCTTAGCTACCCTACTTATTTCAACAGCAATATCGCATGCTGAATTACCTCCACCAACGACTAAGACAGATTTATTTTTAAAATATTCGTTATTCTTAAACTGATGAGAATGCATTAGTTCTCCAGAAAAACTACCTTCAAACTTAGGTATTCTTGGACTCCAATGATGACCATTTGCAATTATCAAATAATCAAAATCCTTACTTGAATCTTCATAAAATAACTTCCATTTATTATCCAAAGGAATAGCTTTTTTAATTTTGGTATTAAATCTTATGTACTGCTTCAAATTGAAAGTATCAACATAACTATTAAAATAGGCTAAGAGTTCAGCTCCAGATGGATAGTCTGGATAGTCATCGGGCATTGGAAAATCAGTGTATTCAGAGAATTTTTTTGAACTAATTATATGAGTTGTTTTAAATACGCTTGAATGACCTGTTTTATCTTTATATACCCAATTACCACCTATTTGATCATTCATTTCAAAACAAGTAACATCAAACCCATTAGTTACCAAGTTTTTTAATGCCGTTAATCCAGATGGACCAGCACCTATAATTGCAATCTTTGGGTTCTCTGACATATTATACTGGAGAAATAATATTTTTATCTTTTGATAGTAAAATGAAAGTTGAAGCCAATAAAGTAAATACTGCATAGCACATAACAAAGAAACTCATTGAGGAAGAAAAATATCCAAGCTGTAATAAAGCTAAAACTGCAATTGATTTTAATAATTCAGCTTTAAAACCAATACGTTTTCCATCAAGAATAAATGAGTTTGTTACTGCAGCAAATACTACTAAAAGAATAACTGCTAAAATTTCATTATAAACATAATTCTGGACGTTAAACAGCATAATAAGGGTCATTATATTTATTACAGTAAATTGAGTGCCTGCGAATATTTTTTCCCTCAAACCAATTTGTGGGTCATACTTTTCAAAACTTGATAAATCATTTTTTTGAATTGGATATTTGGTAGAAACATCCTCCGGTCTCCAATTAGGTGGTGAAAACCATACTCTAATTTTATCAGACCACTTTACTGTGTGGTAGGAATCAAAAATCATTTGATAAAATACTTCAATATTGGCCCAGAAAGGATTAAATGATTTTAAAGGCTTTACAGTACCATATACAGGTTTTAGATCAGATCTTTCATCGATAAAGGTACCAAAAATTCTATCCCAAAGGATAAAAACACCTCCATAATTTGCGTCTAAATAATCTTCGTTTTGAGCATGGTGAACACGATGATTTGACGGAGTAACAAATATATACTCCAAAAAACCTAATCTACCAATATGCTCCGTGTGAACCCAAAACTGATAAACTAGATTTAAACCTGCAACAGTTACATACATATGAGGAGGAATACCAATTATAAATAATGGAAGAAAAAATACCCATTTCCATAAGAAGCCTGTGCTTGTCTGTCTTAAAGCTGTTGATAAGTTAAACTCCTCTCCGTGATGATGAACCACGTGAGTTGCCCAAAAAACTTTAATTTCATGATGAATCCTATGCATCCAATAATAACATACATCATATAAAACAAATGCAGTGACCCAAACCCATATTTCTTCACCATCTAATAACTTTAAATTATATTGCTCTGCAACAGCTTTATAAACTACATACTGGAATCCTAGACCCAATATAGGGACAAAACGACTTATAAGACCAAGCGACATACTTGTGATAGCATCATTGATGCGATAGTTATTTTGTTTCGTCAATATACCATAAAAAAATTCAATGAGAATTAGTCCAAAAAATAATGGGATAGCAAACGTTATGATTATTGATGAATCCATATTACAATTTATAAAACTTTAAGAGCTTTATGCCATTTTTTTGCATACCAAAAAGTCCTTCCTTGAGAGTCAGTCATTTTTTGAGTTTTTCCATAAAATTGCATCCATTCATGAAATGCTTGATCTTGATGAGATCTATTTTCATTCATCCAAGAATATAACTCTCCACCTCCTAATCTATAGGTATCATGTATCTGTTCAATAACATGATCTAAAAAAGGCTTATTTATAAGCTTTTTTAGGGGTTGAAAAGGATTCTTACCCCATTTACCTAAAATCTCAGCTCTAAGATAATTTCCCATCCCATTAAACCATTTCTGATTCATGATTGCAGTGTGAGCTGGCTTTAAAAAATCTCGATGATTAACATTATTCATAATGTGGTCACGAAAAGCCTTTTCTTCATTAAACACATCTGGCCCCCTGTTTGGATTCCAATCTTTTGAGATACTTTTTCCAAATCTTCTAACATCACTCCAACAAAACCATGTATTATCGCTCATGCGAAAACGAATATGTCCATGCTTCCAGTGCTTATTTTTGTATCCTCTTTTTTTAAAGTTTTTAAAACATCCTGTCATCCCTAATGAAATCACTACTGGTTCTTTGTCAAAAAACAACTTGAGTTCTTTTCCTCTACTTTGAGCGCTTATTTTTTTACCTTTCAGGTCGATTTCTTCAATGAGCTTTAATTTATTTGTTTTAAGGAATAATACTTCTTCGATTAGACGATTTTTGTTCGTTTCTGTTACAAATTCAGCTGTTAGCTTGACTTCAGATATTTCAGGCATTATAGACTAAGAGACTGTACTACTTTACCTTGATTATCTTTTAAGTTAACTATGATTTCATTGGTCAGTTTATTTAAAAGAATTTCACCATAATTTTCATCTACAAATGTTGGACCAATTCTTAAAGGACCTGCCTCTTCATCGTTGGTGAATGATAGGTTTAAACTAGATGAAGTCATTTCAAAAATATTTTTTCCTGAGTCAGATGATAATTGATATAATCCTGCTCTATGTCTATCCCCAGAAATAAATAAAACGGTATCAGAAGATGATTGATCAATTAAATCAATGAGTCTTTGACGTTCGTGAGGTAATGTCTTCCAAGCCTCCCAACCATGCCCCATTGCTAAAAATTGAATAGATGAAACAATAATTCTATGATCTACTTCTGTAGCCATCTTTTGCTCTAACCAATTCCACTGTACATCTCCAAGCATAGTCGTTGATGTATCTGTTTGAGGAAGATAACGTTCTTTTCCAGGAGCTCCCCTTTCATCTGTAGGAAGTAAAGCATCTCTAAAATATCTTGTATCTAAAAACAACATTTGGACTTCAATTCCATCAATATTTTCAATCCATTCGAAGTACAAACCAGGTCTTGTTCTTCTAATATCGTCTTCTGGAATATTCCAAAAATCTAAGAATAACTGTTCAGCATCTTCTTTGTAGGCATATTCCTTACCAGCATCGTTCAATCCATAATCATGATCATCCCAAATAGCTTCAAATGGAAAATTTAAATTTAAGCTGTCAAAATTTTCTCTTTGCTTATCATAAGCTTCTCTTAATTCAAGTAAATCTTCACGCTCTGAATCTCCATATACGTTATCACCTAACATTAAAAATAAATCATAATTCTCAGATTTGATGGAATTAAAAATAGGCATGGAACGTTCTTGCGTTAGACAAGAACCAAATCCAATACTATAGATGTTTGGATCTTTAATATTTTGTGTTGGTTGATTTTCTTCACAAGAAAGAAATAAGAATAGTGTTATAAAAATTAATTTTTTCATTTTAATGTCCTGACGTTTAAAAAACTTAAATCTTATTTTTTAATTACGCAATCAACTAAATAATTGTTATTATTAAAGATGTATCAAAAACTAATGATATTGACACTTATATTTTTAAATATAATTTTTGCACAGTCTATTCCTAAAAAAACTGAATTTGAAAAAAATTGGAGTAATCCCAAAAAGTTTCCTGATCATATTTTATTAAACTACTCAGATGATCCCGCTACTACTATTAGTGTTACATGGAGAACGAACAGAGAAATAAATAAAGGTTTTGGTGAAATTGCTCAAGCAAAAGCAAATCCAAGGTTTGTATTAAACTCAGAAAGATTTCTAGCCAAGACTTCAAATCTAAGGTATTCGAATGTTGTAAATCATTATCTTAATTCTAAAAAATCTTTTAATAGCTTAAACCACAACTATCATTCAGTTACTTTTACTGATTTAGAACCGAACACTACTTATGCATATCGTGTAGGTGATGGTAAACATTGGAGCGAATGGATACAGTTTACTACTGCATATAAAACCAACGAACCATTTTCTTTTTTGTATGTGGGAGATGCTCAAAATTACATATATGATTTATGGTCAAGATTGATAAGAGAAGGATATAAAAAAGCTCCTGAAGCTAGTTTCATTTTACATGCTGGAGATTTAGTAGACGATGCACATAATGAAGAAGAATGGCATGAATGGTTTGCTGCAGGAGGATGGATTCATAGAACTCTTCCCTCTTTAGCAGTTCCTGGAAATCATGAATATAGACCATTATATCAAAAAGATATTCCTATAAGAAAAAAAACATTATCTATTCAATGGAATCATCAATTTACTCTTCCAAATAATGGAGTTAGTGGCCTTCTTGAAACAAATTACTTTCTAGACTATCAAGGGGTGCGTTTTATTGCTTTAAATAGTAATGTAAAAATTGAGGAACAAATGGAATGGCTAGAAACTGTTTTAAAAACCAATCCACATAAATGGACTATTGCTTTTTTTCATCATCCATTATACTCCGCAACAACCAAAAGAGATTACCCAGAAAGACGTAAACGCTGGAAACCATTATTCGATAAGTATGGAGTAGATTTAGCACTCCAAGGCCATGATCATGCCTATGCAAGAGGTTCAGAAAGCTTATATGAGAAAAATTTAATAACTGGAACGAATGTTAAAGATGCTACAGGTACTGTCTATGTTGTTTCAGTAAGTGGACCTAAACATTATGATGTAAAGCCTGATTGGGATCAATATGAACCAACTAGACATAAAGCTGGAGAAAATAAACAGCTTTTCCAGGTTATATCAATTGATGGAAATAAACTTTCTTACAAATCTTATACTGCCATTGGAGACTTATTTGATTCTTTTGAGTTAGTTAAAAATGAGAATGGAATAAATAGTCTTATCAATAATTAATTACAGCATTCATCACACAATTTTTGATTCTTTAAGTGCCCGAAAGAAATTACACCAGTTCCTATGAGTGTAAGAATTACCTCTCCAGTTTCACCAAGATAATCATGACCAAAAATTGAAGCGGTCAATAGAATTCCAATTCCAGTAATACCATATAAATAAACGTAGAACTTTCCATGCATGTTACATCCTAAAATTAATGCTAGTAAACTTGAAGGAATTATAAAATAAAGTAGCAATGAATGAAAATCTTCGGACCCTAAAATTGAAGCAGATATTGCAGGAAATAATAAGATTGCAATAGGTAAAAATAAACAATGCACAGCACAAACAACTGAAAAACCAATTGCAACTTTATCAAGATTAATATTTAAGACATTTTTCACGTAAGAATAATATTTATTTATAAACTCTTTGTAAAGCTTTATTTAAACACTTTATTAATTGCAGCTATAACCTCATCTGGAGTTTCTTCTTGTACAAAATGCCCAGCTGTAGTTTTTACAACCTTTGCTTGCGGTAATAATCTTGAAGTTCTTCTTCGAAGTTTCCACATTACTGGATCGTTCATTCCCCAAACAATTTGAGCAGGTCCATTATACTCTTTAAGATATTCTTCAATTTCTTGTTCTAATGGAACGCTTGGGTGATGCATGCTATTTGGAACCATACGCGCTAAAGCCAATGGACCACAATTATCTTTAAAATTTCTAAAAGGATATTTATATGCCTTCATAGCTTTTTGATCAAAAGATTCTGGAGTATTAGCAAATCTATGTAAAAAAGACAGAGGAAAATTCAACCCTCTAAACAAAAGATTGCTGATTATGGGCATTTGTGATAAACTGTGAAACCAAGTAGGTTTAAATCCATCTTTGGGTGCAGTTATAGCAGTGTTCATAACTACTAAACCATCAATTTTTTTACCAGCTTTCATGGCACCAGCAATTCCAATCATTCCTCCCCAATCATGAACTACCAAACCAATCTTTTCTTCTTTAATACTTAAAAAGAATTCAGCCATCCACTTACTATGAGCTTCAAGTGAATGTTCATTTAACTTTATCTTATCTGAAAACCCAAATCCAATTAAATCTGGGATAATATATTTATGACTGTTATCTAGACCTTTTAAGACTTTTTTATATAAATAACCCCACATCGGATTACCATGAACCATTACTATGGGTTTTCCTTCACCTTTTTCCATTATATGCATGTTTTTACCATTAACATCGATCCATGAATGTTTATATGGCAGTTCTTGCATTAACCAATTAGGTATTTTTTTCACAAGATAATTTATTTTTTATTTGCAAATTATTAAATATTAAAATATTATTATTGCTTTCAATGACAGAAATTCAAAAACTTCCTGTAACGGTCCTATCCGGATTCCTTGGTGCTGGTAAAACCACCCTTCTCAATCATATTCTACATAATAAAGAAGGTCTTAAAGTAGCCGTCATTGTAAATGATATGAGCGAAATTAATATTGATGCTGATTTAGTTAAAAATGAAAACACTCTTTCTCGAACAGAAGAAAAATTAGTTGAAATGAGTAATGGATGCATTTGCTGTACTTTAAGAGAAGATTTAATGATTGAGGTTGAAAGATTAGCTAAAGAACAAAGATTTGACTATCTACTAATTGAAAGTACGGGAATTAGTGAACCTGTTCCTGTTGCTCAAACCTTTTCATTTATTGATGAAGAAAGTGGAATAGATCTTTCAAAGTTCAGTTATGTTGATACAATGGTAACTGTGGTTGATGGATATAATTTTTTTAAAGATTTTGCAAGTCCTGAACGCTTAGTTGATAGAAAACTAAGTGATATCGAAGGCGATGATCGTACTATAGTAAATTTACTAACCGATCAAATTGAATTTGCAAATGTAATTATTATAAATAAATGTGACATTGCAAATAAAGATGATCTTCATCTATTAAAATTAATTGTTAAAAAACTAAATCCATCTGCTAAGATTATCGAAACAAACTTTAGTAAAATAAATTCTTCAGATATTATAGATACCAAAATGTTTGATTTCGAAACAGCGGAACAAAGTGCAGGTTGGATTGCAGAACTAAATAATGAAGAGCATGTTCCTGAAACGGAAGAATATGGAATTAGCTCGTTTGTTTTTAGAAGTAAAAAACCATTTCATCCAGACAGATTCTGGAATTATGTCCAACATAAATTTTCAAGCTCAATCGTGAGAAGTAAAGGATTATTTTGGCTATCTTCTAGACCTGACCAAGCTATCTCCTGGAGTCAAGCAGGTGGATCATTAAGAGCTGAAAGTGCTGGTGTTTGGTGGGGTAGCATGCCTTTTGGCCAACGCATTGAACAGGAAGCATTTATAGAAAATCAACAACAAATTGAAGATGGTTGGGATAAAACCTTTCAAGATCGTAAAAATGAACTAGTAATTATCGGCATTGAACTTGATAAAGAAAAAATTAAATCTGAACTTGATGCTTGCTTACTAACAGATCAAGAGTTAGCTAATGAATCATGGAAAAATGAATCTAGCGACAATTGGCCAGTACATAGATTAGAATCTGATTTAGATCTTAATCACAATCATATTCCAATGATAAATAATGGGGAAAAAGTTGGTAGAAATGATAAGATTAAGTTGATTTCTCCAGATGGTAAAGAAATTGAAGTAAAATTCAAAAAAATAGAATCATATCTTTCAAAAGGCTATCAACTAGCTGCTCAAACTACTTCTTAAAAGCTTAAAAGACATAATAATATGTGGGCGATATTGGATTCGAACCAATGACCCTCTGCGTGTTCACGCAGATTGTATTCCTCTATGATCACCCATAATTACAAATTGTAGTCGATTTGTATACCCAATTTACGCTTTGTTTGTTGCACTTTGAAGTGCTTTTATATATACAACCTACCCCACCTCGTTTTGTGTTTAGGTTGATTAAGTGTCAACCTTTATCGTTTGGATTTGTCTTTATTTAAGAAGATGTTCTTCAATAAAGCTAAAGTACTTTTCCTTAACTTCTTTCTTCTTGTTGCCACCATGCGTTATGATATCTCTAAATTTTGAAAGAAGACCTTCTCTTATATCCTTTGCGAATCCATCTTTAAGAACTTTGATACAAAAAAACAATACCTTAATGACATCCTGTTGTGAACCACATGCCTCCCAATTTTTAGATGCTTTTATTAACACAGACTGCGTTGAAATATCTTCTTCATGTTCTAAATCATATGCGTCTATCAGATTCGATACTTCCATTGACATATATGTTGCCTCATCATCATTTAAATCACCATCACATGCAGAAAGAAATAAAAGGATAAATGCAAAACTGTCTACATTCCCATCAATTAATGCTGCACCATTTTGTACATCTATTGCATTTGCTTTACTCACCTCTCACTCCTTTAAAATTTAAAAACCAAGAACTTCATCTCTAAAACTGCTTAAGCTTTCGTCATCAATATGAAATTTTTCATCAGACCATTCCGAATTTAACTCTTCGAGCTTATAATTTAACCTATCAACTTGCATATATAAAGGCTCTTGTTCTGAGCCATGGCCACCCATATAAAGAGCAGTGCAAGAGTAACAGAAACTGCCAACACCTTCATTAAACCAATCTTCGATTTGACTTTTTGAAAGCTCTCCACTTGGTAAGTCATCAATTCTGACATAATTTAAAAATTCAATATCCAGTCCTTCGTCTTCCATAATATATGGACCAGATTGTACCCTTACAGTTACAAAACCATTTTCGTCTGGAGAATTACCTAAGTCGTCATAATACTCTACCTGATCTTCTTTTACATCAGCTTCAAAACTAACATTGCTTAAGTCATCAATTACTCGATCGTAAAGAGTTAATAGTAAATCTCTTTTTTTAATTTCTTTAATATTTTGACTCATCTCTCACTCCTTTATACTGTTTCTATATAAGTTTACGATATTTTTGAAAATGGGTGGTAGAAAAAAAGGCTACCGAAGTAGCCTCTCTTTTGTCGTCTATCAATGACTTTTTCGTGTAAGTGGGCGATATTGGATTCGAACCAATGACCCTCTGCGTGTCGAGCAGATACTCTAACCAACTGAGCTAATCGCCCCAATTTTCAAATTTTTATTAACCAGTAACTTTTACGATTAATTTGTCAAACCACTTATCGGGTAATATACTTCTCATTGTCAAAAGTATCCAGCTATATGCACCAGCTGAATACCTTGTTTTAGGATTTTTAGCATCAATAGCTTTATTAATTACTTTTGCTATTACAATTGGATCAGAATAATTATCAAAACTATTTTCTTCCTTGTCATCTGGAGAGCCATAAAAGTTCGCGTAAGCAGAATTCTTGCTATATTTTTCAAAATATTGAGCAGAATAGTTACCAATATTTGTTTTAATCATTCCTGGCTCGATAATTACCACATCTATACCAAACTGTTCAACCTCAATTCTCAAAACATCTGACCAGCCTTCAAGAGCATGTTTAGATGAAACATACCATCCATAAAGAGGGTTATATACTTTTCCTAAAACAGATGAAATATTTATTATAGTTCCACTTCCCTGTGCTCGCATATGAGGCAAGGCAGCTTTAACAGTTCTACCAATGCCAAATAAATTTACTTCGAATTGATAAAGAGCATCTTCCATTGAAACATCTTCGATAGCACTTCCTACAGCAATTCCAGCATTATTAACCAAAACATCAATCCTTCCTTGTTCAGCAATAATTTTATTTATAGCATTATCTACATGATCTTGTTTTGTAACATCCATTTCTAAAGCCACTCCTCCAATATCATTTAGATATAAATTCTCTTCGATGAGGATATCTCCTCCATAAACAATATGACCCTTATCAATTAAGTATTGAGCAGTTGATTTTCCAATACCATGTGCGGTACCAGTAATTAAAATTACTTTTTGCTTATCGGTTGCAAAAATAGCTCCAAGCAGCATTATTGATAAGACAATTTTTTTAAACATTTTAACTCCTATTTGTCTTTTGAATTAATTATAAACCAGGCAAAAAAGCCCATAATTTTATTTAGTATTTTTTCAAACATCAATTTTAAAAATTAATTATTTAGTCCTGTGAATGCCAATATGCCAATCCAATAAAAACATATTGAAACGGAAGCCTTCCCCATGCAAGTTCTTTGCTAATTCCCATTACTTCTCCATCTGAAACAGCCAAATATAAATTTGCTGGAAAAACTGTAATCATGACAAAAATAAGTCCCCAACCAGCTAAAAATCGAGTTTGAGGATTAATTAACAAAAAACCAAAAAGTAATTCAAAAAAACCACTTAGATATACTGCTTCATAGTGATTTGGAAATTGAGGTGGCATAATCTGAAGAAACCATTCAGGTTCAACAAAATGTTTTACACCAACATTCATGTAAAAACATGACATAATTAAAATGGTTATGAATTTTATATTAATCTTCATACAGAAATTGATCCTTTTCTAAAGTCAGATTTTGAAAGCTTAACATTTACCAAAACAGGATAGCCGAGTTTAGCATCTTCCTTTGCTATTTTTAAAGTTTCAAATAATGAGTCTTGATTATCAACATAATAACCTTTGCCTCCATATCCTTCAGCAACTTTCTCATAAGCATTAAATGCTAATTCTGTTCCAATGTTACTGCCTAACATTTGTTTTTGTTCACGTGCAATTTGTTGCCATGAGGCATCATTTCCTATAATTGCAATTACAGGTAATTTATGTCTACATAAAGTATCAAATTCTGCTAAGCTATACGCACTAGCACCGTCACCATAAAAAACCCAAACTTCTTTTTCAGGAAATGAGGATTTAGCTCCTATTGCAAATCCACCTCCTACTCCCAATGTTCCAAATGGTCCTGGATCTAACCACCCCAGCGCTGCTCTTGGTCTAACAGTATAAGATGCGGTTCCTACAAAATCTCCACCATCAGCTACCAGTATACTATTTTCATCTATTAGTTTATCAATGGTTTTGCATAAGTAAACAGGATTCACAAAATCAGTTTCTATTTCTGAAAATTGTTGAATTTCTTTTTCTCTACTTTCTTCAAGAACAGATAATTCTTTAATCCATTCTTGACACGATGGTGGATTAATAATTTTTCCTATTTCATGCATAATCCTTGTTGGATCTGCATGAATTGCAATATCTGGTTTTCTATTTTTATTTAAATCTTCTTTAGACTTATTAATAGATATTAAAGTTGCATCTTTATTGACTGAAAATCCATATCCCAATCTAAAATCTAATGGAACACCCAAAGTCACAACTACATCTGCATTTTTTAAAGCATGTTTTCTGTTATGTCTAAAAAAGTATTTATCTGATGAATTAAAACATCCTCTAGCCATTCCTGAAGTGTATACTGGGGCAGACAATTTATCTAAACTTTTTAAACACATTGATAAGAATTCTTTATTTTGTGTTACTTGATTCCCTAAAAGAAAAACAGGCTTTTTCGCTTTAACAATACTTAAAGCAGCTTTATCAATCTTATGTTGATCTAGTTTGAACGCTTTTACAGGATTAACCTTTATAGAAGATTTTTTTGAAGAAAATAAATCATTCAAATGTCTGTTAACATACCATTGAGCTATTTTTCCAAAAAAACCACTTTTTGGAAGCTGATTCATAAACTCATTCCTAATATCTTCTTCTGGATATAACAAATCAATTGGTAGTTCAACAAATACAGGGCCTGGAACGCCCGAGATTGCTGTATTAATGGCATTAGCGAGTGTTGGTATCACATCTCTTGTTTTTTTTACGCTAACCGCCGATTTTACATACGTTTTTAATAATGAAATTTGATCAATATCCTGAAGTGATCCTCTGCCTTTTAATAATGTCGCTGCTGCACCTCCAATTAAAAGCACCGGAGATTGTGCCATTTGTGCGTTTTTAATAGCAGTAACTGTATTGGTAACACCTGGCCCAGCTGTAACAATTGCTACACCTATTGAGTCAGTTAATCGTGAAACTGCATCTGCTGCAAAAACAGCTGAAACCTCATCTCTAACTTGAATGATATCGATATTTTCTTTTTCGCAACCAACTAATATTGGAGAAATGTGACCGCCACATAGAGTAAAAATTGAAGAAATATTTTTTTGTTTAAAAAAAGAGCCTATATCGAGCCCAATATGTGGCATATCTGAACTCATGACTAGCTATTATTTGAAGCCACTTCAGTGGATTCTGTATTTGATAGAATAGATAAATACTGCGATTCATCTGCAAAAATTTCTAACGCTTTTAGAACTACAATATCATCTTTAAGATAAAGATTATATCTACCTTCATAACCATTGTAATAAAATGCAAATTCTCCATGAATCATTCGTTGAATAATATCTTTTTCTTGCTCAAACATGGCAGTTTGGTTTTTTTCTATTTGCTTTTCAATAACACTAAAGGCATTATTAATAAACAAATTCTTCTCATCTTTTTTAGAGAGTTTTTCTTTTGCTACTTTTAAATCTTCTTGGCCATCAACATATCCACTAATATCATTTTCATTTATGAAGGACTCAAATTTAGTCATCAATTCTTGATCAGATAATACTTCTTCAACTGAAGAGTATTGATCACTATTTTGCTGAACAAATTTAAAATAAGCTCCATTTCTTAATATTGAAGCAGCTAATGGATATGAACCTTCATCTTTTACAGTTAAATCTGGGGCAATACCTCCTCCTCCAATAACAGTTCTTCCTGCTTTTGTTTGATATAAGGAATCTGCTTTAGAAGATGTACTTGCAATTAATTCATCATCAATAAACTCTCTTTTTTGTAAAGATCTTCCACTAGGAATAAAATATTTTGAATTAGTGATTTTTAAAGCAGTATCTTGATTAATTCCAATAACAGTTTGAACCAACCCTTTTCCAAAAGACTGACTACCCAAAACAACAGCTCTATCATAATCTTGAAGTACTCCAGCAACAATTTCGCTTGCAGAGGCGCTTGCGCCATTAATTAAAACTGCTAGATTGATACTTTCTGGTATTAGGGCATTATTTAAGGTTTTATAACTTTTAATATTTTTACCTTCTCTACCTTTTGTTGAAACTAAGTCTAAATTTTTTGGAAGTATTAAATCTAAAAGATCTAAAGAAGATGAAAGCAATCCTCCAGGATTATCTCTTAAGTCAATAATGATACTGTTTGCACCATCTTGCATTAAAGAAATAAATGCATTTTTGGTTTCATTTGCTGTATTAATTGAAAAATTAGTAATTCTTAAATATCCAACGTCATTATTAACCATTCCATAAAACGGGATATCTTTAATAGTGATTACATCTCTAATAATTGAATAATCTTGCACTTCTCCAGTAATAGGTTTTTTAATTGTTAAAATAACCTCGGTTCCTGCTTTGCCTCTTATTTTGCTTGTAGCATCTTTAAGCTCTAAACCTGAAGTTGATTCACCGTCTATATTCATTATTGCATCACCAGTATAAATTCCAGATTTGGATGCAGGTGAACCTTCAATAGGACCTACAACAGTAAGTTGATCTTCATACATATAAATCTCTAATCCAACACCACTAAATTCGCCTTCAGTTTTTAAGGTTAAATCTTCAAGATCTTTTTCCTCATAATATTCAGTATAAGGGTCAAAATTTGATAACATTGAATCGATAATTCTTGTTGTGAGTTCTGCAACATCAAGTTCATGAATGTATTCTGTCAGAAGATATTTATAAACAGTCATTATTTGTTGCTGAGAACGAGCAATTTCTCTATAAATATCCATTTGCTGAGTTCTAACATAACTGAAAGAAATAACTGTGAGTAAGATGAATGCGTAAAAATATTTTCTCAAATTCTTCATAAATTAAATTTTTCTTTAATATGGTTCCAGATTTCTGCTCTTACTTCCTCTACTGATTGTTCACCATTTATCAATATAACTCTCTCTGGTTCACTTTCATGTAATTTCATATACTGATCTCGAACTCTTTGTTGAAAATCATTTCCCTCTTTTTCGATACGATCTCTTTCTACTCTCATTCTTGAATTTGCAACATCAACTGATATGTCAATGAAAAAAGTTAAATCAGGTTTTAAAGTGTAAGTACCAAATTCATTAATTTCGTTTAAGGATTTAACGCTCAACCCTCTTCCGCCCCCCTGATAAGCTAGGGTTGAATCAGCATATCTGTCTGCAACCACCCATGCTCCATTAATAATTTGAGGTAATACTATTTTATCAGTTAACTGGGCCCTGCTTGCAATCATAAGTAAAGCTTCAGCTCTATCAGACATAGCTTCTTCTGCATGCAAAAGAAGCTTTCGTATTGATTCAGAAATTGGGTCTCCTCCAGGCTCTCTTACAATCTTAGCAGATTTACCTAAATCAACAAGAGTTTCAATTATAAACTCTGCTTGAGTGGTTTTTCCGCAACCATCGATACCTTCAACTGTGATAAACTTTCCACTAGAAATTGATTCTGTCATCGTCCTTACCTATCATTATTACTATTTCACCTTTTACTTTTGATTTAGAAAAGTATTTTATTACATCTTCTAAATTACCTCTAATAATTTCTTCATACAACTTCGTTAATTCTCTTCCAACAACAACTGAACGATTTCCAAGATACTCTTTTAATTGATTTAATGTCTTTTCAAGCCTAAATGGACTTTCAAAAAGAATGATTGTATTATCAACATTTAATAATTCTTTAATTTTCTTTATCCTTCCCTTTTTCTGAGGAAGAAATCCAAAAAATGTAAATGAATCTGAAGGCAATCCAGACACACTTATAGCAGTTGTTATAGCTGAAGCTCCTGGAATAGGTATGATTTTTATTTCTTTCTTAATACAATCCCTAATTAAACCATAACCCGGGTCACTTATTGTTGGCGTACCTGCATCAGAAATTAATGCTAAATTTTTACCGTCTAACAATAAACTAATGATTCTTTTTGTTTCTTTTTCATTGCTATGCTCATGATAGCTCATCATCTTTGTATCGATATTATGGGCACTTAAAAGTTTTTTTGAATTTCTTGTATCTTCTGCTAAAATAAGATCAACATTTTGAAGTGTTGATATAGCACGTAAAGTAATATCTTCTAGATTGCCAATTGGGGTACCAACGACAAATAAATGACCCTTATCAGACATTATGACAGTTTACTTAAAGCTCTTTTAAAACAATCCATACCGAAGCTAATATCTTCTTCAGTAACATTTAGATGAGGTCTAAAACGAATAGAATAATTTCCAGAGCCAAGTAAAATAGAACCCTCATCTAATAAAAGTTCAGCTAATTTATCTCTATCTTCACTAGACGGTAAATCAAAAGCGCAATATAGCCCTTTTCCTCTAGCATTGGATACTAATGAAGGGAATTCATTTTGTAAATCATGAAGATTTTTTTGTAAGAATTTTCCAGTTTCTGCAGCTTTTTCAACAAGATTTTCTTTTTCAATTAGCTCAAGATAAATTGTCAATCTTACCATATCTACTAAACTTCCACCCCAAGTAGAATTGATTCTTGAAGATTCTCTAAAAACATTACCATCAACTTCATCAAATCTAGTACTAGCTGCAACTCCACAAACTTGTGTTTTTTTACCAAATGAAATTATATCAGGCACTGCCAATAAACCATCTCCACACTTACACTGACTAGCACTACAATCATCATTTGAAAAGTGCTGATGCGCCCACATTTTTCCTGTCACTCCAACGCCTGTTTGGACTTCATCATAAATTAAAATAATATCATTTTCATCAGCAATTTGTCTTAATGACTGCATAAATTCACATCTGAAGTGATTATCTCCACCTTCACCCTGAATAGGTTCAATAATAATTGAAGCAATATTGTCTGGATTATCGCTGATAGCATCTTTTATTTCATTAATCGCCTGATTTTCTAACTCAATTACATGATCAATATTATCTGCAAGAGGAAAGGTAATTTTTGGATTAGTAATTCTAGGCCAATCAAATTTAGGGAAATACATAGTTTTACGCTTATCTGGAGAATCGGTAAGAGACATTGTATAACCTGTTCTGCCATGAAAACATTGTTTAAAATGAATTACTTTCTCGCCTTTGGCAGAACTCCCTTTAGCTAAATTTTTTCTCCTTTTCCAATCAAAAGCAGCTTTTAAAGCATTTTCGACTGCTAGCCCCCCACCTTCAATAAAGAATGTCAATGGAAGATAGTCTGGTTGAGCCACTCTTTTAAAGGTTTGAACAAACTCAGCCATTTCCTGTGAATAAACATCTGAATTTGTTGGTTTATTGATAGCAGCAATTTTTAATCTTTCTGATTGTTCTAAAACATATGGATGATTATATCCTACAGAAAGTGATGCAAACATTGAAAATAAATCTAAATATTTTTTGTCTGTAACTTTATCAACAAGCCAAGAACCATGTGATTTCTCAAGATCTATTACAGGGGACATTCCATCGGCTAAAATACTTTGACCAATAACTTTCCTAATATCAGATTTGTTCATTTATTTAATTCTCCTTTTGTTCAGGATTTTGAAATGACCAAATTCCTAAAGTAACGATAATAAATAATAAAACACCTAGAGTAGCATAATTATAATCTGCAGATGAATAATCAATTAAATCATTAAATCTTCCAACGAGCAAGGAAATTCTTCCCATTACTGCAAAACCAAATGATGCTCCAAAACTAACCATTAGGAAATAAATACCTAGCCTTGTAAATCTTCCAAAATTTCCAGTCTGCTCTTTAGAAAAATAGAAATACATTAAAGCGCTCAATGTACCAACAACTAGTACTATGTTATTGAAAACACTATCACCTCCTAAGCTAAAGAATGGCAAAGAACCGCTAAATAAATCTACAGAACTAGCTTTAACTTGATTTAAAACATTCGAATTAAGATATCCAAATGCTTTTAATCCAGCAGCAATAGCTACAGTATATGCAATTCCCCAACGAGCCATCCAACTAAATTGCTGAAAGACGCTTATCAACATCATAAGTCCTAAAATTAAAGGAAATAAATAAAGAATATTAAATTCATGGTTAAAGTCAAACTCAAGACCAGTGAAAGCTAATGGTCCATCTTTTGGGAATAACCTTCCAAAAAGATTTGGATAAATCTGTGTCCAAAAACTTATTGCAGCTACATAGGCAGCGGATACACCGACAAATACATGTTCAGCAATTTTATAAAAAGGGTTATCTCTATAGAGATAAGAGAAAATACCTAACGTTAAAAACGCTGCGATCCAAGCTCCAAGTATTGCAGAAAAACTCATACTAATATTTCCTATCTCTTCTTTGTTTAATAAAGAATGCTAAGTTTCCAAAAACTATAAAGAGCACAATAACGATATGTGCAAAAGATTGTGCAGCCATACCCTGAATTGCAATTCCGGGAACATTGATTAGCTTTTCATATTCTGCGGCTCCAGGCATACCAGCTAAAAGACCAATTAACTGCCCTGTTTGAACGTAAGGAATGACTTCATTTACCTGCACTGATGTAGTACCAGAAGACATAGGAACTCCAGTTGGATCTCCTCCATATTTTACCCATTCAAATGTGCCAGGATAACCTGCAGAACCACTGTAAATGTATGCAAAATCATTTAAATTTTTAATTCCGTCCATCATTTCAATATCATCAATAAAGTTTCCATTTGCATCTACTGTATAAACTTTTCTTAAATCACTAGCTAAACCTTTAATCACTGCTTCAGCTCCAGGTCTATAACCCAATAAGATATAATCTTCATACTCTTTAATATCAAATGTAGATTCATTATCAGGGTTAACTTCATCTGTAATTTCTTCAAGTGCATCTAAAGCCATATAAATACCATCAGGCCACAAGCAAGATATATAAATTTGGTGACCATTACGCAACATATGCCTTAATACTCCAACATTCATTGGATGAATTTCAGGGCGAGTACTAGGACCATAATCAAAAGAAACTAATACTTTAGAATTTTTAGGTATATCCTCAATTCCATCATAAAACTTCACCGTAGTAGGTGTTTCTCTAACAGGTAAACTGATAGGTGTAAGCAGTGGAATAAGAACAGCTAGCCCAATTAAAACGAAGATAACTCTTCTATCTACTGCTCCAAGCTTTAATATTATATCTTCTAAAAATTTCATCATTCACCTAAATAAGATTTTTCTAAACCAAAAATATATCTAAGACTTGTTGCGACAATTCCAAGCCCTATACCAATTAAAATTGCTCTTGAACCTGCTAAATTAGGAACTAGGTAAATCCATTCTTGTAGAGCAGGTAAAAAGAAAATTGCAGGTTGATCAATTGGCCAACCCATGGTCATTCCAAATCCAGTAATAGCTCCACAGCTTCCTAAAATCCATCCAAACATTACATTACGATTTTTAACATAAGAATTAATACCAATACCAATACTAAAAGCTAAAATATACATGATTGTCCAACTGGAAATCAAACTTCCAATTGGAACTCTTCCTAACATTATAATGATTCCTGCTACTAGCAATAATGATGCTTCAAAATTTCTTGCTCTAAAAGCTCTAAATGATGCAGAAGCTACAAAGAAAGCAAGCAAAGCAAACATAGTTGCAGATAAAGGAGAAAAGATATATTTAAACATCCATTGAAATAAACTTCCATCAGTCTGAACATGTGCTCCCCAATCTACAGGAACAACGACTTCAGAAGAACCTGAGCCTAGGATAGCAGCTTCTGCAGCTTTCTGACTAAAGTAAACATCTTCTCCTACGAAATAAGCTCCTCTAATAAAGAAACCAATAATAAATGCAAAAAAGAATGAAGCAATTGCTATAGCACTATAGATCCAACCAGATTGTTGTTTTAAGACCTTAATAAATTGTAGCTTCAATAGATTTAATGCACCAAGAAACACAGCAAAAGCAGCAATAATATCAAAAAATTGTGTTGCATCATCATTAGCAAATGTTTCAATAGTTTCATTATCAATAAACCATGCACTAAGAGTTAAAGCTCCAAAAAAAGCAACAATGGCAATTGGTATGTATCTCTTTAATAACACCTTACAGTCCTAACCAGGTTACTAGATTAAACTCTGTCACTCCTAAATCAAAAAATGCCCTTGAAACAATTAAGAGAAAAATAAAGCCAACTAAAATAATTTTAATAATATCTTGAGCAGTAATACCAGCTATTAACTCTGGTTGTTTTGATAAATATGCACTGGCGGCAAAGAACTCTTCACCCATTAATGTATAGTCACAAGCAGTTACAAAGAATGGGATTTGTGTTTGCGAACCAGTTCCAGCAATTTGAATAGCTCCAATACTATTACCAGTTTCAGCAAAAAGTAATGATTCAGCAAAAAATTTACCCATATACAAACAAGCTGCTGGTTCATCTCTTTGCATAATTCCATTTACAGCAGCAGCATATGCAAACTGATCATCAGTAATATAATGAACCATATCCTCATTAAACATTTCAGGTCTTCCTTGAGTCAAATAAGCTTCTTTGGTTACTTGACGAGCAGATTGCATTACAATTGCCCTTGCAACAGGAACATCTAATTCTGTTTCATATTGAGCAGTCATATTAGCAACGTGTCCAAGAACAACAACGCCTGCTACAGTCTCAACTTCATTCATATCCATAATTCCGGGAACATATAAAATAGGTCTTCCCATTTCAGTTGATCTACCAACTGCTTCTTCAACAGCCTTTAAACCTGGAATAGTTCTAAGAAAAATCGGTTCAGATGAATTTTTTGCTAATTTAACCTCATATAGCATAACCATTATCACTATTAAGGTAAAAACAAACATTGCTGACTTATCTTCTCTGAAAAAATTTAATGAATCTGGCATTACAGATAACGCTAAAGTAAGTAGGACAATACCTACAATTCCTAATGCATATACTGTAAACTTATTATTCATTTCTGTCTAATCTCTCAATTTCTTGAATTAAAAATTCTATGCTGTTATGATTTTCAAAAATTTCAGCAGCCTTATAATAACCATCAGTTTTGACAAATGCACTAATTATTGGCCCAAAGAAAACCATGGCTTGACTTCCAACAAAATTTAAAGGTCTTGTCATTTCTAAAAAAAATATTGCAGGAGTAGTAAGTCTTCTAGATTTCACTTCTTCAGCCAATTTTGTTAAAAAATCTTTATCCTCTATATTGAGTGAATTATTCATTCAGTTTCAACCATTTCAAGATTAGCTCTCGGAATTAAAATGTTTTTTCCTTCAATGTTTATTTCTGCTACTCGAACCATTGTTTCAGATTCCATTTTATTTAACTCTGCTGGAAGAGAAGTTACTTTACCAATCTTTCCAAAATTTGGGCTACGAATTACTCTTACAGTACTGCCTTCTTGAATACCTTCAGGCATTTTAGATTCTGATTCATTATCCAAATTTCCACCGTCGATTGGAATAACAATTTCAGGTCTAATTACTCCTGCTCTAATTTGCGTTGCACCATTAATTGATGCTGGTTTACCGTTATTTTCTTTTAACAAAGAAAAAGTTGCTTCACTCATTGGTATTGATCCATATCCTTCAGTAACAATCAAAGCAGTGTTTAACTTTTCAGTTCCAGTAATAGCAACACCCAAATTATAACCTAAAACTGCTTTTAAATCGTAATAATTAAAACCACCAACTACTATACCAGCCACTTTAACGCTTAAAGCTTTTTTATAAGCATCTAAACTCAAAAATGATCCTCCAATTAAAATCTTTCCTTTCATATCAGGAGTGATTTGTTCTGCAGTAAGTTCTTCCGTAGGACTTGAAGAAACAAGGAGTATGTCTCCTCTTTTTTCTCCAGCTATTCCAAAAATTCCTTGAATGAATGCAGCATTTGATTTAAGAATAATTCCCTCATTTTCAATTACTTGATCAACTTTTCCACTAACATATGCATCTACCTCAACAGGAATTGGCGCTTCTCTAACAACCACTCTTCCAGTACTCTTTGAAATTGATTCAACAGTTCCATCAACTGGACTTTCAACTGACGATTTAAACATTCCAAAAATTCCTGATGTTTCAGCTATGATATCCCCTTTTTTAATGTCTTGTCCTTCTTTAACTTTAAGAGCATCTACAACATCTTTTGGATCAATATTTAAAATATTACTTACTTTTAACATTTGAACATTTCCAGGAAGGTTTGTAGAAGCAACAATAGTTTCAGGATTAAGAGAATCTCCGCTTTTAACTAATACTTCTCCTTTAAGAGGTAATATTCTCTCCTTTTTAAAGATTGTCTTTTTTAAAACTTTAAGTCCAGGTGTATATGAATGAGCCATTAAAACAATTCTCCCTTCGGATATTCATCTACTGCTTGAGACCAATTTAATAGACTGCTAATTCTTTTATCAGATTCTTTAGATAAAGCAATAGGACGATTTCTACCATCAAAAATTAATCCAACAACACCACCATAAATTACAGAATCTAGTGTTTCTCCTTTACCAGCTCCAACATCAATTCCTCTAGCTGGAACAATTGAAACTTTAACTTCTTCATAAGGGTGATCTATCATTTCAAGAGAACCTTCATTAATCTCTAACTCCTTAATTGAACCGTCATTAAATGTTAATTTTATGTCAGCCATTTTAGAATTTGGTTTTGCGTTTCCAACAGGTGAAATACAAGTTCCAAGTCTAATTAAACAATCATTATCAAAAACTTCAAGAGCTGCTTGAGAAGCATCTTCTTTTAATTCATCTTTATCAATATTTGCCAATACACCTAGTTGAGGCATCATAAAAATTGAGTCCACTGCTAGCTGAGTAATACCTTCAGGCATAAATGCATCTATCAACATTCTGGCTGACTGTTGCCTTCTTGGAGCATGAGAAAGAACCCCTCCAGATCCTACTAGCAGATCTAAATCCATCATATTTACAAGCGATTGTCCGCTTGAAGATTGTTCAAAAGCATCTGATATAGTTCTCTCTGATTGAACTCCTTTTAGGCTTGTAGCAAACTCTTTATGTTGAATAAATGACAACCTTAAAGCCTCTCTTGCTATAGCCTGCTCAATAACTAACTCTTCAAGAGACTGTGGCACAGTTGTTGGTCTAATCATTTTATTACCAATTCTATTTGTTAATTCACTTCTATCAATATCAAAAGGTACCCAGCGTAAAACATTATCTAATCCAGACTCTGCTAAAACATTACAGATAGAATAACTCATACCAAGATTAGCACTTACTGTTCTGTTAAATTTTCCTTCAAAAACCGAAAAGATATCAGTAGTTGCTCCACCAATATCTACTCCTACAACAGAAATATTTTCTTTTTTGGCAATCATTTCAATTAAAGACCCTACTGCACCAGGAGTAGGCATAATTGGTGCATCAGTCCAGGACATTAATTTCTTATAACCTGGAGCTTGTGCCATCACATGTTCCATAAATAGATCATGAATTTTATCTCTGGATGGTTCTAAATTTTCTTTTTCTAAAACTGGTCTGATATTGTCTACAATATCTAAATCAGAAATATTACCAAGAGTCTCTCTAATAGAATCTTGGGCTTTATTATTTCCAGCATAAATAACAGGAAGCTTATAATTTTGACCTAAGCGGGGCCTTGGATTTGCAGCAGCAAGAATTTCTGCAAGCTCCATTACATGGGTAGTTGTACCACCATCTGTACCTCCTGAAAGAAGTATCATATCTGGCCTCAACTGTCTAATTCTTGTAATTTTTTCGTGAGGAAGTCTACCATCATTAGAAGCAAGAACATCCATAACTATAGATCCAGCTCCTAATGCTGCCCTTTCTGCGCTCTCTCCAGACATAGATTTAACTACTCCAGCAACCATCATTTGAAGACCTCCACCTGCGGAACTTGTAGAAACATAAATATCAACACCTTTAGAACCATCATCTGGAGTAATAATCTTATCTCCATCTAATATTGTTCTTCCAGATAATTCTTCAACTTCCATTACTGCATTTAATACACCTTTAGTAACATCTTCAAATGGAGCCTCAACAGTTGTAGGAGCTTCCCCTCTAAAAGTCAAACGATATCTATCTTCTTTCCATTCAATTAAGATAGCCTTAGTTGTAGTACTACCACAATCGGTAGCTAAAATTGATTTGATTTTCTTACTCATAAATAATACGCAATAACATAAAACATTGTTACTGGAGTTGTCAATATTAAAGAGTCTAATCTATCTAACATTCCCCCGTGACCTAAAAGTAACCCAGATGAATCTTTAATTTGAGCTTTTCTTTTTATATATGATTCAAAACTATCGCCAAAAAATCCAACAATATTAAATACAAAAACTAAAAAGATTTTGTCCAAATCTGTGAGTGAAAAATTTGAAAATCCATTAAGAAAAAATTTATCACTCAGATATATAAATATTATAGAACCAATTAACCCGCCGATTAAACCAGCATATGTTTTTTTTGGACTTATTTTGGGAAGAATTTTAGGACCACCAATAATTTTTCCAGCAATGAAAGCCATTGAATCGTTAATCATAACCCCAGCGAATAATAAAAAAGTAAAAGGAGAATCTAATTCAACATCTATACTTCTTAAATAAACCAAAGAAATCATGCTTCCAAAAATGTAGAAAATTCCAAAAAATAACCAAGACATTCTATTAGAAAACTTTTTTATAATTTTCTCAAACTCTCTAAATGCTAGAATAAAACAAATAATTACAATGACATTAAAAAGCATTACATGATTAAAAATGATATAAATAACAGAGGGAAATCCAATTAATCCTATTAAAATTCTTGATTGAAGCGCAGACATTTGTCAAACTAATTATATTTTCTTTATATCAAAAGATTAATTGCCTCTGGAATAACTTTAACACTGGCCTTCTGACTTTTTACAATATCACCATCAATGTTATAAAAACTATCTTCTCCAGGATCAATAGAAAAAGAATCAACTTTAATATTTTCTACAAAAGGGAGATATATATGTGTTCCTTTATAAACTTTTTGAAATACTTCGTAAACTTGGAATCTGTTAACATTTTTACCTAAAGTAACTAGATCAATTTTTCTATCAAAAAAACCACCCTTAGGAGCAACGATCATTCCTTTTCCAGTATGAATACTATTACATCCAACTATAAAAGCGCATTCAAGCGATTTTTTATCCCCATCTACTTCAATTTCAGCTTTATGTATTTTCTTCTCTAACAACGTCATTATCGAAGCAACATCGTATCGCACCGGTCCAAGAAATCTTAACTTTTCAGCACGAATATTCCCATAGGAAAACATTCCCCACCCTAAAACACTTACGCTCAGTCTAGAAAATGAGTCAAAATCCACTAGATTAACGTCCATTTTCATTGTTTTATCCCCAACACACTTCCTGATAGCCATATCTAATTCTAATGCACTAATATCATGAGCGACTGAATTACCAGACCCTGTTGGCATAATCCCAATTTTAAAACTATGAAGATTGTTTGAATTATATAGTCCATTTACAACTTCATTAATGGTACCATCTCCACCAAAAATTATAATCTTTTCAAATGCATTTTTGTTTATTTTTGAAACATAGCTTTGAATATGATTTGAAGATTTTGATACAAATAATTCTAGATTAATATTTGATTCTTTAAGCTTGCTTTCAACTTCATAAAATACTTTAAGTGATTTCTTTAAACCACTTACAGGGTTAACTATACATAAGATATTTTTCATTTATAATACTTATTATCACCCAGTCTAATAACATCTATTCTAACCTTTGTTGTACCTTGATTTACAAAGTCTAATTTTCTGGCAGCTTTATATGATAAATCAATAATTCTACCCTTTACAAATGGCCCTCTATCATTGATAACAAGCTTAATAGACTTTCCATTCTCAAGGTTTGTAACTCTTACCTTTGTTCCTAATGGATAAGACTTATGAGCTGCACTCACTTTATACATGTTAAAAATTTCTCCATTTGCAGTTCGTTTTTTATGAAACTTTTTACCATAATATGATGCAATACCAATCTGAGTTTTTGGATGATTTTTTATAGATTCAATCTGCTTCCTAGACCAGCCAGTTGTATCTACATAGTCTCCATAAGCAATACTTGAGCCACATGAGACAATAAAAATGGATGATATTAGAATGAGCCTAATCATTTCGATAGTTTTTGGTTTATTAAGGGTATTTGAAATGGATCAGTGACTAAAAGGGTTGCAACACCTATTAATGAGGCTCCATTATCGAGAAGCTCTCTTACATTTTCATACGAGGATATTCCTCCTGTGGCGATAATTGGAATATCATACTTTGAAGAAACCAGCTGAACCATTCTTAAAGTATTATCATAAAGATTTTTTCCGCTAAGGCCTCCTCCTTCTTTCGAGAACGATTTACTTGATAAACCTACTTCGTCAGCTTTAACATACTTAGAATTTCCAATATTGATTGCGGTCTTGGATATTTCAGCTAAAATATTACAAATTTTAATGATATCATTATCAGAGCTATCAGGAGATACTTTTACCACAATTACTCTTGATGATATGCTTCTAAACTTTAACAATAACTCCTTAAGATTGTTTAAATCATCACTCAAGCATTTTCCATCATCTGTATTTGGACAGCTAATATTTATTTCATAAAAAAACTGTTTATAATCAAGAGAATTTAAATGATCATCTATCTCTTTAAAAACGACAAAATACTCTTCGGGAGAATTACCTCCGATGCTTATTCCAATTGGGCGATTAAAATCAGTCATTTTTTTATTATCTAGTGAAGCAATGAATTTTCTTACACCTTTCGTGGGCAATCCTAATGAATTGAGAATTGCATAGTCTCCTTTATAATTAACCTCCTGGATTCTAGGCCTTAAATTGCCCTCAGAAGGAGATTTAAGTACAGTTTTATAGGTGATACCACCTATACCTACTAATTGCCACTGTAAAAGCGAACTAACGTCATCTTTAAAAGATGCTGAAATTAATGGGCTTTCAAACTGTAAATCATATAAAGTTGCTTTAATATTTGGTGGAATAGAAAATTTAAATAAATACTTTAATGGCGATATCATTAACAAATGATTTAAAGCATCGCCAAAAATTATAGCTCTTTCCAAATCTCTTGGAATTCTAGATAAAATTAGAATGACAAATCTTCTAATTGATTTAAATTGCAAAGAGAGAGCTCTTGCTCTAATATTACTGAGCATTAATTACCTCCAACCTTTTCTTTGCAGTTTCAGCTTGCAAGCTGTTTGGGTATTGAGTAGTAACTAATTCATAATAAACTTTTGCACTATCTAATTGAGATATTTCATAGTCGTAGTATATGCCTAAAAAATATGCTGCAATCTTTGATGATTCAGTTGATTTATCAATATTTAAAACTTTTTTATATAGTTCTATGGATTTAGAAAGATTTTTACCTTTCATCTCTTCTGCTTGCAATAAAGTCTTTGTTGGTAAATGTTGAATATTTTCGTTCTCTGATCCAATAATATACTTTGCAAAATCTGAGTTTGAAAATTGCGTTAAAATTACTTCTTTGAATTCATTATATTTTTTATCCCCGAGCTTTTTATTAATAATATAAAGAGCAAAAAGAGATTGTAGATAGAAATCACTTTCCTTATGATTATCAACTATGTTATTAAAGTAAAGTTTAGATTCCTGATAACTAGCTAGATTAAAAGCTAAAATTTGTCCAGAAATAAATAGATTTTCAGCTTTAATATTTCCATCAAGCTCCTCTAAAGCTAAATCAAGCTGAATTAACTTTTCAATGTCCTCCCTTTTTTTATTTATCAACACTTTAAAGGGAGAATTACTATTCTGTTTCATTGACTCATTCATAAAAAATTTGGCTTTTTCAAAATCAATATTTGGTGAGCTCAAATAAATTTCAGAAAGTAAATAATATGATTCGATTGCAGTCTGCGTATTTGGATAATCTTTTCCAATTCTATCAAAATTTTCTATAGCAAAGTCAATTTTTCCTCGACTTAACTCAATTTTAGTTAACTCAAGATCTAAATCAGATTTAATTGAAGTAAAATCTTCATCAAGAATCAACTCTTGAATTTTGCTTGCAGATTTATCTAATTCTCCTCTTAATCTATAAATTTGTACTATTTTTAAATTTGAATCCTGAATTCTATTCAATGAAATGGTATTAGTTAGAACTTTTTGATAACTATCTAATGCTTTTTCTAAATCGTTTTGATTAAACGAAATTTCAGCAATTTGAAAATAAACCTGTTCTCTTAAAATTCTATTATTACTAAGATTTGCCCCTTTATCAAAATTATCGTATGCGTTAATAGAATCATCTATACTTAAATATATTTCTCCCAATGAAAGGAAAATTTTTGATTTAAACTCTTTAGAATCAACCTCTTCAGAAAGTATTTTAAGATCGTTGATTGCTGGTTGAGGCTTAAGATCTTTCCATTTGCATAATGCCAACCAATACTTTGCTTCCTGCTCAAATCCTTCTTCTAAGATAAGCTGATTAAAAATAGATACAGAACTATCATATTCCCTTCTAAAATAATGCGATTTCCCTTTTAATAATCTTGCATCTTTAACATATCTGCTGTCTGAGTACTCTCTAAGAACCTTTTCAGATTTCTCTATAGCCTTACCATACTCTTGAATAGATCTTGAAGGAATTTGACCGCCTAGATTTTCTATTCGAATTCGTTCAGCAGTTTCAAAGTGCTCTTCAGCATTATAAAATGTATTAAAATAAGCGCAGCCTTTTAAAAAGAGTAAAAGACATAAGTATTTTATGAATTTTGAATTAAATTCAGACATCACATTACGAATTTACAATGAAGCTTGAAGAATTACAGAACATAATTTCTAAAAAAATCTCAGATGTAATATCTGTAGACTACATTCACGTGTATGATTACACAGCTCAACATGAAAATCATGCAACTTTTGAAGGTAATTATCATCTTAGTATGACTTTAGTGAGCCCAGACTTCAATGAAATGAGTTTAATTGAGAGACATCAACTTGTTTATAAAGCACTGAACGAGTATATGCATGGAGAAATTCACGCTTTAACTATGAAAACTCTTACTCCTGAAGAGTATAAAAACAGTCAAAAATAAATGAAATCTCTACTGATTGTTTTAGGAAATCAATTATTTGATAAAAATAATCATCCAAATGAAGTAACAGATATTTTCATGTGTGAAGATTTCAATCTTTTTTTGCATGGAAAACATCACAAAAAAAAGATGTCATTTTTTCTCGCTTCGATGAGAGAATATAGAGATAAAATGACTGAAAAAGGCTATAACCTACATTATAAAGATTTCAATAACGATTTTGAATCAAATTATGTATCTAAACTTGAAAGAACAATTTCGAAAATCAATCCCAAAAAAATCTTTATTTATGAAGTTGAAAACAAAGAATTCGAATCTACCCTTTTAACTTTTCTAGAAAATCAATCCATTGATTTTGAAGTTCTTCAGTCTCCTATGTTCATACATGATAGAAGCTATTTTAAGGATTATCAAGAAGGTAAAAGAACTTTATTGCTTGAAAATTTTTATAGAAAAACGCGAAAAGAATTAAACATCTTAATGGATAATGGAAAACCTTTTGGTGGTCAATGGAATTATGATGAATTAAATAGAAAAAAAATACCCAAAGGACTTGAAATTCCCAAAATCAAAAAATATTCAAGCAGTTATCTCGAGAATGTTAATGAATTTATTGAAACTAATTATTCTGATCATCCAGGACATACATCTGAGGAATTTTGGATTCCTTTTTCAAGAGAAGGTGCCTTAGAGTATCTTGATGAATTTTTTAAAGTAAAATTTGAGCTTTTTGGTCCTTATGAGGATGCAATATATGATAATCATAGTTTCTTATTTCATTCTGCTATAAGTCCATTATTAAATATTGGCCTGCTCACTCCTGGCGAAGTCATTGAAAAAGCTATAACATTTAGTAATAAAAATAATGTTTCTCTTAACTCTGTTGAAGGCTTTGTAAGGCAAATAATGGGTTGGAGAGAGTTTATTAGAGGTGTTTATCAAACCAGAAGTCATAAACAAATTGGTTATAACTTCTTTAAAAATGATCGAAAATTAACTAAAGATTGGTATGAAGGTACAACCGGTATCGATCCATTAGATGATGCGATTAAACTTACTTTAGAGTATGGATATACCCATCATATAAACAGACTAATGGTTCTTTCCAATATTATGAATCTTTCAGGAATCCATCCTGATGAAATCTATAAATGGTTTATGGAGATGTTTGTAGACTCATCTGAATGGGTTATGGTACCAAATGTATATGGAATGGGAACCTTTGCTGACGGAGGTATATTTTCAACAAAACCATATATTTGCGGCTCAAGCTATATTATGAAAATGAGCAACTTTAAAAAAGGTCCTTGGTGTGATATTGTTGATGGGCTTTATTGGTCATTTATTAAAAATAATTTAGATTATCTTAAAACCAATCCTCGATTAGCAGTAATGCCTAGAGCTTTTGAAAGATTAAAAGATGAAAGAAAAGAGATTATTTTTCAAGCATCAGAAGATTTCTTAAAAGAAAAAACTACTTCTTATTAAGTTTATCTAGAATCTCTTCCAATAATTCGTTTGTTCTCTCCTGCCTTGTCACATAAAAATAAAGCGGATAAATACCGAAAGTTATCACAGATAATAAAAGAAATTTAATAAAATGCCACATAACTAATTCTCGCTATAATTTGGAGTTGGTGGAATACCAAGTGTAATTTCGAATAAATCACTTTCTAAAGTAGCTGTTTCAGACGAAGGTGATTCAACAATTCTTCCAATTTCAATATCATTACTTTTAATAATTAAGGTGGGAACATATCGAATATCTTTTCCATTTTGCTCATCATTAGGACTTACTTTATCTCTATCAACTGTGATAATTGATACTTGATTAAAATCAACACCTAATTCAATAAAGATTTTTTCTAATCTTGGCACTTCTCTTCTACTATCTCCGCACCAAGTTCCTAAAAAGATTTCATAATTATATTGATTAGGATTTGAAATAGCATCTAAGAGCTCAGTGTCTAGAACGTAATTATCAAATTCGTCATAATACCAACCCGAAAAAGGTTCTTGTTTTAATTCATCGATTGAAACTTTACCAAGCAACATTGGCTTTCCAGTTTTAGTATCTTCAAACATCCCTTCTGGGATGTTTGAAGAATTATAAAAAAGATATGCTAATGCAAAACATGAAATTGCAAAGCATAGAGAAAATATTTTATTTATCGAGTTCATTATAGTACTTAAATATTAAATAAGTACAAATTATGGTACAAGATAAAGTAATTACAGATCCCTCTATTCCAAATGCTCCCCCTGAAACGATATCAGGAACATTGCCAGTATTTTCATGACTTATCATTTTCCATGAATCAACATTGATTCCGCTAATTTCAAAACCAAAAAGTCCTTGAAAAAAGTTCCATCCAAAATGGAAGAAAGTTGGAAACCATAAATTTTTAGTAAATGTATAACTTATTCCAAGAATGAACCCTGCAGCAAACAGTTCGGTCATTGGTACCCAGGTACTCCAAACACTTGGATTACCAGAATGTAATAATGCAAATAATAAAGAGGATCCAGCAAGTGCAACCCATCTATTACTTGTTGAGTCCATCATATTATTTAAGATATATCCTCTGAATATTAACTCTTCGTCAAATGCTGCCATAAATAACATCATACTTACTATGAACACTCCAGGCTTAAATCCAACATAACCTGTAATGTTTATGGCGCCTACCAGCCATAAAACTAAAAACAACCCTCCAATAAAAGCTAAAGCAAAACCTAAACCAATAAGCATTTCATTAGCTTTGTCTTTTACAGATAATCCGATAGACATTAGAGGTTTACGATCAATAAACTTTGTTGCAAGCCATAGTGCTAAAAAACTTCCCATTACTTGAAAAGCAGTAAGAATTAGCATTACAGGAGAATCAAAACTGACATCAAACAAAGCTTCAATTGCTTTCTCATCAGCCATATCTACTCCTGAGCTGAACATTACCAATATCGATGCTAAAGTCATAACTAAAGCAAGTGATACAAACCACATTGGTAGAAAGATAATTGCTCTTAAAAATCCATTTTTTATTCTTGGTTCCATTTTATTTTCCTTTATTTATCGGTTTACCATTTTTGTATTTTACTACTTCAATTAATTGACCTATATCATCAAAAAAAGATACGTCTCCATTTAAATTTCCTCGCTTATACTCAACTTGAACATAAATCTGTCCATTCTCATGGTAAAACGTATACAAACCATCAAATTTACCGTTACGATAATTTGCTTCTGTTCTTATAGCTCCACTTTCATAAAAATCTTTATATGGACCGTGATTCATTCTACCTTTTACAGTACGAATCATTTTTATTCTTACTTGCTTGTCATCATAGTATTCTGTATAAATTCTTTGTCCAGTATTTCTATTAAAAACATTTGTTTCAAAACCGCCATTTGTTACTTCTTGTCCATACATAAAAGCTAGAAAAAAGCTAGAAAAAATTAACTTTTTCATCTTTACTCTTCCTCCATTGTGAAAATTTCTTCTAAACCTTTCTTAAAAAAACGGGTGATTTTAATTGATAAAGTAAGAGATGGATCAAACTTTCCAGTTTCAATCGCATTGATAGTTTGTCTACTTACGCTTAAAGATTGGGCCAAATCCTTTTGGCTGATTTTCATTTCATTTCTTAATTTTTTAATGTTGTTTTTCATTATTGATAAAACTTTTTATAAAAGTATAATTGACCAATGACCATTCCTAAAATAGAACAAAACATATAATCTATCCACTGAACTTCAAATTCAACAAAAACAGATATAAAATGCAAGATTATGCCAAAAACCGCAAAACCCATGAAACCAGACAACATTGAAAAATCATGATACTTTTTATATAATTCATCTTGTCTGAAATAAAAGTCGAAAGAATATTTAATAGTTAAAAATAAAAAGATTAATGTCATTACTGGTATCAAATATAAAGCCCAAGGATGAATTGTCTCTGACATTAATACAAGATCTGATTTATCTGCACCAATTCCGATAAAAAACCCACAAATCAGTGCTGTAACGGTCATCTTTTTAAAAATACTTTTATCTTCTTTGTTTAATGAAGAATATTCAAACCATAATCCTTTATGTGTTATTTTAGTCATTATTTGTCCTTAATATACTAGTGTTAATAATATTCATAATAGTAAACTAAACTAATTGAAATGTCAAGTACACTTTACAAAAAAAGGAGTTTTTTATAAATGAGAAATTTTATATTTATTTTTGTAATTCTCTTGTTTGCTGGATGCACTAAATCAGGCGAAAATATAGATATTGAGCAAAAATATAATATTTATATCAGCAAATTATCAGACGAAGAAATTGAAGAAAATCTAAAAAATGGATTAAAACCTATTGCTGTTAAGGATAACATTGATGTTGTAGGTTTTGCCAATACTGCAGGTTCAAAAGCATTAGAAAATAATTTTCCAGATAAAAATGCTTTTTTAGCTCAGAAACTAATTGATAATGGCTACTTCATAATTGGTAAAACAAATCTTTCAGAATGGGCTAATTTCCGCTCTTCTTCCTCTACAAGTGGATGGTCTAGTATGGGTGGTCAAACTATCAATCCATATGGAGAAATGCGCACCCCATGCGGTTCAAGTTCTGGTTCAGGAGTAGTAGTTGCTACTGGACTGGTAGATGTTGCTATTGGTACTGAAACTAATGGATCTGTAAGCTGTCCTTCTTCTGTTAATGGGATTGTTGGAATAAAGCCAACTGTTGGACTTGTAAGTAGATCTGGAATTATTCCTATATCTCATACTCAAGATACTGCTGGTCCGATGGCTAACTCTGTTACTTCAGCAGCTAAAATTTTAGAGATTATTGCAGGAATTGATACAAATGATTCTGCAACACTTGATATTCCTAATGATTTTGATTTTGATTTTACATCCAACTTAAAGGATTCAAGTCTAGATGGTAAAAGATTTGGGCTCCTACCTACAGGAAGTCAAAATACGGATGGAAAACTAATGCTAAAGAAAATTAGAATCATGCTTGAAGACGCAGGAGCTACAGTTGTCGATATAGATGATACTAGAGAGTATCCTGGACCTGAAGAGCTGCTTGTTTTGTTGTATGAATTTAAAGTTGGTCTTGAACAATATTTAGCAAGCTCAAATTCTGATTTAAAAACTCTTGATGAATTAATCGCTTTCAATGAAGAAAATAAAGAAGAGGTACTAAAATACTTCGATCAAAGTCATTTTTACGACAGTAATGAAACTTCTAATCAAAAAGAAGAATATTTGATTGCTCTTGAACGCGTTTTAAAAACTAGAGATGAAATTGATAACTTTATTAAAAAATATGATATTGAAGCATTAGTTGGACTTTCGTGGAGTCCTGCATGGGCAATAAACCATGATGGTGGTGATGATGAAGCAATTGCAGAATATAAATTTTGGGTTAATGGTAGTTATGCAGCTATGGCTGGATATCCACATGTTACTATCCCTTTTGATTATGTTGATAGTCTACCAATAGGTATGTCATTTATTGGGTCAAAATGGGACGATAAAAAATTAATTAAATTTGCTTATGCTGCAGAACAATTAATACAATTCAAACCTAATCCTAATCTCTAATGTTTCAAACGCTTGAAATAATATTAATTGCAGTTATATCGATATTTATTTTGTCAATTATTTTGATAATAATTAGAGATATGATAAAAGGATTGATTGATAGATTTAAATAAAAGCTATTTCCACTTAATATTGCATCCCATTGAAGGATGTTGTTCTTTAGAAATAGGTTTTCCATTTAGTAAATTTGAACAGGCATTTCTTAAATCATTTCCTGAAACTTCGATGTCGTTTCCAGGATTTGAATCATCCATTCTTCCCCTGTAAACTAGCTTATCATAATTATCATAGAGATAAAATTCTGGAGTACATTCTGCTTTTAAAGCTTTTGCAATGTCTTGTGTTTCATCAAATAAGTATGGAAAAGATAAACCAAGTCTTAAAAATAGCTCTTTCATTTGCTCTGGCCCATCTTGCGGATAATTCTCAATATCATTTGAACTAATTGCTACAAAATCAATTTTATCTTCAAAATCACTATTTATTCTTTTCAATTCTTCATGATAATGGATGACATAAGGACAGTGATTGCAAATAACCATAATTAATGAGGGCTTATTGTTAGATAAAGATGATGAAGCATACATTTGATTATCTAGTACATTTTTAAGCTCAAAATGGGGTATTTTTGTACCTAATTCAAGCATTGAAGAATATGTTAAAGCCATATAATACTCCTTAAAAAATCAAGTGAAAAATATAGAAAACAGAAATAAGAATAAATATAGCTGCCATTACGTTAAAAATTAGATCAATTTTAGATTCAATTAAGCTTAATGTTTCCACACAAAAACTATATGGACTATGAATGACAGATCTTGTTATGGGAGGTAGTTTACTAAAAATTCTAAACGGAGCTCCAATCACCAAAATTAAAAGTAGGAATGGAATGGATAGAATAAAAATTAAACTTTTTTTAATAGAAAAATTCATGTGCGGAGAGAGAGGGATTCGAACCCTCGATACCCTTACGAGTATAACACCCCATTATGATGATAGCTCCAATTTGTCGACTATAACTTACTGATCTAAAGTTCCAGTATGATTATAGTATGGATTAAATTAATACTTCGACGATAAAACATCAATAAAAGAAGGTTTATCCTCCTAAACTCCAAACATATTCTCCTTGACAATACAAAAGAACAAGAAATGAATTTTCAGAACCTTCTTCATCTTCCATGATGAGGTTAGCTTCTTCTTTTGCTAAATCTTCAATTCCTGAACGAGTATTATCATACCACTCAACACACTTTTTCAAATAATAATAAATTAAACCTTCAATTTCGTCTTCATCTCCATATGGTACCTCATAACCGACTTGTTCAATGTTATTTTCATTTTTATCTAAAAGATCTTCTTGAGTGATATTTAGCAATATGATTTTATCGTGAAGATTGTCGTAGCTCTCCAAAATACCTGTAAGCCACTCGCCATCATTAGATTGAATTTCTTCAATATTCAATTCTTTACTCATCTCTCACTCCTTTATATTGATTCTAATAAAGCTTAGGAAGATGATTCTTCCTTATAGTGCCAATCAACAAAATAACTACCTAATTCATCGTCATCAAACTTTAACGAAAATAAAGAACTGAAACTGTATTCTGAATCATATATATCACCATTTCTATACAAATCATACATTTGGTCTTCAATAAGTTGAGCCTTGTCGTCTCCGTCGTTTTCTAAATCAATTTCATAGGGAGTATCTTTTAAAGATTCTATAATTTCATCTGCATTATCAATATCAATACCATTAACTTGATTATAATTTAAATTTCCGTCTGCTACCTCAATTAATTCAGAATCAAAGTCACTTAAATCTTCTGAATTTAAATCTTCAAAAGGCTTATTAGTTAATAATCCAACAAGTTCTTTAGCTGGAATTTCATATAAAAATGAACCTGTATCCCAATCCATATCACAATCTAAATCGACATCATTATCACCAACATTAAGTTTTTCACCAACACCTGATCCAATGACTACAGTAACTTCAATTATTTTATCTGAATTTTCAAACAGTTGTACATCTAATTTACTTAACTGAAACTTTATTTTTTTACTATTCTCCATCTCTCACTCCTTTATATTGATTCTTAGTCTTTTAGTTTTTGTGATAATTGCCAACAATCCCAAGACTTTACCTGATCGCCAGTTTCATCCATTATTAAATCTCCAGCGATGTTGTAAAGATCGCTTGCCCAAAGTTTACATTTATTAGAGATTTCTTTAGAATAGCCTTGATACTCGTTAATAGTATTCAGTATTTCTCTTGCTAACTTCATATAATCATCAGCCGATTTAGCTGATTTTTCTAATAATTTAAATTCCTTCAAAAGTTCTTTATCTGATTTTGATATCTTCATTAATATTGTAGATAATTTATTTATATTCAGACACCTTATAACCCAATGATTCAATATGCTTTTTTATGTGCACAACTACAGCATCTAATGCATCGGAATATTCTGTTTCTCCTCGTGCAAGAGCATCAGTTACATCTTCCTCAAGTTCTTCTTTTCTATACTCTAAATTGTCAATCCATAAATATGGATCATCGCCTTCTGGATCAGTATAGGGTATTTCTCCACTGGCTATAACATTTGATAAAAATTCATAATCATCTAATTGTTTATCTGTTAGTTTTTTCATTTCTCACTCCTATATATTGATTCTACAAAACTCCAGCATCTTTCAGATATTCTTTTTTGAGCTCTTTTTTAGTAAAATTTTTGCGTTTTGTAATGAGTTTATTTTTTTGTCTTGATTTAAAACTATCCTTTATCAGACTACTAAGCAAATCTTCATTATTCCATAAATCATCCTGAGAATAAAGTCTTATAACATAAAATTCGTCAGCATGGGGACTTTGAAGTGATTGATTTGGTAGAGATTCAATTTTGTAATTCATTCTAGATTTCAATAAATATAAATCAACAAAATATCGTCTCGGCTTCCCTTCTTTTCGATCACTCTTACTCCAACGAACTTGTGCAAATTTTCCATTCTTCAATTTGTTATTTGCATAAGTAGAGTATCCACCTGTTCGACTAAATATTTCTAATAAACCATCCTCTCCTTGAACTGCTTCATATAGAAAATCAACAGTTGCTCTTAATAGATTTTCATCCTGATCTTCACTCGGATGCTCTTCTTTATAAGTATTTATGTAATCATCAAATGTTAACTTAGAATGTCTTAAGGTATCAGACATTGATACAGAATCGCTTTTTTCACTATCTTCATTTGCGCTTTCAGATTGATCCAAACTACTCTGTAAGGAAGCAATTTCAGAATCTGCATGTTCAATTAAATGTTTAATATTTTCATCTTTAGTCCATGCGATGTCATTTTCAGATAGTTGATTTTTATCACATGCTGCATCGAGATAGTGCAGGTTCTTTACCACAACATTAGATTGCTTCCACCAGAAAGCAACAACATAAATTCTGTTTATTTCATAGTTGGTAGAACCCGCATTAGAGTTTTTAGCAAGCTTTACAAAAGCATCCAACAAAGTCTGTGCTAAGGCATTATCAAACCAATCCTGATCTTTAAACCATCGCATCTTACTCCAAAAAGCTTCATTGGCATAATCGTTAGTTTCAGGAAATTTATCCGAAATTGCATAATACCAATCTACAGCCTCATTCATTTTTAAATTACCATCTTGGGATGAAATAATTTGGGAAAAATATGACGAATGAAGCAGTTTAGCTAATGTCATTATTTCATGTTGCTCATCCTGATTTATACCATCGCCATTAGTATCTGCCAAGAAACACATCATCACAATTGCAACATCAAAAAAATCGTAAGACATTTTTGGATAATCGCCTTGAGGATATATTAGATGGTTATATAGCTCTTTATGATTATAATATTTTTCAAAATTTTTTTCTAAAATAGTTTCGTTCTCTTTTTCTTGGTTCTTACCAGATGAGCTTTGATTATCATTGTTGACTTTAACAGATTCTTCACTATCAACATTCTTCATTTTGCTCAAGTTTTGAGATTTGAATAACTCTTTATCTTTTTCCTCCCAATTTGAATAATCTTGCGTATAATCATAATCTTTATCTATGCTAAAGTTTGCTAGCCAAGGATAAACATCTAGAAGCTCTCCGCCTGTTTCTAAACATTCAGTTTCTTGTAAGAACCCAAGCAAATACTTAAATAAACCATATTCTAGCAAATAAATATTTTGCGGCTCTAACCTTTCTCTTGTATAAAAATTCACAACTGCAAAATAAAGATGTTCTTCATATAAATGAAAAGCATAGCCTGTATCAGATAAAACCTCATTCTCCCAAGAAGCCTCATTAGCAGCATCATCAAACCAAATAAATCTTTTAGTTCCATCAGTATTATGTACTTGTTCTAATAAAACTTCACCATCTTTACAAATTTTCTTATAAAGATTATGCAAATTGATGTCTTTAGATTCTTCAGTTGTATTTTTACTTTCAGCATCAAAAAGAGATTTTATTTTCTCTTTTTGAAGTTTTTCAGTATGCTGACTTATTCTTTCTTCAGACCATCCAATGATATTGACACCTTTCCACATACCTTCAAGCTCTTCGTCATCATAATCCATATCCCAATACTCAATCAATATATCTACAACAGCTTTTTCAGTATCAAAAACCATATCATCTGATTTTACTAATTCTACAGAATTCATAATTAAATCATGAAAAACGTTTTTTAATGAAGGAGATCGTTCGCTATCTACTTGATGCTTGGCATAACTTTCACCACAAGCAACATACATTTGCTGACAATGCCCTACACCTTTTTCAAAAAGATCCTTATTGTATTCATTTAATGATTCTTTTACAACTTGATCAATTGATGCTTGATCGGCATCAAAAGCATTAGATAATATTTCTTTGATAAAATCGATCTCTTGATCATAAATTTTTGTATCTGATTGTTGTGCAATTCCTATATAAAAATATGATAAACTATGAGCAGTGGTCCATTCCATTATACATCTCCTTAAAATATGATTTTTATAAGTTTACTATTATTTCGTTGTTAATAAATAGAAATAATTTTATCTAGCAGAATCTAGTTGAAAAAGTATCTTTAAAAAGGCAAATTTAAAAACCAACTCAAACAAATTTAAAAAATCATCATTGTTTGATTTCAGAAAAAGATATTCTCTTACTTCATGATCTTCATTTTCAAGATTTTCTAGTAAATCGTCCTCATCAACACGCTGTATAATAAACCCAAAATTTTGTGATTCTTCCATATTAAACTTAACACCCCAAACTCTATCTTCATTATATTGTAAATCGTCGAAATTTGTCGGATCTCCTAATAATGTATAAACAACATTAGTCAACCGTTCTGAATTGAAATTATTATTTTCAGGAAAAAAAAGATTTACAAGGCTATGATCAAGTCTTGTTGATGGAAAAACTATCTCTTTTTCGTTCATATCAGAATATTTCCAATTATCTTCTGTTAACTGATTATCCACAAGATCTTTGATTGCATCAAAAGAGATATTTTTTAATTCATTTGCAATTGATTCTTTTTTATTTAATTCCTCTGAATCAACAATAGATGAGATTTTGATCGTTAATTCTTCTAATTGATTTAAATTTATTTTTTTCATCTCTCACTCCTTTATATTGATTCTTCTTTTTTTAGCACAAATTTTATGATTATGGCTCAAAAACTTTTGTTTTAATAGAATCTTCAGAAACATAGATATTTAATCTCTCTTCGCTATCGGAAGTGTTTTCATAAAAATAAATTGTCCACCAGTAGCTACCAAAAATTTTAGCAAGAGTCAGGTATAGCTCATCTTCATAAGGCTCTAATCCCCAACTCCAACCCTGACCTTCGCCTTTGGTTAATGCAAAAAATCTGGAGCTACTAACATCATAACCCATATCAAAACCTGGAAAAGAAATTTGATCTTCTTGAACATCTCCATCATGGCGACAGTGCCATTCCATTTCCTCCGTATCAAATAAATGGGGTTTATCATCTTCTTCATTGGATATAATAACATGATCGTCATTTTTAACTACATCAAGGTATTTTGATTTAAATAATTCCCAGTGCTCTCTATTTTTTTCTGTTATTTCACATTGTTCAAAGCCTATAGCTTGTAAAGTAACTGTAACTCCTGCCATCTCTCACTCCTTTATATTGATTCTATATAAGTTTACGATATTTTTTATATGTATGGTAAAAAAAAGAGTATGGAAATAGTATGATACTTTATTTCCCCTTTCGACGAGGGACATTTCCCTTTTTTGTTAAGCGATCAAAGATAATATAAGGTGGAAAACAAAGGTGAAAAACACTGTTTTGTCGACGAGTGCGGAGAGAGAGGGATTCGAACCCTCGAATAGATTACTCTATTAACACCTTAGCAGGGTGCCGCTTTCAGCCACTCAGCCACCTCTCCAAGCTATTAAATTTACATCAGGAATACTATTAAGCCGATAGAAAAGATACAAGCTTATCTTTTAAAGTATCTAACCCTTGATTTGATACAGAAGAAATATCAATAAATTCTTCAGGAAATGAATTCCATCGATCGTCTACATCTTGTGAAACAGTATCCATTTTAGTTCTAATAACTAATCTATCCTTATCAAGTAAATCTTTATTAAAACCTACAAGTTCATCCATCAATTGATTGTACACATCAATAGGATTAGGTTCTTCAATATCAATCATAAAAAGTAAAATTTTGTTTCTTTCAATATGTTTTAAAAATTGATGTCCTAGCCCTTTTCCTTCGCTTGCTCCTTCAATTAAACCAGGAATATCAGCCATTACAAAAGATTGATATTCTCCATATTTTACAATACCTAAATGAGGCTGCAACGTCGTAAAAGGATAATCTGCAATTTTAGGCTTAGCTGTTGTCATTACAGATAACAAGGTTGATTTTCCAGCATTTGGCAATCCAACTAAACCAACATCAGCTAAAACTTTTAATTCAAGCTCTACAGACAAGAACTCTCCTTTGGTTCCCTCTTGTGAAAACCTTGGAGTTTGTTGGGTTGCAGATTTAAAATGGACATTGCCCTTTCCACCAATCCCTCCACTACAAACTATATGAGATTCATTTTCTTTGACTAAATCTTTAATTATAGTTTGATTATCAAGGTTTTTAATGATTGTTCCACAAGGTACCTGAATGATTAAATCTTCCCCTGATTTTCCAGTACGATTATTTGATCCACCAGCATGACCATTTTTTGCTTTATACATTCTTTTGTATCGAATATCTTGCAAGGTATGGAGGTTTGGATTGGTTTCAAAAATAATATTACCGCCTCTACCACCGTCTCCGCCGTTAGGACCGCCTTTATCTATGTATTTTTCTCGACGAAACGCGACTGCGCCCTTGCCACCGTTGCCAGCTTGCAAGTCAATTTTTGCATAATCGATAAACATGATAGGATTTTAGAATTTGCTGATGATTTCATCGCCAAATTCTGAACATTTTAATAGAGTAGCATTGTCCATTAATCGATGAAAATCATAAGTAACTTTTTTATTAAAAATTGCTTTTTCTAATGCATACTCAATTGAATTAGCAGCTTCTTTCCATCCCATATAATTCAACATCATTACAGCTGAGAGAATTACTGAAGATGGGTTTACTTTATCTTGACCAGCATATTTTGGTGCAGTTCCATGAGTTGCTTCAAAAATAGCATGTCCAGATTTATAATTTATATTTGCTCCAGGAGCAATACCAATCCCACCTACTGCAGCTGCAGCTGAGTCTGATAAATAATCTCCATTAAGATTCATGGTAGCAATTACATCATACTCATTTGGTCTGAGCAAAATTTGTTGAAGAAATGCATCAGCAATAACATCTTTAATAATAATTTTTCCATCTAAAACAGCTTTTTTCTGAGCCATATTTGCTGCTTCAGTACCTTTTTCTTCTTGAATTCTATCATATTGAGCCCAAGTAAATACTTTATCACTATATTGTTCTTCAGCATGAGCATAAGTCCACTTTTTAAAATATCCCTCCGTAAACTTCATAATATTACCTTTGTGAACTATGGTAACTGATCTTCTATTATTTTCTATCGCATAATTCAATGCTGCATCAAATAATCTAATAGATCCCTCTTTAGAAATAGGTTTTATACCAAAGGAGCTTGAATCGGGAAATCTAATTTTCTTGGCCTGTCCAAAATCATTCATTAGTTCAATAATTTTTTTTGCTTCATCAGAACCATTTTCAAATTCTATTCCAGCATATACATCCTCTGTATTTTCTCTAAATAGAACAAAATCAACTCTTTGTGGATTTAAAATAGCTGCAGGAGTTCCACGAAACCACCTGACAGGTCTAACGCATGCATATAAGTCTAATTCTTTCCTTAAAGCAACATTTAATGATCGAATACCTCCTCCAATTGGAGTTGTTAAAGGTCCTTTAATACCTACTAGATGAGATCGTAATGTTTCTAGTGTTTCTTCGGGAAGCCATTCACCATTTTTATTATATGATTTTTCTCCACACAATACTTCAAGCCATTCGATTTTTCTAGCACCATGATACGTATGCTCAACGGCAGCGTCAATTACTCGTTGAGAAGCAGCCCAAATATCAGGTCCAATTCCATCTCCTTCAATAAATGGAATTATTGGATTATCAGGTACTATTAATTTACCATCTTTAATTGTAATCTTATCAGCCATTACTTTCCTTTTAACTTCTCAATTATTTTTTTTTCAACGCTCTTTGGTACAAATTTTGATAAATCAGTATTGTATTCTGCAAGCTCTCTAATAATGCTGGAATTTAAGTGAAGAAATTTTTCATTTGAAACCATTAAAATTGTTGAAACTTCAGGATTAATACCGTGATTAACATTTGCCATTTGAAATTCAAGTTCAAAATCACTGACATGTCTTAATCCTCTAATGATAGCTATTGCTTCTTTTTCCTGAGCAAATTTTACAACGAGATTATTAGGATTTGAGTATGCTGATACATTATCTAAATCGCTAGTACATTCTTCGATCATTTCAACTCTTTCTTCGTGTGAAAAAAGTGGATTTTTGTGCTGATTATCAGAAACGCAAATATATACCTCATCAAATAATCTTGATGCTCGTCTTGCAATATCGATATGCCCATAATGAATGGGGTCAAATGTTCCTGGATATATTATCCTTTTCATACTTTCCAATATAGTAAGTTTGTTTCCCCAAATTTAGCAATTTTATCGTATCCTTCAAGCGATTCCTTTGAAGAGCACTCAATTACTAAAATTCCATTCTTTTTGAGTTTTTTTAAGGCATTTCCAATAAAAGCATCTAGCTCATATAGTTGGTAAGGAGGATCGGCAAAAATTATATCATAATTATCGCATTTTTTTATAAATCTATGCGCATCCCTAGCTAGAAATTTAAATTTATTGTATTCAATCTTTTTTGAATTAAATATAATCTGATTTAAATACTTTTTATGCATTTCAACAAATGTTACGTTCTGTGCACCTCTACTGGCAGCCTCAAAGCCAACTATTCCCGATCCGGCAAAAATATCTAGAAAAGATTTATCTTCTAAGGATCCAAGAGAATCAAATAAACTTTTTCTTGATAAAGAGGTAGTAGGTCTAAATGAAGAATTTTTTAAAATTTCAATGCTTGAATTTTTAAATCTTCCAGAATTTATTTTCATTATTTTAAAATTGTTAAATACAAATGCAAACTACTTGATTCTGAATCGAAAGCAGCTTTTCTTAGAGATAGATTACCAAATTTTTTAATTTCATCAAGAGCTAATAAAGAATTTTCAATAGTACTAAATCTTAATACAACATTTTGTTCAAGCTGATTATTTAATTCAGATTCAAAAACTTTAAATTTTAATTCATTTTCAATTTCAAATAAATTAATTAAAAGCTCATTGAAGCTTACCTTAACATCTCCCTTATCAAAATTGATTACATCTCCCTCTATTTCAACCTTTTGTCCATTTACAAAATAATTATCCTCAGTTAGTAGAAAAGTTTTTATTTCAGGAAATTTTTCGGGAAGATTTTTTAGGTTTGTAATCATTTGATCTGAAGAGTTAACCAAGTTAACTTTTTCAATAATTTCATCTATATTTTCTATATTTTCATCAACCATTAGGTTGTTATCGATGTTCATAAAATTATAGTTTGAAAAAAGAGATAAAATAAGTGCAAGAACCAATAAAGATAAAAAGCCAGATGAAATGTTTCTTAACATTCCATTGAAGTTAAATCCTTTTGAAGATGGAGAATATTGAGCATTATTCAACTTAAGCGACCCTGAATAAATTTGAACTTTATTTGAATCAGCAAAATTCAATAAAGGAACATCTTTAAAAATATAATTTGCTAAATATTCAACAATCTTAGTTTTATTAAAGAAAATAAATTTTAAACTATTTTTTTCTAATTCAGACTTTTTAATATTAGGCACATCTAGTAGCCCAATGCTTTTTTCTATAACTTTTTTTGACCCATTAAAAGTTGCCTTAAAAAACATAAATCCTTTCCGAGTATTACCAAAAAATTTAAATTTTTTACCATTTTTTAATACTGCAAATTGTGTTGATTTTAAACTTGTAGTTAAAATTGAAGATAAAGGAACAATATATCTGATACTTAATCCAAAATTATTAAAATTTAATTTTATTTTTTCTCTTAAAAAATGATGCATAGCAACTGAATGGAATATATTTTTTGGAGTTTTTCTTTCTTCTGAAATGAAGTAGAGATTTTTAGTTAAATTACCCCATTTTATATCACTTTCTAAAGCTATTTGCTCATCAATAGTTTTATATTTCTTTGAACGAATTATTAATGAATGCGAGAGAAGTGAATCGTCAATTATAATTGAAGCTAAATTGTTAGTTAATGAAGTTTCTTCACTTATCTCATCAAGAGCTCTTGCAATAACTGAATTAAGTTTTTTAGAATTATTTAAAGCATCAAGTATCGGTAAATGAAGTTTAGCTTTATATGTTAAAGATAGGTTTTGCTTTCTTGAAGATTCAGAGTAAACAGATAAGGATTTATTATCTAATAAGAAGTAAAACAATCAATTAATTATCCCAACTTCTACTTCCATCAATAATATAGCCATGACTTCTTGTTTTTAATGCAAAAAAGCCATATCTGTTATCGCGATAAGAACGAATAGGGCTTGAAACTCTTACTGAATTTCCTTCATCATTGATTTCAATAATATATGGATCACCCGTTAATGGACAGAAAAATTGTGTTTCATCAGGAAGAAAAGCAAAATTATAAGGATCTGTTTCTTTTCTAAATCTTCTGTCAAAATAAGAAACTGTTTCAACTCTTTCAAAAGTAGTTTCTTCAACAATTCCCATAAATAACGGGTCTTTCTGTGTATCAAATAAATTTTTCTTCTGAACATAAACAGTATCTTCCATGCCAGTTTCTTCTGACATCATAAGAACTGTAACAGTTGTATCGACAATAGTTTCTTTAGAAATTCTTCTTAACCCAAAAGTAGTATCATATTCAACATCAAAACCTTTAGGAACGTCAACTAAAAATTCTTCACCATTAAGCTTAACCAACTGTTCACCTAAAAATGTAGAGTCAGCCATTACAGAGTCCCTTACAGCATTTACAAGGGTTACAGCCTTTTTACCATCAGGCTGATAAGAACCTGTTAAAATATTATGGAAATTTTCAACATTATAAACTGTTTGCATGCGAAAACGGCTTTCTTCTTTATACATATCTTCTTCTTCCCAAATAATGCTAGGAATATAGATAACAAGTAAAATTAAGATGAAAACAAAGAAAGTAATTACTTCAAGATAATCATTAAAAAATTTTTGTTTTGCTTTATCCATTTTTGGCTCCACCGAATTTACAATAATTCATCAACATAGCAATATATAAATTTAATCCTCAAATCTTTGAAATTTGATTTCCTTGTCCTTTTGAACCTTAAAAAGATCTTCTGTAAGGCGTTTCTCATCTTTATTCAATTTTGAGGGAACTTCAATTTGAATTTTAACCAATTGGTCTCCTCTTCTTGATTTGCCAATTAATGGAAAACCCTTACCTTTAACTCTCAAAATTTGTCCTGGCTGAATTCCAGCAGGAATCTTTAGCTTAGCTGTGCCATTAATTGTAGGAATATCAATCTTATCACCAAAAACGGTCTGAGAATATCCAATAACAACTTGTAATAATACATCATTGCCATATCTTGAAAAAAACTCATGGCTCTCTTCTTCAAAGAAAACATATAAGTCTCCAGCTTGGCCATTAATATCTTCATTACCTTGACTATCTAAAGTCATATAATTTCCATCTTCTACCCCGGTTGGAATTTTAATTTTAATAGTCTCTTCAACAGAATTCATTCCATCCTTGTTTGCTCCAGGAGGTATTTTATCAACAATCTTTCCATAGCCTTTACATTGAGGGCAAATAGAAGTTGATCGCATTTGACCAAGAAATGAATTGGTAACTTTAGTTACTTGTCCACTCCCTCCACACATAGGGCATGTAGCTAATGTTAAACCTTCTGCTCGCTTCATTCGCTTAACTTTAATTTTCTTTTCTCCGCCATTGACAATATCTTTATAAGAAACGTTTATTTTTATTTTCAAATCTGTACCAGATCTAGGTCTTGAAGAAGTCCTTCCTCCACCAAAGAAAGATTCAAAAGGATTATTACCTCCAAAAATATCACCAAACTGACTGAAAATATCGTCCATATTCATTGAATTGAAACCTGACTGGCCTCCCATACCATTAAATGCAGCATGACCGAATTGATCATATTGCCTACGTTTATTTTCGTCACTCAATATTGAGTAGGCTTCTGCAGCTTCTTTGAATTTTTTTTCTGCTTCTTTATTGTCTGGATTTCTATCTGGATGATACTTCATAGCAATTTTTCTATAAGCCCTTTTTATTTCAGTAGCATTTGCAGATTTTGAAACACCTAATATGTTGTAAAAATCACTCATTTCTTATTAACTACAACCTTAGCATGTCTAATAATTAAGTCTTTATATTTGTAACCTGATTCATAAACCTCAACGATTATATCATCTTCAATTTTAGAATCACTTGAAGTAGTAAGGGCTTCATGTAATTCTGGATCAAAGCTATCACCAACTTTTCCAAAAGGCTTAACGTCTTTAGTTTCTAGTTTTTTTATTAAATCTTCTTTAACTAAGACTAAAGCTTTTTTAATCTCATCCTCTTTGTAAGAATCAATTCCTCTTGATAGATTATCTAATACATTTAGAAAATCTAAAATAAAGTTTTTGCCTTCATATTTTAATAAAGATGAAATTTCAGATTCTTTCCTTTTGCGAAAATTATCAAACTCTGCCTTAAGTCTAAGTTGTTTATCTTCTAATGAAGATATAATTAGCTCAAGATCTTTCTTTGTAAGCTTCTTTTTAGGACTAGTTTTCTTAGGTGTATCAACACCGTTTTTATTTTTTTTATTCATTTAAATTTCTCTTCATTGATTGATTTGAAGAATATAGTCCAATAAATATTGAAAATCCAATAATCCACAACCACAAATAATCATCCATTTTAATGTTCAAATCAAAGTAGGAATTAAAAGTGATAAAGAAGTATTTCACGAAAAAAAATGATAATGAACTTCCAATAATTGAATAAATAATTGATTCAATATAGAATGGAATTTTTATAAAAATTCTAGAAGCACCATTATATTTTAAAATATCAATAAAATCTTTTCTATTTGTCATAGAGAGGTTAACTGTATTTGAGATAATTTGATATGATAGAAATATTATAGCAACAACAAATACCAAAAATAAAAATATAGCTAAATTAATTCTATCTTCAACTTCATCAATATATCTTCCTCGATATTCAACCTCATCAACAAAATCAATATTACTCAATGATTTAATTAATAAATCAACTTTACTAAAATCAAAATCCTCT